>NZ_JBIRGD010000007.1:0-349261 GCF_044327805.1 Streptomyces sp. NPDC018019 | reverse complement strand
GGGGGGCGGGGGCGGCGGGGGGGGGGGGGGGGGGGCCGCCCCCCGCCCCCCCCCCCCCGGGGGGGGGCCCCCCCCCCGGGGGGGGGGCGCCCCCCCCGGGGCCCCCCCCCCCCGCCGCCGTCGTCGTACCGCGCGCTGCCCCGGAACGGATCGTTCCCCCGGCGATCCGTCCAGGACAGCGCTTCCCCCGTGGGGCTCCGCACCCCCGTGCTCTCCCCTGTGGAGCCCCCGTACTCCCCCGTGCTCCCCCGTCACGTCCGGGCTGCCGTGCCGTTCCGCCGCCCCGTGCCGGCGGTGCCGGCCCGGCGTCCCTTCCGTGGCCCTTACTCTTCCGTCCGCGCAGGTCGCGGCCCATCCGCGTACCTACTCATCTCAGGGACTGAGTACGGATACTCAAACCTGAGCACCGACGCGCAGCGGCTGGCTACGATCTCCTGCGTGTCCGTACTCCCTTTGGTCTTCACCAGCGGCTGGGCCAGCGGCGTCAACGCCTACGCCGTCGTCCTGCTGCTCGGCGTGCTCGGGGCGACCGGCGTCGCCGACGAGGTGCCCGAGGCGTTGCAACGTCCCGACGTGCTGATCGTCGCGGGAGTGCTCTTCCTGTGCGAGGCCGTCGCCGACAAGATCCCGTACGTGGACTCGGTGTGGGACGCCGTGCACACGGTCGTCCGGCCGGTGTCCGGCGGTGTCGTGGCGGCCCTGCTCGCCGGCCACGACGGGTCGCTGCCGCAGCTGGCGGCGGGCGCGGTGGGCGGCTCCAGCGCACTGGTGAGCCACCTGGTCAAGGCGGGCACGCGGATGGCGGTGAACACCTCGCCCGAGCCGGCCAGCAACTTCGTGCTGAGCACGCTGGAGGACCTGGGGGTCGCGGGCATCATCGTCTTCGCGGTGTTCCACCCGGTGGCCGCGGCGGTCATCGCCGGGGTGCTGCTGGTCGGCGGCATCGTCCTGGTGGTGTTCCTGTGGTCCCGGGTACGGCGCTTCCTGCGGCGCAGGAAGCAGCGGCGGGAGGAACGGCGGACGGGCGGGGCCGGGGCGCCGGTGGGCTGAGCCGCGGCACGGGCCCGGCCGTCACGGCAGGCGGGGCCGGGGCCGGGTCGCGGAGCGGATTCCGGATGCCGCGCGGAAGCCCGGGGCGCCGGTCCGGGGCAGGCTGCGGCGGCGTTGTCAGTGGTGCCGGATAAAGTCGCAGGCATGGCACGGATTGCGGTGATCGGCGCCGGGATGGGCGCGATGGCGGCCGCCGCCCGGCTGGCCGTCGCGGGCCACCGGGTGGCGGTGTACGAACGCGGTACGACGTACGGCGGCGCGGTGCGCCGCTTCGAGCGCGCGGGCTTCGGCTTCGACACCGGGCCCGGGCTGCTGCACCTTCCGGCCGTCTACCGCGACCTGTTCGTCAAGACCGGCCGCGAGCCGCTGGAGAGCGTGCTCGAACTGTCCCAGGTCGATCCCGCCGCCCGCCATGTCTTCGCGGACGGCACGGCCGTCTCCCTGCCGAACGCCTCCCGGGCCGGCGTCCTGGCCGCGCTGGACGGCGCGCTGGGCGCGGGCGCGGGTGAGCGCTGGAGCGACTTCCTGGGCCGCGCCCGCGAGGCCTGGGACCGCACGCGCCGGCCGCTGCTGGAGGAGCCCCTGTGGCCCGACTGGCAGGTGCTGGGGCGCGACCCGTATCCCGCGCTGCCCAAGCGCGGCCTGTTCGGGCGGCGCCGGCCCGGGACGGACGGCACCCTCGCCGAGGTGGCCCGCCGTGAGCTGAAGGACCCCCGGCTGACCGCCCTCCTGGAGAGCTGCGCCCTGGCGTACGGCTTCGACCCGCGCACCGTCCCCGCGAGCGCCGCCGTCCTGCCGTACATGGAGCAGACTTTCGGAAGTTGGTATCCGCGCGGCGGCGTCCGGGCGCTGGCGGACGCGCTGTACGAGCGCTGCCTGGACCGGAAGGTGGAGTTCACCTTCGGCGCGGAGGTGACACGCGTCATCGAGGCGGACGGCCGGGCGGCCGGCGTCGAACTGCGGGACGGCGGCTGCGCCGAGGCGGACACGGTCGTTGCGGGCGTCGCCCCCGAGCGGCTGACGGCGCTCCTGAAGGGCGCCGAGCCGTGGGGCCCGGAGGACGTACGGCCCGTCGCGGAGGAGAGCCGCCGCACGCCGGGACGGTTCACGGTCGCGCTCGCGCTGCGCGGCCCCCGCCCGGCGGACGCGGCACACCGCACGGTGGTCCATGCCGCCGATCCCGCCGCGGAGTTGGCGGCCGTCTTCGGGGCGGGCCCGGGGACGCTGGTCGACCGCCCGACGGTGACGGTGCTGCGCCCGGACGATCCGGCGTCCCGGCCCGACGACGGCCACGAGGCCGTGACACTGAGCGCCGCGATCGCGCCGTACGGCGACCTGGCCCGGACGCCGGTCGGCGCGGAGCACCCGGACGGGGTGCGGCCGGCCGCGGAGACGGCCGCCTCGGCGGCTGCCGCCGACCGGCTGGTCGAAGCGGCCGAAGCGGCGATACCGGGCCTTGGGGAGCGGGTGCTGTGGCGGGCCGTGCTGCCGCCCGCCGAAGGCGAGTCGGTGCCGGGTCCGGCGCTGGCCGGTGCCGGGGGCCGCTTCCTGCGCCCCGCCAACCGCACCCGCATAGCCGGGCTGTACGCGGTCGGCGGCTGGACGCACCCGGGCGGCGGGCTGGCACACGCCGGGATGTCGGGCGCCCTCGTCGCGGGCCTGATCGTGAACGGGGACGACTGGCGCGGCTCCCAGTGACCGGGGCCGGGCGCGGCTCCCGGTGAGACCGGCGCGGCTTCCAGTGCCCCGGCACGCCCGTGGTGACACCGGCGCGGCTCCCGATGACCGCGGTCCGCGGTCCGCCCGAGCGCGCCCGGCCGCTCAGTAGCGGTACTGCTGTCCGTCGAAGCCCTGGTTCTGCGGAGGCGGCTGGTAGGGCGGATACGGCTGCTCGGTGGGCTCGTTGCCGCGCTGCTGGGGGACCCACACCCCGCCGGGCGGCGTCTCGCTGTACGAGGGCTGCGCCGGGTCCTGCACGCCGGTGTACTGCTGCGCCGAGTAGTCCGGCGTCCCCCCGAACGCGTCCGGCTGGTCGTACGGGTCGTACTGCGCGGCGTACTGCTGCGAGCCCAGGTACGGGTCGGAGTAGGGCGCCTGCTGGCCGGGGGTCTGCCCGTGGCCAGAGCCCTGGTTCTGGCCTTGGCCTTGATCTTGGCCTTGGCCGGCGCCGTAAGCGCTGTAATGGTCGGCGTAGCCGTCCTGCCCGCCCTGGGCGGCGGCGCCTCCGTATCCCCCGTCGTAGCCGTAGCCGTCTTGGCCGTAGTCCTGGTACCCGCCGTCGTACGCGGCGTAGTCCGGCTGCTGCGGGCGCGCGTCGGAGCTGTATATGCCGTACTGACCGGTCTCGTCGGGCAGCGGCTGCGGCGCGTAGACCTCGGTGGAGTCCGCGCCCGCGTAGCCGTCCTGGGCGCCCGTCCCGGCCGGGAAGCCGTCGTGCGGGGCGAAGGGGTCCGTGCCGTCGTACGCGGCCGTGCCGACCGGGGCCGGAGCTCCGTCCGCTCCCCCGGTGGCCGCTCCCCCGACGGCCGCGCCCTCCATGGCCGGGACCGCCTCCAGGCCGGAGACCTGGAGCGTCGGACCGGCGTTCGCGGCCCGGTTGCCGCCCCGGGCCCGGCGCCGCCGGCTGTCGCCGCGCCTGCCGCTGTCACCGCGCTTGCCGCGCAGCGCCCAGCCTTCGGAGAAGCCGCTGCGGAAAGAGAGCGTGACGTAGGTCTGACCGACGGCGAAGGCGATGGCGCCCACCGCTATGACGATCACCGACGGGATGACGACGCCGACGACCACACCGAGGAAGCCGGTGAAGGCCAGCAGCCGCCACCGCAGCCGGGCCTTGTACTGGAGCAGCACTTCACCGAGGAGCCAGAGCGCAACGCAGGCAAATGCGATGTACAGGACCACCCAGCCCATATAGGCCCCTCTTCCGCCGCTCCACAGCCGCCGTGGTGCGGCAAACCGCCGTCAGGACTGCTGGTGCAGCCCCAGATTCTCGTAGATTTCCAGCGTCGCCGTGGAGTGGTTCAGGGTAATGAAGTGCAACCCGGGACTTCCCTCGGCCATCAGGCGCGCGCACAGCTCCGTCGCGTACTCGATGCCAATGGAGCGTACAGCCGCCGGATCGTCCTTGACGGCGAGGATGCGCTCGGCCAGCTCGGGCGGGAAGGCCGCGTTGCTGAGCTGCGCGAACCGTTCGATCTGGCGGACGTTGGTGACCGGCATGATCTCCGGGATGACGGGCGTCTCGCAACCCGCCGCCGCGACCCGGTCGCGCAGTCGCAGGTAGTCCTCGGCGTAGAAGAACATCTGGGTGATGGCGAAGTCCGCGCCGGCCCGGCACTTGTCGACGAAGTGCCGTACGTCGGTGTCCCAGTCCGTCGAGCGCGGGTGCATCTCCGGGAAGGCGGCCACACCGACGCAGAAGTCGCCCGACTCCTTGATGAGCCGGACCAGTTCGGCGGCGTACCGCACGCCTTCGGGGTGCGGGACCCAGTCGCCCATCGGGTCGCCGGGCGGGTCGCCGCGCAGCGCGAGCATGTTGCGGATGCCCGCGCCGGCGTACTGCCCGATGATGTTGCGCAGCTCGGCCAGGGAGTGGTTGACGGCGGTCAGGTGGGCGACCGGGGTGAGGGTGGTGTCGGTGGCGATCCGCTCGGTGGCGCGCACCGTGCCTTCGCGGGAGGTGCCGCCCGCGCCGTAGGTCACCGAGACGAAGGTCGGGGAGACGGCTTCGATGCGGCGAATGGCGTTCCACAACGTCCGCTCGCCCTTCTCCGTCTTCGGGGCGGCGAATTCGAACGAATACGACTGCTTGCCGGAAGCGAGCAGGTCGCGCACGGTCCGCGCGCGATCAGTCCTGGTGGAAGCTGTGCCAAGGGCCATACGTGCAGATTATCCACCGGTGCCGTACGCACCAACCGGCTCCGACGAAATGCCCGGATAGCCGCATTCCGGTCCACACCCTGGACACCGGCCGGTCATCTCACGTCCAGGCGGGGCGCCCCGGAGCGCCTTCCGCCCCCCGCGGCCCGCTCACTCCGTGTACGCGCGCACCCGCTTCGCCAGGTCGGCGGCGGCTGCGCCCGGGTCCTCGGCCTCGGTGATCGCCCGTACGACGACGACCCGGCGGGCGCCCGCCGCCAGCACCTCGTCCAGATTGCCCGCGTCGATGCCGCCGATCGCGAACCAGGGGCGATCGGGCCGCCGCGCGGCGGCGTACCGGACCAGGCCGAGGCCGGGGGCGGGGCGGCCGGGCTTGGTGGGGGTGGGCCAGCACGGCCCGGTGCAGAAGTAGTCCACGCCGGGCTCGGCCAGCGCGGCGTCCACCTCGGCCTCGGCGTGGGTGGACCGGCCGATCAGCACCTCGTCGCCGAGGACGGCGCGGGCGGCGGGCACCGGCAGGTCGCCCTGGCCCAGGTGCAGCACGTCCGAGCCGATGGCGTGCGCGACGTCGGCGCGGTCGTTGACCGCCAGCAGCTTGCCGTGTCGGCGGCAGGCGTCCGCGAAGACCTCCAGGTGGGTCAGTTCCTCGGCGGCCTCCATGCCCTTGTCGCGCAGCTGCACGATGTCCACACCGGAAGTGAGCACCGCGTCCAGGAACTGCGGGAGGTCGCCCTGGCGCTTGCGGGCGTCCGTGCACAGGTAGAGCCGGGCGTCGGACAGGGCGTGGCGTGCGGTGGTCATCGGGCGGGTCCCCCCAGGTCTGCGGCGTACGGGCCGGGCCTTCCGGCCCGTACGCCAGTGGTGCGAAGACGGTCGCGGCCCGCGGGTGCGGGCGCGACGGCGGTACGGCTGCGGGCGCGCTCGCGCACGGACGCCCGCAGCGGGCCGACCTAGACGGCGAGCGCCTGGGCCCGGCGCTTCACCTCCGTACCGCGGTTCTCACGCAGGGCCTGGGCGGGGGTGCCGGGCAGGGTCTCGTCGGCGGTGAAGAGCCACTCCAGCATCTCCTCGTCGGCGAAGCCGTCGTCCCGCAGGAGCGTGAGCGTCCCGACGAGTCCCTTGACGACCTTGCCGTCCTTGATGAAGTCGGCCGGTACGTGAAGGGCACGGTTCTCGCCACGGCGCACCGCGATCAGCTGGCCCTCCTTCACCAGCTGCCGCACACGCGTCACCTCGACGCCGATCTCTTCGGCGATGTCGGGGAGGGTGAGCCAGGCGGGAACGAGTCCATCGATCTTTGCGTCAATCTCGGTCACGGGACAAGCCTGCCACCTCCCACTGACAGCCGGTAGCGGGGCATCGCCATCGGGGCAGGCCCGCACCCGTACGAGCCGCCCGCACGAGCCGCCCGCACGAGCCGCCCCGGCCCGCCGCGCGCGGGCCGGGAACCAGGCTCAGACCACCGCCGACTTCAGCGGTACGGACGCGTCCGCGGCCAGCCGCCGGTCCATCGCCGCGCCCCGCTCGATGAGCTTGCGCCCCTGGGCCAGGTCGCGCGGCCGGCCGACCGCCAGCAGCGCGACCAGCACGCCGTCGCGCAGCCAGATCACCGACCAGGCGGCGCTCGCCGGGTCGCCGCGCCAGACCGTCTCGTCGGCGCCGGCGTGGTGCCCGGCGTACTGCACGAACCGGCCGAACTGCTCGGACCAGAAGTACGGGACCGGGTCGTAGACCGGCCCCTCCGCCGCGCCGCGGACGATGGTGGCGGCGACCGTGCGCGGCCCCTGGAGGGCGTTGTCCCAGTGGTGGACGAGCAGGCGGCTGCCGTAGCGGGCGGACGGGAAGGAGACGCAGTCGCCGACCGCGTACACGTCGGGCACCGAGGTGCGCAGCCGCTCGTCGGCCAGCACCGAGCGGTCCCCGGACGACAGCTCGACGCCGGAGCCGGCGAGCCAGGCAGTCGCGGGCCGGGCGCCGATGCCGACCACGACCGCGTCGGCGGCGAGCGTGGCGCCGTCGGCCAGCGTCACCGTGCCCTCGGTGAGGGCGGCGACCCGGGCGTTGGTGCGCAGCCGGGCGCCGCTGTCCTCGTACCAGGCCGTCATGGGGGCGGCGACCTCGGCGGGCAGCGCGCCGGCCAGCGGCCGGTCGGCGGCCTCGACGACGGTCACCCCGCAGCCCGCCTCGCGCGCCGCGGTGGTGAACTCCGCGCCGATCCAGCCCGCGCCGACCACCACGACCTCGCGCTGCCCGGCCAGTACGGGCCGCAGCCGCTCGGCGTCGTCGAGGGTGCGCAGCACATGGACGTCCGGCAGTCCGTCGCAGCCGGGCAGGGTGACCGGTTCGGCACCGGTCGCGATCACCAGGTGGTCGTACGGGACCGGTCCGGCCTCGGTCTCGACCACTCGGGAGGCGGCCGCGAGCCCGGTGGCGCGCCGCCCCAGGAGCAGGTCGATGCCGAGCGCCGCGAAGTCCACGTCGAAGGTGGAGCCGTCGGCCTTGCCGAGCAGCACGGCCTTGGAGAGCGGCGGGCGGTCGTACGGCCGGTGCGGCTCGTCGCCGAGCACTGTGATCCCGCCGCGCCAGCCCTGTTCGCGCAGGGCGACGGCGGTCTGCACACCGGCCAGGCCGGCGCCGACGATGACGACGCGCCGGGCGCGTTCGGCGGCGCGCTCGGCGGGTTCGCGGTCCTGGCCCGCGCGGTCCGGGCCCTGGGGCTGGGTCTGCTCGCTCACCCGATCACTGTAGGACGGCGTGTCGCGCGATCAGGAGCACCGTGCAACGAGATCTATGACACAACGTCACGGCCGGTCACCCTCAGGAACTCGCGCGACGGGCCGCGCCCCGGCCCCGGCGCTCCCTTACGGTGCGTCGGACGCCCGTACTAGGGTTGCGGGGAACGCACTCGCGGGAGCCCGGACGCACCGGGCTGAGAGGGAGGCTGCTGCGGCCTCCGACCGTACGAACCTGATCCGGGTCATGCCGGCGAAGGGAGGGGCTGGACGCCCATGCATCCACCTGCACAGACATCGGTACGGAGCTCGGAACCGACGTCCCCGCGGCCATCTGCGGAGGCGGCGGGAACACCCGTCCCCGGCGGGTCCCCCGACGTCCTGGTCATCGGCGGCGGCATCATCGGCCTGGTGACCGCCTGGCGGGCGGCCCAGCGCGGGCTGCGCACCACCGTCGCGGACCCGGCGCCCGGCGGCGGTGCCGCCCAGGTCGCGGCCGGCATGCTGGCCGCGGTCACCGAACTCCACTACGGCGAACAGACGCTCCTCGGCCTCAACCTCGCCTCCGCCCGCCGCTACCCGGACTTCGCGGCCGAGCTGGCCGAGGCGAGCGGCCGGGACCTCGGCTACCGGCAGTGCGGCACGCTGGCCGTCGCGCTGGACGCCGACGACCGTGCCCACCTGCGCGAGCTGCACGCCCTCCAGCGCCGCAGCGGCCTGGACTCCGAGTGGCTGACCGGGCGCGAGTGCCGGCGCCTGGAGCCGCTGCTCGCGCCGGGCGTACGCGGCGGGCTCCGGGTGGACGGGGACCACCAGGTCGATCCGCGCCGGCTGGCCGCCGCGCTGCTCGCCGCCTGCGAGCGGGCCGGGGTCGTCTTCCACCGCGCCGCCGCCGGGCGGCTGACCGTCGGGCGGGGCCGCGCCACCGGCGCCGAACTGGCCGACGGGAGCCGGATCGAGGCCGGGCAGGTCGTGCTCGCCGCGGGCAGCTGCAGCGGGCGGCTGGCGGGCGTCCCGGAGGAGGTGCTGCCGCCGGTCCGCCCGGTCAAGGGCCAGGTGCTGCGGCTGCGCATGCCGGACGGGCTGCCCGGGGGCGTACCGTTCCTGTCCCGCACCGTACGGGCCGTGGTGCGCGGCGGCCCGCTCTACCTCGTACCGCGCGAGGACGGTGAGCTGGTCGTCGGCGCCACCAGCGAGGAGCTGGGCTGGGACACCACGGTGACCGCGGGCGGCGTGTACGAGCTGCTGCGGGACGCCCACGAGCTGGTGCCCGGCATCACCGAGCTGCCGCTGGTCGAGACCCGCGCCGGGCTGCGCCCCGGCTCGCCCGACAACGCGCCGCTGCTCGGCCCGACCGCGCTGCCCGGCCTCCTGGTGGCCACCGGCCACCACCGCAACGGGGTGCTGCTGACGCCCGTCACCGGCGACGCGATGGCGGCGGTGCTGACCGGCGGCCCGCTCCCGGAGGAGGCCCGGCCGTTCGCCCCGGACCGCTTCGCACCGCGGCCGTCCGGCCCCGTCCCGTCCGGTGCCCGGCCGGGCACCGCGCCCGCCCCCGCCCTCCAGGAGCAGCCCGCATGACCGTCCGCACGCCCATCACCGTCTCCGTGAACGGCGAGCCCCGGGAGATCCCCGGCGGGCTCACCCTGGACCGGCTCGTCGCCGGTCTCACCACGGCCCCCAGCGGCGTGGCCGCCGCCGTCAACGAGGCCGTGGTGCCGCGCGGCCAGTGGCCCGCCACCGCGCTCGGCGACGGCGACCGCGTCGAGGTCCTCACCGCAGTCCAGGGAGGCTGACCCCGCCATGGCCGACGATCTGCTCACCATCGCCGACACCGCCTTCGGCTCCCGTCTGATCATGGGCACCGGCGGGGCACCCAGCCTCGACGTCCTGGAACGGGCGCTGCTCGCCTCCGGTACGGAGCTGACGACGGTGGCCATGCGCCGCCTGGACCCGGCCGTGCAGGGTTCGGTGCTGTCCGTACTGGAGCGGAACGGCATCCGCGCGCTGCCGAACACCGCGGGCTGCTTCACCGCGGGCGAGGCCGTCCTCACCGCCCGGCTGGCCCGTGAGGCGCTGGGCACCGACTGGGTCAAGCTGGAGGTGGTCGCCGACGAGCGCACACTGCTGCCGGACCCGGTCGAGCTGCTGGACGCCGCCGAGACCCTGGTGGACGACGGCTTCACAGTGCTGCCGTACACCAACGACGACCCGGTGCTGGCCCGCAAGCTGGAGGACGTGGGCTGCGCCGCGATCATGCCGCTGGGCTCCCCCATCGGCTCCGGGCTGGGCATCCGCAACCCGCACAACTTCCAGCTGATCACCGAGCGGGCCGGGGTCCCGGTGATCCTGGACGCGGGCGCGGGCACCGCCTCGGACGCGGCGCTCGCCATGGAGCTGGGCTGCGCCGCGGTGATGCTGGCGTCCGCGGTGACCCGCGCGCAGGAGCCCGTGCTGATGGCGGAGGCAATGCGGCACGCGGTCGAGGGCGGCCGGCTGGCGTACCGGGCGGGACGGATACCGCGCCGCCACCACGCGGAGGCCTCCTCGCCCACCGGGGGCGTGGCCGCGCTGGACCCGGAGCGGCCCGCCTTCTGAGGCGGCGCGCCGGGCGGCGGCCCCGTACGGCCGCCGCCCGCGCCTCGCGAAAGGGACATCCGGTACCGTCCCTGTCACCGTTCGGCTGCAGAAAGCCGCTGGTCGTGGGCGGGGCTTCGGCGGTCACAGCAGCGGCTCGTAGACTCCACAGCCGTGGATACGACCCTTCAGGACCCCCTCGTCGGGCAGCTGCTCGACGGCCGCTACCAGGTGCAGGCGCGCATCGCCGCCGGCGGCATGGCCACGGTCTACCGGGCCTTGGACACCCGGCTGGACCGGGTGCTCGCCCTGAAGGTGATGCACCCGTCGCTGGCGGCCGACGCGGCGTTCGTCGACCGCTTCATCCGCGAGGCGAAGTCCGCCGCCCGGCTCGACCACCCCAATGTGGTCGGCGTCTACGACCAGGGCACGGACGGTGCGTACGTCTACCTGGCCATGGAGTATGTGGCGGGCTGCACGCTGCGCGACGTGCTGCGGCGGCGCGGTGCCCTCCAGCCGCGCGCCGCCCTCGACATCCTGGAGCCGATGCTGGCCGCGCTGGGCGCCGCGCACCGGGCCGGGCTGGTGCACCGCGACGTGAAGCCGGAGAACGTGCTGATCGGTGACGACGGCCGGGTCAAGGTCGCCGACTTCGGCCTCGTACGGACCGTGGGCACGCACACCACCGCCTCGACCGGCTCGGTCCTGGGGACCGTCTCCTACCTGGCGCCCGAGCAGATCGAGGAGGGCAGCGCCGGCCCGCCCGCGGACGTCTACGCGTGCGGCGTGGTGCTGTTCGAGATGCTGACCGGCGGCAAGCCGCACACCGGGGGCAACGCGGCCCAGGTCCTCTACCGGCACCTGCACGAGGACGTGCCGCCTCCGTCCACGTACGCGCCGGAGCTGGCGCCGCAGCTGGACGACCTGACCGCCGCGGCCACCGCGCGCCGCCCCGAACTGCGCCCGCAGGACGCGGTGACGCTGCTCGCGCAGGCCCGCACGGTCCGCGCCGAGCTGTCCGACGCGCAGTTGGACGCGGTGCCGCCACGGGCCGAGGAAGCGCCGGAGGGCGGCTCCGGGGCCGGTTCCGAGGACCGTACGAGTGTGCTGCCGCGGGCCGTGGCCGTCCAGCCGCCACTGCCGCTGGAAGAGCCGCTGAACCGCACCAGCCGGCTGGAGACGCCGCCGGCGGAGCCCGCGTCGACGGCCGAGCGGACCACCCGGCTGCGCCCGGCGGCCCCGGCGCCGCGGTCCGGACCGTGGGCGGGGCTGCTGCGGGCCCGGCGCAGGACGGTGTCGGTGGTGGCGGCCGTGCTGCTCGTCCTGGTGGTGGGCGCGGGCGTCTGGTACATCAACTCCGGACAGTTCACCACCGTTCCGGCCGTACTGGACATGACGCAGGCGAAGGCCGAGCAGACGCTGCGCGCCGAGGGCCTGGACGTGAAGGTCGAGCACGACTTCAGCCCGAACGTGGCGCGCGGCCACGTCATGGCCACGGACCCGGAGAACGGCAAGCGCGTCCGCGGTACGGGCACGGTCACCATCACCCTGTCCAAGGGCCCGGAGATCGTCCAGGTGCCCGACCTGGCGGGCACCCCGGTCGCCGACGCCAAGCGCAAGCTGCGCGACCTGGGCCTGACGGTGGGCACGGTGCGCAAGGAGTTCTCCGACGAGGTCGCCAAGGGCTCGGTGGTCCGCACCGACCCGGCGGCGGGCAGCAAGCGCCGCCCGGACACCGCCGTCGCGCTCACCGTCAGCCGCGGCGCCGCGGTCGACGTGCCGGACGTGACCGGCCGGGACCGGGCGGACGCCGAGGCCACGCTGCGCGGCGCGGGCTTCGACGTGAAGATCGCGGACGCGCCGGTGCACTCCCCGCAGGACAAGGGCAAGGTCGCCCGGCAGTCGCCCGGGCAGGGCAGCAGGCAGGGCAAGGGCGACACGGTCACCCTCACGCTCTCCGCGGGCCCCGAGATGGTCACCGTCCCGGACGTGACGGGCAAGAGCACCGACGAGGCCAAGCGGGCGCTGACCGGCGCGGGCTTCGAGGTCGAGGTCAAGAAGCCGTTCCTGTTCCCCCGGGACACGGTCGAGAGCCAGTCGGTCGCGGGCGGCGAACAGGCGGCCAAGGGCAGCAGGATCACCATCCGGCTGGAGAGCGCGCTGTGAGCACCGGCGCGGGCGCGGGCGCGCGGTGAGCCGCCGCGCCGGGCGCCCGTCGTCGGCACCGCGCCCACTGTGAGCAAGGACGCCCGCCCGCACGCCGGGCGGGCGCCGCGCACCTGGCACCCTTGACGGGTGAGCATCTCCCCCTCCCCGCAGCACGCCCGCGAACGCAATCCGGTCGGCGGCCACGTCCCGGTGGCCGGCGGCCTGGCCAAGGTCGGCATCCCGTACGCCCGGGACATCGGCGGCGAGGCCCTCCAGGTCTTCGTCGCCAACCCGCGCGGCTGGGCCACGCCGGCCGGTGTCCCGCAGCAGGACGAGGCGTTCCGGGAGGCGTGCGAGCGGGCGGCGCTCCCGGCGTACGTGCACGCCCCCTACCTGATCAACTTCGGCTCGCACAACGGTGAGACCGTCGAGAAGTCCGTGGTCTCGCTGCGCCATTCACTGCTGCGCGGCCGGGCGATCGGCGCGCGGGGCGTGGTGGTGCACACCGGTTCGGCGACCGGCGGGCGGCCCCGGGCGGAGGCGCTGGCGCAGGTGCGCGAGCGGGTGCGGCCGCTGCTGGAGGAGCTGACGCACGACGACGATCCGTGGCTGCTGCTGGAGCCGACGGCGGGCCAGGGAGCGTCGCTGTGCGCGCTGGCCGAGGACCTGGGCCCGTACTTCGACGCGCTGGACCGGCACCCGAAGCTGGGCGTCTGCCTGGACACCTGCCACGCCTTCGCGGCCGGGCACGACATGGCGGCGCCCGGCGGGATGAAGGCGCTGCTGGACGAGCTGGTCGACGTGGTGGGCGAAGGACGGCTGAAACTGATCCACGCCAACGACTCCAAGGACGTCGTCGGCGCCCACAAGGACCGCCACGAGAACATCGGCGCCGGGCACATCGGCGCCGGCCCGTTCGGCGAGCTGTTCCGGCACCCGGCCACGGTGGGCGTGCCGCTGGTGATCGAGACGCCGGGCGGCAAGGAGGGGCACGCGGCGGACGTGGCGCGCCTGAAGGAGCTGCGGCACCCGGCCTGAGCCGCGGCCGTGCGCCGGGGCCGCCCTCCGGCGGCCCGCCGCGCGCTACAGCTCCGGACCGTCGCCCGGTTCCTCCTGGTACGAGTACCGCTGCTCGCGCCACGGGTCACCGAGGTTGTGGTAGCCGCGCTCCTCCCAGAAGCCGCGGCGGTCCGCCGTCATGTACTCGATGCCGCGCACCCATTTGGGCCCTTTCCAGGCGTACAGGTGCGGGACGATCAGGCGGACCGGGAAGCCGTGCTCGGCGGTGAGCGGTTCGCCGGAGCGGTGGGTCGCGAACAGGCATTTCGCATCGGCGAAATCGGCCAGTTTCAGGTTCGAACTGAATCCGTATTCGGCCCACACCATCACATGGGTGACGTCCGGGGCGGGCGGCGCGAGATCGAGGACGGTACGGGTGGACACGCCGCCCCATTCGGCGCCGAGCATGCTGAACTTCGTCACGCAATGCATGTCGGCCACGACGGTCGTATAGGGCAGCGCCGAGAATTCCTCGTGCGTCCAGCAGTGTTTGCCGCCGTCCGCGGTGGCGCCGAAAGCCCGGAACTCCCAGCGTTCGGGCCGGAATTTCGGCACCGGGCCGTAATGCGTGACCGGCCATCCCCGTTGCAGTCGCTGCCCCGGAGGCAGCTGAGGATGCTCCGCTTCGCGGCTTTCGGGCTGACCCATGCCTCCCATGGTGTCAGACCCTCGGGGGTGCCGGTGACCAGGGCGGCAGCGATTCGGGCAACTCGTACTAAGCGTGCACTTACTGGACGCCCAGCTCACGACGGTGCAAGGATGCGCGGCACCTGCCAGTACTCGCGTGGAAGGAGCCCGCTGCCATGCAGGGCGACCCCGAGGTCATCGAATTCCTCAACGAGCAGCTGACCGCCGAGCTGACCGCCATCAACCAGTACTTCCTGCACGCGAAGATGCAGGAGAACTTCGGCTGGACGAAGCTGGCCAAGTACACCCGGCACGAGTCGTTCGACGAGATGAAGCACGCGGAGATCCTCACGGACCGCATCCTGTTCCTGGACGGGCTGCCCAATTACCAGCGGCTCTTCCACGTCCGGGTGGGGCAGACAGTCACCGAGATGTTCCAGGCGGACCGGCAGATCGAGGTCGAGGCGATCGACCGGCTCAAGCGGGGCGTCGAGCTGATGCGGACCAAGGGGGACATCACCTCGGCCAACATCTTCGAGAGCATCCTGGCCGACGAGGAGCACCACATCGACTATCTGGACACACAGCTGGAGCTCATCGAGAAGCTCGGTGAGCCGCTCTACATCGCCCAGATCATCGAGCAGCCGGACAGCTGAACCGGTCCGGCAAACCGTTCCTGCACAGCGTTCCCGCGCCGCACCGGCCGGGCCGGCGTCAGGCCGCTTCGGGAAGGACTTCGGGCAGGGCTTCCGGCGCCGCGTCGGGGGTCGTCGCGTCCGGGACACTGCCGGGCGCCGTGCCGTAGGCGCCGCGCGCCCCGGCGGCCGGCAGCCCGGACACCTCGGCGCCGAGCGGCTCGGGCGCGCCCTGGTCGATCAGTTCGCGCCGGGGGCACGCCCCCCGGCCGAGCAGCGCCTGGATGCGGCGTACACAGCCGCCGCAGTCGGTGCCGGCCTTGCAGGCGGAGGCGATCTGGCGCGGGGTGCAGGCGCCGGAATCCGCGTGCTCACGGACCTGCTGCTCCGTGATGCCGAAGCACGAGCAGACGTACACGCGGGTCACCTCCGTCGACCTGTTCCGCAGTGAGGTTACCCTTACCTTACCCGGGACGAAAGACCGGGAACAACGGCGATGGGGCGCGAATCCTGTGATCCGCGCCCCATCGGGTGTCCGTACGGCCCGGCCGGGCCCCTCGGCTACTGGTCCCGGTACATCTCCGCCACCAGGAACGCCAGGTCCAGCGACTGGCTGCGGTTGAGCCGCGGGTCGCAGGCGGTCTCGTAGCGCTGGTGCAGGTCGTCGACGAAGATCTCGTCGCCCCCGCCCACGCACTCGGTGACGTCGTCGCCGGTCAGCTCCACGTGGATGCCGCCCGGGTGCGTACCGAGGCCCTTGTGCACCTCGAAGAAGCCCTTGACCTCGTCCAGCACGTCGTCGAAGCGCCGGGTCTTGTGACCGGAGGCGGCCTCGAAGGTGTTGCCGTGCATCGGGTCGCAGATCCAGGCGACCTGGGCGCCGGTGGCGGTGACCTTCTCGACCAGCTCGGGCAGCTTGTCGCGGATCTTGTCCGCGCCCATCCGGGTGATGAAGGTCAGCCGGCCCGGCTCGCGCTCCGGGTCGAGGCGCTCGATGAGCGTCAGCGCGTCCTCGGCGGTCGTCGTCGGGCCCAGCTTGACGCCGATCGGGTTGCGGATGCGGGAGGCGAACTCGATGTGCGCGCCGCCCAGTTGACGGGTGCGCTCGCCGATCCAGACCATGTGCCCGGAGACGTCGTAGAGCTTGCCGGTGCGGGAGTCCGTGCGGGTCAGCGCGGACTCGTAGTCCAGCACGAGCGCCTCGTGGGAGGAGTAGAACTCCACCGTCTTGAACTCCTCCGGGTCCACCCCGCAGGCGTTCATGAAGTTCAGCGCCCGGTCGATCTCGCGCGCCAGCGCCTCGTAACGCTGCCCGGACGGGGAGGACTTCACGAAGTCCTGGTTCCAGGCGTGCACCTGGCGCAGGTCCGCGTAGCCGCCGGTGGTGAAGGCGCGCACCAGGTTCAGCGTCGCGGCGGAGGCGTGGTACATCCGCTTCAGGCGCTGCGGGTCCGGGATGCGGGCCTCGGCGGTGAACTCGAAGCCGTTGACGGAATCGCCGCGGTAGGTCGGCAGCGTCACGCCGTCGCGGGTCTCGGTCGGCTTGGAGCGCGGCTTGCTGTACTGGCCGGCGATCCGGCCGACCTTGACGACCGGGACCGACCCGGCGTAGGTGAGGACCGCGCCCATCTGGAGCAGGGTCTTGAGCTTGTTGCGGATGTGCTCGGCCGAGACGGCGTCGAACGCCTCCGCGCAGTCGCCGCCCTGGAGCAGGAACGCCTCACCGCGGGCGACCGCCCCCAGGCGCTCGCGCAGCTGGTCGCACTCGCCGGCGAAGACGAGCGGCGGATAGGACTCCAGCTCGGCGATCACATCGCGCAGAGCCTCTTGGTCCGGCCATTCAGGCTGCTGCGCCGCGGGCAGGTCTCGCCAGGTGTTGCCACCGGCGTGGATTTCAGCGTTCACGGTCACGCGTCAACTTTACGGGGTCCGGACGGGGGTCCATCTCGCCGACCGGGATGTGAGACGAAGGTCCCACTCCGGTGGTGCGCGGGGCGCGGGGGCGCGGGGCCGGTCGTGCGCCCGCGCCCGGGCGCCCGGGGCCGGTGTCCGGGCTCCGGCCGGGGACACCGGCCCTCAGTCCGGTTCGGAGTCCTCGGGGGCGCCCCGGGCGATGGCGGCCAGTTCGGCCAGCGCGTATGCCAGCTCGTCGGCGGCGGGAGCCGCCAGGGCGACACGGACGGCACCCGGGGCGGGCGCGGCGCCGTGCGTGCCCTCCGGGGCGACGGCGAACGCGGCGGCCGGGGTGACGGCGATGCCGCGCCGGGCGGCGGCTGCGAGGAAGGTCTCGGCACGCCACGGTACGGGCAGTTCCCACCAGGCGAAGTAGGCGGCCGGATCGGCATGGACACGGAAACCGGCCAGGTGCTCGCGGACCAGGGCCTGCCGGGCGGCGGCGTCCCGGCGCTTGGCCTCGACGATCGTGCCGACCGCGCCGTCGCGCAGCCAGCGGACCGTGGCGTTCAGGGCGAAGGCCCCGGCCGTCCAGCCGCCGGAGCGCAGGGCGGCGGCGACCCGTTCGGCGTGCGCGGGCGGCGCCAGGAGCAGGCCGACGGTCAGGCCCGGCGACAGGCGCTTGGAGAGGCTGTCGACCAGCAGCGTGCGCTCGGGGGCGAGGGCGGCCAGCGGCGGGAGACCGGCCTGCCGGGCGTCGTCCAGGAGGAAGGACCAGACGGTGTCCTCCACGGCCCACAGGTCCAGTGCGCGCAGCGTCTCGGCCAGCTCGCCCCGCCGCTCGGCGGGCATGGTCACGCCGAGCGGGTTGTGCAGCGTCGGCTGGAGGTAGACGGCGTGCAGCGGAGCGCTGCGGTGGGCGTTCCGCACGGCGTCGGGCAGCAGGCCGTACGCATCACCGGCGAGCGGTACGAGGGTGACGCCCAGGCGGGCGGCGACCGACTTGACCAGCGGATACGTGAGCGTTTCGACGCCGAGGCGCCCGCCGGGCGGCACCAGCGCGGCGAGCGCGCCGGCGATGGCCTGGCGGCCGTTGCCCGCGAACAGCAGACCGGCCGGGTCGGGCCGGAAGTCCGCGCGGGCCAGGAGGGCGGCGCAGGCTTCGCGGGCGGCCGGGGAGCCGGTGGCGGGGGCCACCGTCAGGGCCGCGCCCAGCACGTCGGGGCGCAGCAGCGGCGCCAGCCCCTGGGCGAGCAGGGCGGCCTGCTCGGGGACCTCGGGGTAGTTGAGTTCGAGGTTGACGCGGGGGCGGCGGGCGGGGTCGGCGGGCTCGGCCAGCGCGGGTCCGGGGTGGTGCTGCGCGGCGCGGACGTACGTGCCACGGCCGACCTCGCCGACGGTCAGGCCGCGGCGGGCCAGCTCGCGGTAGACGCGGGCGGCGGTGGAGTTGGCGATGCCGTGGGCGCGGGCGAAGGCGCGCTGGGTGGCGAGCCGGTCGCCGGGGCGCAGCCGCCCGGCGGCGATGTCGGCCGCGACGGCGTCGGCGATGCGCTGGTAGTCCTCCATGGGCCCTCCACGGGCGTAGCACCATTGCGACATTGCACCGAGAGCAATGTTTTTATTGCACCGAGATGATGCGCCCCATAGCATCGGGCCGTCAACAGGCCAGTGGCCAATTTCTGGTGAACAGGGGCGAGTTGTGCTGTACGAAGCTGCCGTCAACGGCATCACTCTCAGATACGAGGACACCGGCAAGGCGGCCGGAGAAACGATCCTTCTCGTCCACGGGCACCCCTTCGACCACACGATGTGGGCCCCGCAGACCGCCGCCCTGGCCGCCGCCGGCCACCGCGTCCTCGTCCCCGACCTGCGCGGTTACGGCGCCTCCCAGGTCGTACCGGGCCTCACCCGCCTGGAGACCTTCGCGGCCGACCTCGCCGCGCTGCTGGACCACCTCGGGGTGACGGAGCGGATCGTCCTCGGCGGTCTGTCGATGGGCGGCCAGATCGTCATGGAGTGCGCCCGCCGCTTCCCCGGCCGGCTGCGCGCCCTGGTCCTCGCGGACACCTTCGCCCGCGCCGAGACCCCCGAAGGCCACCGGGCGCGCAACGCCATGGCCGACCGGCTGCTCCGCGAGGGCCTGCGCGACTACACCGAGGAGGTCCTCGACAAGATGGTCGCGCCGCGCACCATCGCCGCCCGGCCCGCGGTGGCGGAGCACGTACGCCGCATGATGCTCGGCACGCCGCCCGAGGGCGCGGCGGCGGCGCTCCGGGGCCGCGCCGAACGCCCCGACTACACCGACACGTTGTCCCGCCTCGCCGTCCCCGCCCTGGTGGCCGTCGGCCGCGACGACACCTACACACCGGTCGCCGACGCCGAATTCCTGCACGCCCGCATCCCGGACGCGCGGCTCGCCGTCGTCGAGGACGCCGCCCACCTGCCCAATCTGGAACAGCCGCACGCCTTCAACGCCGCGCTGACCGCCTTTCTCTCGGCGCTCCCCCAGCCCGTCGGGTAGGGTTCCCCCCATGTACGCGCAACCGGCAACCATGACCTGGTGGTGGACCGCTCATCCGGCGGCCCACTGATCGCGCGTATCCACCGACATCGCGAAGGCCGCCCGAGGGGCGGCCTTCCGTGTTGTGCGGGCCGTTCCTCCCCTCCTGGAAGGAACCGCCGACATGCCTCGCTCCACCCACGACGTCCTGCGGCGCCTGCTGTCCCCCGGCTGCCCGCCGTTCGCCCTGCTGCGCCGCCGTACACCCGGCCGGCCCGCCGATGACACCGTCGAGGTGCTGGTCGGTGAGGTGACGGAAGTGCCGCGGCTGGCCGGCATCCCGCTCGGGGAAGGCGTGCCGGACGGCGGCACGGCGACCACCGACGCGCTGGCGCTCGTGCCCTTCCGGCAGATCCGCGAGCGCGGGTTCGACGTCCGCGACGACGGCACGCCGCTGGCGGTGCTGCTCCCGCGCGAGACGTACGAACTGCCGCTCGACGAGGTCCTGGCCCAGCTGCCCGCGCACGAGGTACGGGTCGAGAACGGCGCCTTCGACGTCTCCGACGACGCCTATGCCGAGATCGTCGAACGGGTCCTGGAGGACGAGATCGGCACCGGGGAGGGCGCCAACTTCGTCATCCGGCGCACCTTCGAGGGCGACATCCCGGGCTTCGGCGCGGCCGACGCGCTGGCCCTGTTCCGGCGGCTGCTGGCCGGGGAGCGCGGCGCGTACTGGACGTACGTCGTGCACCGGCCGGGCGGGCGGACGCTGGTCGGCGCCAGCCCGGAGGTGCATGTGCGGATGTCCGGCGGGACGGTCGTGATGAACCCGATCAGCGGCACCTACCGCTATCCGGCCGAGGGCCCGAGCCCGGAGCACCTGCTGGCGTTCCTCGGCGACCGCAAGGAGGTGGAGGAGCTGTCCATGGTCGTGGACGAGGAGCTGAAGATGATGTGCACCGTCGGCGACAAGGGCGGTGTGGTGATCGGGCCGCGGCTCAAGGAGATGGCGCACCTCGCCCACACGGAGTACGAGCTGCGCGGGCGCTCCACGCTCGACGTGCGGGAGGTGCTCAAGGAGACGATGTTCGCGGCGACCGTCGTCGGCTCGCCGGTGCAGAACGCCTGCCGGGTGATCGAGCGCCACGAGGCGGACGGCCGCGGCTACTACGCCGGGGCACTGGCGCTGATCGGCCGGGACGCGGGCGGCGCGCAGACGCTGGACTCGCCGATCCTGATCCGTACGGCGGACATCGACGCCGGCGGCGGGCTGCGGGTCGCGGTCGGCGCCACGCTCGTCCGGGCCTCCGACCCGCGCGCCGAGGTCGCCGAGACGCACGCCAAGGCCGCCGGGGTGCTGACCGCGCTCGGCGTGCGCCCGGCGCCGGACCGCGGGGCGGACGCGGCCCGGCGGCCCCGGCTGGCCGACGATCCCCGGGTGCGCGCCGCCCTCGACGCCCGCCGCACGGACCTCGCGCCCTTCTGGCTGCGGATGCAGAGCAGCGCGCCGACCGCCGCGCTGTCCGGCCACGCGCTGGTGATCGACGCGGAGGACACCTTTACCGCGATGCTGGCGCACCTGCTGCGCACCTCCGGACTGGACGTGACCGTACGCCGGTACGACGAGCCGGGGCTGCGCGAGGCGGCGGCGGTCCACGAGGGACCGGTGGTGCTGGGCCCCGGCCCCGGCAACCCGTCCGACGCGGCCGACCCGAAGATGCGCCTGCTGCGCGCGCTGGCGGCGGAGCTGGTCCGCGACCACCGGCACGGCCTGCTGGGGGTCTGCCTCGGCCACGAGCTGATCGCCGCCGAGCTGGGCCTGGAGATCGTGCGCAAGGAGGTGCCGTTCCAGGGCGCTCAGGAGCGCATCGACTTCTTCGGCCGCCCGGAAACCGTCGGGTTCTACAACACCTTCACGGCCCGCTGTGACGAGCCGACGGTGGCCGAACTGGCGATGCACCGGGTCGAGTTGAGCCGGGACGCGGCGACCGGCGAGGTGCACGCGCTGCGCGGCCCCGGCTTCGCGGGCGTGCAGTTCCACCCGGAGTCCGTGCTGACCCTGGACGGGGCCGGGATCACCGCACGACTGCTGGCCGCTGTCCTGGTGTGACGAGGGTGTTCTCGTTGGTGCGGCCGGCCAGGTAGTCCCCGACGTTGCGTGCGGTGGCGTCGATGATCTGGCCGACCGCGTCCTCGGTGAAGTACGCCTGGTGCGAGGTGACCAGCACGTTCCCGAAGGTCATCAGGCGGGCGAGGGTGTCGTCGTGGATGACCTCCAGGGACTTGTCGAAGAAGAAGAGCCCGGCTTCCTCCTCGTAGACGTCCAGGCCGACACCGGAGAGCCGACCGGCCTTCAGGGTCTCCACGAGCGCCGCGGTGTCCACCAGGCCGCCGCGGCTGGAGTTCACCAGGACCGCGTCGTCCTTCATGGCGGCCAGCGCGGCGGCGTCGATGAGGTGGCGGGTGGACTCCATCAGCGGCACGTGCAGGCTGATCAGGTCCGCCTCGGCGAACAGCCGGTCCAGGCCCACGTACTCCATGCCCAGCGCGGCGCAGCGGGGGTTCTCCGCGACGTCCCAGCCCAGCAGGCGCATCCCGAAGCCGTGGGCGATGCGGGTGAACGCCTCGCCGATCTTGCCGGTGCCGAGCACGCCGACGGTGCGGCCGTGCAGGTCCCGGCCGAGCAGCCCGTCCAGCCGGAAGTCGAAGTTGCGGGTCCGGTTGGCTGCCCGGACGATCCGGCGGTTGACCGCCATGGCCAGGCCCCAGGCGAACTCCGCGACCGAGTACGGCGAGTAGGAGGAGACCCGGCCGACGGTCACGCCGAGGTCGGCCGCGGCCTCCAGGTCGATGTTGTTGTAGCCGGTGGAGCGCTGGGCGATCATCTTCGTGCCGCCCGCGGCCAGCTCCTGGAGCACCTCGGCGCGCAGATCGGCGTTGACGCTGACGCTGACGACCTCATAGCCCGCGGCGATCGGGGCGGTGTCGCGGTTGAGGAAGACGTCGAGGCAGCGGACCTGGTGGCGGCCGGCGAAGGCCTTCACCAGCAGGGGCCGCTCGTCCGCCTGTACGCCGAATGCGATGATCTCCACGGTGTCTCCCGACGTTGCCGGTCACTCGGTCCGGTCACCGGCACGCCCTTCCCACTTTTCGGGCATATGCGGCGACACGGCCGAATATACGGCGCCGGGCGCGGTCCGGCCGCCCGCGTGCCGGGTGCGGCGACATCCGGTGGTACGGCCGGGCGGCCCGCCGCCCCGCGGACCGCGCGGCCCCGGCCCGGCCGCTCAGCCGAAGAAGACCCCCGCCTCCGCGTACAGCTTCGGGTCGACGGTCTTGAGCTTCGCGGTGGCCTCCGCCAGCGGCACCCGCACGATGTCGGTGCCGCGCAGCGCGACCATCTTCCCGTGGTCGCCGTCCCGCACCGCGTCGATCGCGTGCAGGCCGAAGCGGGTGGCCAGCCAGCGGTCGAACGCGCTGGGCGTGCCGCCGCGCTGGGTGTGGCCGAGCACCGTCGTACGGGCCTCCTTGCCGGTCCGTTCCTCGATCTCCTTGGCCAGCCACTCGCCCACGCCGGACAGCCGCACATGCCCGAAGGAATCCCGCGTCCCGTCCTTGAGGACCATCTGGCCGTCCTTGGGCATGGCGCCCTCGGCGACGACCACGATCGGCGCGTAGCGGACCTTGAAGCGGGACTCGATCCAGCCGCAGACCTGGTCCACGTCGAAGCGCTGCTCCGGGATGAGGATGACGTTGGCCCCGCCGGCCAGCCCGGAGTGCAGCGCGATCCAGCCCGCGTGCCGGCCCATCACCTCGACGACCAGGACGCGCATGTGCGACTCGGCGGTGGTGTGCAGCCGGTCGATGGCCTCGGTGGCGACGCCGACGGCGGTGTCGAAGCCGAAGGTGTAGTCGGTGGCGGACAGGTCGTTGTCGATGGTCTTGGGCACGCCGACGCAGGGCACCCCGTACTCACCGGAGAGCCGGGCGGCGACCCCGAGGGTGTCCTCGCCGCCGATCGTGATCAGCGCCTCGACCTCCTCCTTGGCCAGGGTCTCCTTGATCCGGCGGATGCCGTCCTCCTGCTTGAGGGGGTTGGTCCGCGAGGAGCCGAGGACCGTGCCGCCGCGGGGCAGGATGCCGCGTACGGCGGGGATGTCGAGCGGTACCGTGTCGCCCTCCAGGGGCCCGCGCCAGCCGTCCCGGAAGCCGACGAAGTCGTAGCCGTACTCCTGGACGCCCTTGCGCACCACGCCCCGGATGACCGCGTTGAGACCGGGGCAGTCACCGCCGCCGGTCAGTACTCCGACCCGCATCGCTTCTTCACCTTCATCCCGTGAGGGGCCGCGCCCGCGCCGGGCGGCCGCGCGCGGCCGTGCTGTGCCGACGCCGGTCACGCTAATGGTGAGGTGCGTCACCCAGGGATGGGGCGGGAGGCGAATTCCCCGGAAATGCCGGGGACTTGACGCGATGCGTTCACTCGTACGAGCGCATTGCGCAGGATGCGCCCGGTGTCCCGGGGGCCGCACGGGCAGCGCCGGGCCCCCGGGCGGCCCGGTCTCAGACCTCGTCCAGGCCGCGTTCTATCGCGTACCGGACCAGCTCGACGCGGTTGTGCAGCTGGAGCTTGCCCAGCGTGTTCTGCACGTGGTTCTGGACCGTGCGGTGCGAGATGACCAGCCGCTCGGCGATCTGCTTGTACGACAGGCCCTTGGCGACCAGGCGCAGCACCTCGGTCTCCCGATCGGTCAGCTGGGGCGCGCCCGGCTCGTCGTCGGTGGCCGGGGCGGGCTCGGTCGCCAGCCGGCGGTACTCCCCCAGGACCAGCCCGGCCAGACCCGGGGTGAACACCGGGTCGCCGGCCGCCGTACGGTGCACCGCGTCCACCAGCTCTTCCGTGCTGGCCGACTTGAGCAGATAGCCCGTCGCGCCGGACTTGACGGCCTCCAGCACGTCGGCGTGCTCGCCGCTGGCGGAGAGCACCAGCACCCGCAGCGCCGGGTTGGCGCCGACCAGCTCGCGGCAGACCGCCACGCCGGGCAGGCCCGGCAGGTTCAGGTCCAGCACCAGCACGTCGGGCGCGGCGGCCTGCGCGCGACGCACCGCCTGCGGCCCGTCCCCGGCCGTCGCCACCACCTCGAACCCGGCCTCGGCCAGGTCGCGGGCGACCGCGTCCCGCCACATCGGGTGGTCGTCGACCACCATCACCTTCACGCCCTGCGGCTCGCTCACGCCGTGCTCCTCCCCCGTTTCCCGCCCTCGGGCGCCGCCGCGCCCTTGGGAACCTTCAACTCCACTTCCGTGCCCTGGCCGGGGACCGAGACCCATTCGGCGCTGCCGCCCAGGTCCCGCAGCCGGCCGCGGATCGACAGCGCCACCCCGAGCCGGCCCTCGCGCTCGGCGTCCGCGAGCCGTCCTTCGGGGATGCCGGGACCGTCGTCCCGCACCGTCACGATCACCTCGTCCGGCTCGTCCTCCACCAGGATCCACGCCTGTGCCGTGGCACCCGCGTGCACCCGCACATTGTCCAACGCGGCACTGACAGCGGCGGCCAGCTCCGCCGCCGCGGCGGCCGGGAGCACGACGGGCGCGCCGGGCTCGGAGAACGTGACGCGCGCACCGGCGTGCGGCGCCAGCAGGGCCCGTACGTCGCAGGGGCCGGCGTCCGGGCCGTCCTCGGCGCACGGCACCGGACCGGCCAATGCCTCCTCCGGAGTGCGGACCGCCCCGTCCACGGCGTCCGGGACGGCCGTGCGCGGCGCCCGGACCAGCCCGCTGGAGACCAGCGTGCGCAGCGCGACCTCCTGCTCGCCCGCCATCCGGCCCAGCTCGGCCGCCTCGCCGCCGATCGCGGCACCGCGGCGCTGCACCATCGCCAGGACCTGGAGCACGCTGTCGTGGATGTCCCGGGCCAGCCGCTCCCGCTCGCGGGTGGCGGCCTCGATCTGGAGCGCGCGGGCGAGGGTGCGCTCACTGGCCCGGGCCACCTCGACCACATAGCCGATCGCGACGCTGGCCACCCACACCAGCACCACGTTGTGGATGGTGTCGCGGGCGAACTCCTGGCGTTCGACCAGGTTGACGACGGCGACCAGCGCGGAGGCCACCGCGGCCCAGCGCCAGCCGCCCTTGATCGCGAAGCCGAGCACCGCGCCCGCCGTCCAGATGGAGGGCAGGGTCGGCCCGCCGCCCATGATCCGCTCGTGGGTGTCCACCAGAAGGGTGAGCAGGATGCCGCCGAGCGCGAAGGACAGGTCGCCGATGAGGAAGGCGCGGGTGCAGCGCTCCGCCGAGGTCGTCCGGCGCCAGGTGACGGCCATCCACGCGGTCAGCGCCGTCATGTAGGCGGCGGCGCCCAGGGGATGGGCGTACTGGTCGTAGGAGACCGCGAACAGGACGAGGACGTAGACCAGGGTCAGGACGCGGTAACCGGTCAGCGCCCGCCACAGCGGGAGCTCCACGGACATCCGGACCGGCCGCCCCGGCCGTCCCCTGCCCCGGCCGGCCGCCTCACCGGCCGCGGGCCGTATCTCTGCCTCTGCCATTTCGCCCCCACCCCTGTGCCGGGGCGCGACTACGCCCCGGTTCCGCTCCGGCCCGGCTGCTCCGGCTGTCCGGCCTGCGCCTTGCCGGCCTTGGCCGCCTTCTCGGCCTCGGCCTTCTTCCTGGCCGCCTCCGCGATCTGCCGCTTGGCGGCGGTCGCGTAGATGTCGACGTACTCCTGGCCGGACAGCTTCATGATCTCGTACATGACCTCGTCGGTCACCGAGCGCAGGATGAAGCGGTCGCCCTCCATGCCGTGGTAGCGGCTGAAGTCCAGCGGTCTGCCGATGCGGATGCCGGGCCGGATCATCTTCGGCATCACCTTGCCCGGCGGCTGCACCTTCTCCGTGTCGATCATCGCGACGGGGATGACCGGGGCGCCGGTGGCCAGCGCCACCCGGGCCAGGCCGCCCGGCTTGCCGCGGTAGAGCCGGCCGTCCGGCGAGCGGGTGCCCTCCGGGTAGATGCCGAACAGCTCGCCGCGCTCCAGCACCTCGATCCCGCTCTTGATCGCCGCCTCGCCCGCGCCGCGCGCGCCCGAACGGTCCACCGGCAGCTGGCCGACCCCCTTGAAGAAGGCGGCGGTGAGCTTGCCCTTGACCCCCGGGGAGGTGAAGTACTCGGCCTTGGCGATGAAGGTCACCTTGCGGTCGAGCACCGCGGGCAGGAAGAAGGAGTCCGAGAAGGACAGATGGTTGCTCGCCAGGATCGCGGGTCCCGTTGCGGGGATGTTCTCCAGGCCCTCCACCCAGGGACGGAAAGCCAGCTTCAGCGTCCCGCCGATGGAAAACTTCATTGCGCCGTAGATCAACCCACTGCCTCCTGTGTGTGACGCAAAGACCTTAACCTGCCCCGGCGTCCCCCTCTTCTCGGCGGGCCCGCCCGCGCACCGGTGCGGGCGCCGCGCACCGGTCGTGTCCCGGGCCCTGCGGCGGGCCCGGGAAGAGACTTCGGACCTATCCGCCCGGCGCCGCTCCGCGTACGCTTCCAGTAACCCGCGCAACCCGTTCCCGCCCGGCCCCTCATCGATCGGAGTCCCCCGGTGCCGCTGCTTCCCGGAGCCGAGCCGTTCCGCCGCGACGGTGGTCAGACCGGTGTCCTCGTCTGCCACGGCTTCACCGGCTCCCCCCAGTCCGTCCGCCCCTGGGCCGCGTACCTGGCCGACCGCGGCCTGACGGTCTCGCTGCCGCTGCTGCCCGGCCACGGCACCCGCTGGCAGGACATGCAGCTCACGACCTGGCAGGACTGGTACGCCGAGGTCGACCGCGAGCTGCGCTCGCTGACCGAGCGGTGCGAGCGGGTCTTCGTGTGCGGCCTGTCGATGGGCGGCGCGCTGGCGCTGCGGCTGGCCCAGCGGCACGGCGCCGCCGTCAGCGGCCTGGTCCTGGTCAACCCCGGCAACAAGGTGCACGACGCGGCCGCCCCGCTGCTGCCGGTGCTGCGGCACGTGGTGCGCACGACCAAAGGCGTGGTCGACGACATCGCCAAGCCCGGGTCCCACGAGATCGGCTACGACCGGGTGCCGCTGCACGCCGCGCACTCGCTGCGCCGCTTCTTCCGGCTCGTCGACGCGGAACTGCCCCGGGTGACCCAGCCCTTGCTGGTGATGACCAGCCCGCAGGACCACGTCGTGCCGCCGGCCGACTCCGAGCGCATCCTGAGCCGGGTCTCCTCGACGGACGTACGGCAGACGCTGCTGGAGCGCAGCTACCACGTCGCCACGCTCGACCACGACGCCGAGCGGATCTGCCAGGACACCTACGACTTCATCGCCCGTCTGGCGCCGAGCGTGCGCGCGGGCGTGGAGAGTGAGGAGACGGCCCCCAGTGGTGGAGCGTAGCCCCCGCGATCCCCGCGATCCGCTGGACGAGGAAGCCGCCTGGGCCGAGATCGTGGCCGGGTACGGCGAGGCGCCCGCCTTCCCGGACGAGGACGGGCCGGTCTCCAGCACGGGCCCGGAGCGGGCCGGCGGTCCGTCCGGCGACCGCGCCGCGGGTCCGGCCCGCGCGGACCGGAGCCGGGCGGACGGCGAGCGTACGGACCAGGACCGGGCGGACGGCGCGGAGCGCTCCGGCGGGAAGCCGCCGGAGAAGGCGGACCCGGGGCGTGCGGACCGGGACGACGGCGGGCTGACGGTCGAGGAGCGGCCGCGCAGCGAGCCCTCCCCCGGCGCGCCGGACCGGCCCGGCGGGAACGGCGTGGGCAGCTTCGTGGTCTTCGCGCCCGGCGTCGGGCCGCGCGACTGGTCGGCGGCCGAGGCGTCCGACGACGACCTCGGCGAGACGGACGAGGGGCACTTCGTACCGCCCGAGCCGCCCCCGCTGCCCAAGGCCGACGTGACGGCGAAGTTCGCCTGGATCGCGGTGCTCGGCGGGCCGCTGCTGCTGGTGCTCATGGTGCTGTTGCAGCAGCCCGTCACCTGGTGGATCACGCTGCTGGGCATCGGCGGCTTCCTGGGCGGCTTCGCCACGCTCGTGGCCCGGATGAAGCACGACGACGAGGAGGAGGACGACCTGCCGGGCGGCGGCGCGGTCGTCTGAAGGCCCGGGCGTCCGGCCGGAGCCGGACGCGGTCCGGCCCCGGCCCTCCTTCGGGCGGTTTACCGCCGCGCGCCGGGTGTCCCGGCCCATGGTGACGCTCCGACCGGAGATGATCACGGCGAGTATCCGGCCGTGTCTCCGGGAGGACCCCCATGCGCCATCCGCTCGTGTCGTCATGCCCACGCCCACGGCGTCGTACCCGGGTGGCCGCGGCCGCCGCCACGGCCGCCGCGGTGACCGGGCTGCTGGCCGCCACCGCCCCGGCGGCCGCCGCCCCGCCGCAGCAGCGGCAGCCCGCCGGACCGGGGGCCGTGGTCTCCCTCGGCGACTCCTACATCTCCGGCGAGGCCGGGCGCTGGGCCGGCAACTCCGACGCCAACCCGGCCAACTTCCCCCGCATCGACGCGCTCGGCCCGACCGCGTACTACGACAACGCGGGCCGCACCGCCGAACGCGTCCCGAAGTGCCACCGCTCGCGCTCCGCCGAGATCCACCTCGGGCTGCCCGGCACCGAGAGCGAGAACCTGGCCTGCTCCGGCGCCCGTACCGACTCCTTCCGCGCCCCCGGAGGCGTGGCCAAGCCCGGGCTGGACTTCTCGGACACGGCGGGCGTGCCCGGCCAGGCCCAGCAGCTGGAGGAGTACGCCCGCGACCACCAGGTGCGGATGGTCGCGGTCTCGGTCGGCGGCAACGACTTCCGCTTCGGCGACGTGGTGAAGTCCTGCGTCCTGGCGTACCTGAGCCCGCTGCCGAAGTCGTGCAGCCAGGACGCGGCCAACCGCGCCCGGTTCACCGACCAGGCGGTCGAACAGCGGGCGGGCGACATCGCGGGCGGGCTGCAGAACGTGCGGCGGGCGATGCTGCGGGCGGGTTACGACACCGATGAGTACGACGTGATCGTGCAGAACTACCCGGCCCCCATCCCGCACGGCCGCGACTTCCGCTACCCCGCCCCGCTGGGTGCGCGCCAGACGCTGGGCGGCTGCGCGTTCACCGACCGGGACGCCGACTGGGCGGTGGACAGCGTGCTGCCGGCGGTCGGCCGCGCCGTCGAGCGGGGCATCGACCGGAGCGGGCTGGACAACGTCCGCTTCCTCGACCTCACCCACAGCTTCGACGGGCACCGGCTGTGCGAGCGGGGCGTCGGGCTGGTCGACCCGGTGCGCGGCACGGTGAGCCGGTGGACCGACCCGGGGGCGGCCGACAGGACGGAGTGGATCAGCTGGGTGCGCACGGTCACCGCGGTGCTGCCGCCGTTCCAGGTGCAGGAGGCGCTGCACCCGAACCACTGGGGCCAGTTGGCGCTGCGGAACTGCCTGCGGCAGGCGTACGCCCTCACCGACAGCGTCAAGGCGCCCAAGAGCCGGCTCACCTGCACCGGCGGCGGCCCCGGCCTCAACGGGCGCGGCGAGCCGAGGATGAAGCTGTCCTGAGCCGGAGGGCCGCGGTCAGCCGGCGGCCGGGACCCGGAGGGCGGCCAGCACCGGCAGGTGGTCGGTGGCGGCCAGCAGGTCGCCGTGGCTGACGCCCGGCAGGTCGCGCGGCACCCCGCAGCCCAGCACCTCGACGCCCTCGGTGGTGAACACGGCGTCGATGCGCTGGTGCGGGTCGTGGGGCGTGGAGGTGAACTCCCCGCCCCACGGCGCCGCCGCCCAGGCATCGGTGAGCGGGCCCGCCAGCCGCCGGAAGGCACGCCCGTCCGGCCGGTCGTTGAGGTCGCCGGCCGCGACGGCGTACGGGGTGTCCAGCGCGCGCAGCCGCTCCAGCAGCAGGCCCGCCTGGTCGTACCGCTCGTCGGCCCGGAGGCTGAGATGGCAGCTGAGCAGGCCGAGCCGGGCGCCCCCGATCCGTACCACCGCGGTCGCGAAACCACGCTGGTGCAGGCCGGGGGTGCGGGGCAGCAGCACGTCCTCGGTGCGCTCCACGTGGGCGCGCAGCGAGGACAGGATCATCGGACCCGCCGCGGTGGCACCGCCCGTCACGTACACCAGGTCCGTCGCCCGGCACAGCTTCGCCACGCTCTTGCGCCAGCGGAAGAAGCGCGGCGCCTCCTGCACGAACACCACGTCCGGGGCGCAGGCCCGGATCACCCGGGCCAGCGCCGCGCGGTCGTCGCGCAGCGAGCGGACGTTGTAGCTGAGCACGCGGAGCACGGCCGAGCCGCTCCGCTTCGCTCCGCCTCCGCTCGATGCGAAGTCCCCGGAAGCGGAGCCCGGCTCGGTGCGGGAGGCGGGCAGCTCGGCCGGCACCGCGGGTCAGCCCTGGCGCGCCAGGTCGGCGGCGCCGACCAGTCCGGCCTTGCCGCCGAGCTGGGCGGCCAGGACCTGGGCGTGCGGACGCCACTGGTTGCCCACCAGCCAGCGGCGGAAGGACTTGCGGATCGGGTCGAGGACCAGTTCGCCCTCGTCCGAGACGCCGCCGCCGACGATGAAGGCGGACGGGTCGAAGAGCGAGGCCAGGTCGGCCAGGCCCGCGCCGGCCCAGCGGGCCAGTTCGCGGAAGGAGTCGATGGCGACCGGGTCGCCCTGGCGGGCGGCCTCGCTGATGTGCCGGCCCTCGATGCCCTGGGAGGTGCCGTCGCCGAGCGACAGCAGCACCTTGGCGTTCTCCGGGGTGGCGAAGGCGCGCTGGCGGGCGTAGCGCAGCAGGGCGCGGCCGGAGGCGTACTGCTCCCAGCAGCCCTGGCTGCCGCAGCCGCACAGCAGGCCGTCCGGTACGACGCGGATGTGGCCGAACTCGGCGGCGACGCCGAACCGCCCGCGGCGCAGCTTGTTGCCGATGATGATGCCGCCGCCCAGGCCGGTGCCCAGGGTGATGCAGATGACGTCGCTGTGGCCCTGGCCGGCGCCGAAGCGGTACTCGCCCCAGGCCGCCGCGTTGGCGTCGTTCTCGACGACGACGGGCAGGCCGACGCGCTGCTCGACCTTGTCCTTCAGCGGCTCGTGGCGCCAGTCGATGTTGGGCGCGAACAGGACGGTGGCCCGCTTCTCGTCCACGTAACCGGCGGCTCCGATGCCGACGGCCTCGACCTGGTGGTCGGCGCCGACGGTACGGACCGCGTCGGCGATGGCCTCCGTCAGCTCGTCGGTGGCCTGCGGGGTCGGCACCTTGCACGTTTCGAGGATCGTGCCCTCTTCGTCGACCACGCCGGCCGCGATCTTCGTGCCGCCGATGTCGACGCCGATGGTGAGTCCCATGTGTCCCTCAGTTATTGGTCGTACCCCGCCGCGTCCAACGGTACCGGAGCGGAGGGCGCCACCCGCGCCCTCCCGACCAAGAGGGCCGGTCCGGCGGCCGGTCAGTCGAGGTCGATGCGCTCGGTGCCGGCGGGGCCGTCGTCGTCCCGGCGGGGACCGTCCGGAGTGTCCCGCTTGTCGTGGATGTCGCGCACATCACGGACGGTGTCCGGGTCGGCGGCGTCGCGCGGATCGGCGGTCGCGGCCTCCCCGGCGGCCTCGCGGGTCCAGCGGCGCTCGCTGTTCTGCACGGCCGAGCGGTAGGCGGCCAGCAGCTCGGACCCGGCGGCGGCCAGGTGGTCGAAGACCTCCGGATTGCGCTCGACGACCGGCTCGACGACGGCCTTGGCCTGCCGGAACAGCTGCTGTACGGCGCCCTGCGCGGCCATCCCGGCGAGCGCCCCCGGCAGCTGGATGCCGGCCAGCTTGTCGGTGACGGCCTCGGCGAGGCGGCGCAGTTCCTCGGCTGCGCTGCCCGGCGGCGGCCCGTACTGCGCGCGGCGGCGGGCCTGCTCGGCCGCCAGGTCCTCGGCACACGCCGTCTCCCAGGCATCGGCATCGGCCCGGTCCGTACGGTCGGCGGGGTGCTCGGTGGCATCGCTCATGGCGGACTCACTCCTGCGGCGAGGCGGATCTGCCGCCACGCGGACGCGGCGGTTTTCGAGGCGGTGCTGCTTCTCCCGACGTTACCCGAACGGCGGTGTGCCGTTCAGAGACCGCGGGGCCAGAGATCGGGGTCGGGGGTGAAGCGGATGTGCAGCGCGCCGTCGCGCAGCCCCGCGCCGGAGACCGAGCAGCGGCGCAGCGCGGAGGGCAGGGTGCGTATCCGCCGGAAGCGGCCGGCCGTCACGATCACCTCGTCGCCGCGCCGCAGCAGCCCCAGCCCCTCGCGCTCGGCGCCCGGCAGGGGCACCCGCCACACCAGCAGGCCGTCCTCGGCGAGCCGGTCCTCGACGGTCCAGGTGTCGGTGACGTCGCCGGGCGCGGCCGGCTCCCCGGCCGTACCGCGGAGCAGTTCGTCCAGTTCGTCCGTGCCCTCGGGGTCGTGCCCCAGATGCGGCACCTCGATGACCGGTGCCTCGGGGAACTCCTCGCGCAGCGCCTTGAGCGCGCTCTGCTGCTGGCCGGAGAGCGCGGCCAGGAAGGGGTCGGACGAGCCGGTGGGCAGCAGCCGGTTCGCGACGACGGCGTCGGTGCGGTGCCCGTACAGGGCGAGGCCGGAGCGCACCTCCCGCAGGTCGGCGACGGCGGCCGGGCCCGCCTCGGTGACGATCCGTACGGTCGTGCCGGGGTGGTCGATGATCCGCTGTACGGCGGCGAGTTCGTGCTCCCAGCGCTCCGCGGCCTCGTACAGCTTCTGCGTGGGCAGCTGCACGCCCGCCAACTGGGCGAGGACCGGCCGCAGCGCGCGGGCGGCCTGCCGCTCGGGCGGCAGCAGGCGGCGCAGGTAGCGGCGGGCCTGCTCGGGCAGGGCGAGCAGGGCGACGGTGTCGGCGGCGGGCGGCATGTCGACGACGACCGTGTCCGGGCCGTCGGGCCCGCCGGCCGCTTCGTGGGCCGCGCGCAGCTCGTGGAGCAGCGCGAACGCCTCCGCGCCCGGCAGTTCGGTCAGTTCGTCCTCGTCCAGGGGCGCGGCGCCGAGGAGGTCGAGGGCGGCCTCCGCGCGCTCCTGGAAGGCCAGCGCCTCCCGGCGGAAGTGGTCACCGGCGTCGACGCAGCGGACGTGCAGGCCGGGGACGACGGGCACCGGGCCGTCGCCGGGGCGGACGGGCCGGGTGCCCAGGACCCGCTCCGCCGCGCCGCCGCGGGCGGTGAGCAGCAGGACGCGTCCGCCGCGCCGGGCACCGGCCAGGGCGGTCGCGGCGGCGATGGTGGTGCGGCCCGCGCCGCCGGGGCCGGTGACGAGGACGGTGCGCATGGTCAGCGGCTCGTGGCCTCGCCGGCGGGGGCCGCGGGGCCGCTCTCGACGCGCTTCTTCAGCCCGTCCAGCGCGCGGTCGATGATGACCTTCTCCGCCTTGCGCTTGATCATGCCGAGCATCGGGATCTTGACGTCCACGGTCAGCTGATACGTCACTTCGGTGTGCGCGCCGCCGGCCAGCGGGACCAGCCGGTAGGAGCCGTCGAGGGTGCGCAGCATCTGGGACTTCACCAGCGACCAGCTGACCTCGTGGTCGCCGGCCCAGGTGTAGGCGAGGGTGTGGTCGTCCTTGATCGCGCCGGCGTCCAGCAGCAGCCGGACCTGTTCGGCGCGGCCCTGGTCGTCCTTGCTGAGGATCTCGGCTTCCTTGACCTCGCCGGTCCAGTCCGGATAACGGGCGAAGTCGGCGATCACTCCCATCACCTCGGCGGGCGCCGCCTCGATCGTGATGCTAGAGCTGGTGTGTTCGGCCATCGCCGTGACTCCTCCATGCCGATTCGTGCCGGTCCGCCAGACGCGTGTCCCTGCTGCTGAAGGCTACCGCGCGGGGAAAGAGCCCCGGACCGGCTCCCCACCCGTCCCGGCCGGTGCCCGGGGAGTCCGTCACCACTCAAGGACGTACGGCGTCCCCGTCGCGTTGAAGTGCCCCACGTTGACGCACTCGGTCGCGCCGACCCGCACCCGCCGGGCCAGCGGCTGGTGCACGTGCCCGAAGAGCGCGTAGCGGGGGCGGGTGCGGCGGATCGCGTCCAGGAGGGCGGTGCTGCCGCGTTCGAAGCGGCGGGCGACGACGTCGTAGCAGAGTTCCGGGACGTCCGGCGGGATGTGGGTGCACAGCACGTCCACCTCGCCGACCGCCTCGATCTTGGCGGCGTACTCCTCGTCGCTGATCTCGTAAGGAGTCCGCATCGGCGTCGTCAGCCCGCCGCCGACGAAGCCGAAGACCCGGCCGCCGATCTCCACCCGCTCGCCGTCCAGGACGGTGGTGCCCGGCCGCGCGTACTCCGGCCACAGGTGGGGGAGGTCGACGTTTCCGTAGGTGGCGTACGTCCGCTCCGGGAAGGCGGCGAACAGTTCGGCGTACTGCCGGCGGACGGCCGCCTCGATGACGGCCATCCGGCCGCCGCCCTCGCGTTCGATGCCGCCCCACAGCCGCCGGCCCAGCGCGCGTGCTTCCTCGAAGCGGCGGGCGGTACGCAGTTCGACCAGCCGGTGGGCGTTCTCGACGCCGAACAGGTCCGGGAAGATGCCGCGCGAGTGGTCGGCGTAGTCGAGGAAGAGCACCAGGTCCCCCAGGCAGACCAGGGCGTCGGCCCCGTCGCCCGCCCGGGCGAGGTCCCGTCCGTTGCCGTGTACGTCGCTGACCACATGCACTCGCATGACGGTCACCCTAGATCGAACGGCGGACCGCCGGGAGAGGGGCCCGACCTGCGGTTACTTCCCGGTCACCGAAAGCCTGGTCTAGTCTGCGCTGAGCAGTCCCCAGGCGTGCCCGAACGCGTGTCACACAGCTGTGACGCATCGAACATCTGGGCGTACACCCCTATCCCAAAAGCAATACCGATGGGTAACGTCCGGGCAGTCCACCACCCCCCTGCCTGATCATGGACCGCATCCGGCCGGCACACAGCGTCGTGAGGCCGGCGCCAATGAGGAGCAGCAGTCTTGCGCGAGTTCAGCCTTCCGGCCCTGTACGAGGTCCCCGCGGACGGCAACCTGACGGATCTGATCCGCCGCAATGCCGCGCAGCACCCCGATGTCGCCGTCCTGGGCCGCAAGGTCGACGGCCGGTGGCAGGACGTGACGGCCGCCGTCTTCCTCGCCGAGGTGCGGGACGCCGCCAAGGGCCTGATGGCCGCCGGGATCAAGGCCGGCGACCGGATCGGCCTGATGTCGCGCACCCGTTACGAGTGGACGCTGCTGGACTTCGCGATCTGGAGCGCGGGCGCGATCACGGTCCCGGTGTACGAGACCAGCTCCGCCGAACAGGTGCAGTGGATCCTCGGCGACTCCGGAGCGGTGGCCTGCCTGGTGGAGACGCCGGCGCAGGAGGCCGCCGTCGAGTCCGTACGCGACCGGCTGCCCGCGCTGGAGAACATCTGGCAGATCGAGCGGGACGCCATCGCCCGGCTGCGCGCGGCCGGCGCCGGCATCACCGACGAGGAGGTGGACGAGCGCAGCGCCGCCGCCGACGCGGACTCCCCCGCCACCATCGTCTACACCTCCGGCACCACCGGCCGGCCCAAGGGCTGCGTGCTGACCCACCGCAGCTTCTTCGCCGAGTGCGGCAACGTCGTCGAACGCCTCAAGCCCCTCTTCCGCACCGGCCACTCCTCGGTGCTGCTCTTCCTGCCGGTGGCGCATGTCTTCGGCCGGCTGGTGCAGGTCGCCTCGGTCATGGCGCCCATCAAGCTCGGCCACGCCCCCGACATCAAGAACCTCACCGACGACCTCGCCTCCTTCCGCCCCACCCTGATCCTCGGCGTCCCCCGGGTCTTCGAGAAGGTCTACAACTCGGCGCGGGCCAAGGCGCAGGCCGAGGGCAAGGGCAAGATCTTCGACCGGGCCGCGGAGACGGCCATCGCCTACAGCCGCGCGCTGGACACCCCGGCCGGGCCCGGCCTCGGCCTGAAGCTCAGGCACAAGCTCTTCGACAAGCTGGTCTACGGCAAGCTGCGCGCCGTGCTCGGCGGCCGGGCCACCCACGCCATCTCCGGCGGCGCGCCGCTGGGCGAGCGCCTGGGCCACTTCTACCGGGGCATCGGCTTCACGGCCCTGGAGGGCTACGGCCTGACGGAGTCCTGCGCGGCCACCGCCTTCAACCCGTGGGACCGGCAGAAGATCGGCACGGTCGGCCAGCCGCTGCCCGGCTCGGTGGTCCGCATCGCCGACGACGGCGAGGTGCTGCTGCACGGCGAGCACCTGTTCACCGAGTACTGGAACAACGAGGCCGCGACCAAGGAAGCGCTCTCCGACGGCTGGTTCCACACCGGTGACATCGGCACCCTCGACGAGGACGGCTACCTCGCGATCACCGGCCGCAAGAAGGAGATCCTGGTGACGGCGGGCGGCAAGAACGTCGCGCCGGCCGTCATCGAGGACCGCATCCGCGCCCACGCGCTGATCGCCGAGTGCATGGTCGTCGGCGACGGCCGCCCCTTCGTCGGCGCGCTGGTCACCCTCGACGAGGAGTTCCTGCCGCGCTGGGCGGCGGAGCACGGCCGCCCGGCCGGGCAGAGCGTCACCGAGCTGAGCCGGGACCCGGAGCTGCTGGCCGCGGTGCAGCGGGCGGTGGACGACGGCAACGCGGCCGTCTCCAAGGCCGAGTCCGTACGCAAGTTCCGCATCCTGCCGACGCAGTTCACGGAGGAGTCCGGGCACGTGACGCCGTCCCTGAAGCTGAAGCGGAACGTGGTGGCGAAGGACTTCGCCGAGGAGATCGAGGCGATCTACCGCGCCTGACGCGCGGGCCCGCACCGCTCACACCGTTCCGGACGCCGGGCGGGCCGCGCGCACCGGCCCGCCCGGCGTCCGCGTACGGCTACAGCAGTTCCTTGAGCCGTTCCGCCAGCAGGTCCCAGCGCCACTTCTCCTCCACCCAGGCCCGGCCGCGCTCGCCCATGCGGCGGCGGGCGTCCGGGTCCTTGAGGAGGGCGATGACCCGTTCGGCGGCGGCCGTCGGGGCGCCGCCCGGGACGACGTACCCCGTCTCGCCGTGCAGCACCGCGTCCGGCGCGCCGCCGGAGTCGCCCGCGACGACCGGGAGACCGGTGGCGGACGCCTCCAGGTAGACGATGCCCAGGCCCTCGACGTCCAGCCCGCCGCGCCGGGTGCGGCACGGCATCGCGAAGACGTCACCGGCGCCGTAGTGGGCGGGCAGCTCCTCCCACGGCACGGCCCCGGTGAAGCGCACCGAGTCCGCCACGCCCTTCTCCTCGGCGAGCGCGTGCAACTGCTTCTCGTACGGGCCGCCGCCGACGACGAGCAGCACCGCGTCCGGCACCTCGGCCAGGACGCGCGGCATCGCCTCGATCAGGGTGTCCTGCCCCTTGCGGGGCACGAGCCGGGAGACGCAGACCACGACCGGCCGATCGGTGAGCCCGAGCCGGGCGCGTACCGCGTCGCCGCCGGAGCCGGGGTGGAAGGTCTTCTCGTCCACACCGGGCGGCAGTTGGACCATGCGGCGGGCGGCGGCCGGGGTCAGCGCGGCGGCGATCCGCGAGCGGGTGTACTCGCCGAGGTAGGTGATCGTGTCGGTGCCCTCGCCGATCCGCCGCAGCAACTGCCGGGAGGCGGGCAGCTGCGCCCAGGCCGCCTCGTGCCCGTGCGTGGTGGCCACGATCCGGCGGGCGCCCGCCCGGCGCAGCGCCGGCGCCATCAGGCCGAGCGGCGCCGCGGCCCCGAACCACACCGAGGAGCAGCCGTACCGGCGCAGCAGGCCGGCGGCGGTCCGGGTCACCCGGGGCGTCGGCAGCAGCATCGTCGTACGGTCCCGGACGACCGGGAAGGGCTGCTCGGCGTCGAAGCGGGCGGTGGCGGCGACGCCCTCCTCGCTCCGCTTCCAGGTGGAGGCGTAGACCACGACCCGGTCCGGGTCCAGGCGCAGCGCCATGCTGTGCAGGAAGGCCTGGATACCGCCGGGGCGGGGCGGGAAGTCGTTCGTGACGATCAGCGTCTTGTCCATTGCCCTCGCACAGTACCGGGTCGCCGGACACGGGCGGCGGCAGCGGCCCCGGCGCGGGCGGAACGCGTCCGCGGGGCCGCTTCGTCTACGGTCGTGACAGGCCGTCGTTCGTGTGTCCGGATGCGGACGGCGGGAGGACGACGGGACGAGGTGCCGATGACCAGGGCCAGCAGCCGGCCCCTGTGGGACGCAGTGCGTGCCCTGGCCCCGCCGGTGGCGGTGTGGGCCGTGAGCCGGGCGGTGCTCCTGCTGTGCGTGTTCAAGGTGCTGGTGCTGCCGGGCCCGGATGTGACCAGTGACATCTCGGGCATCTACCAGGGCTGGTCCGAGGTCCTGAAGTCCGGCACGTTCCCGCAGGACGATGTCACCTGGCAGTACCCGCCGGCCGCCGCGCTCGCCGTGCTCTCCCCCGGCCTGCTGCCCTTCCTGGACTACGCGTCGGCCTTCTTCCTCCTGGCCTGCGCCGCCGACGCGCTCACCTTCGCGCTGTTCCTGTACGCGGGCCGGCGGCCGGGCAAACGCCTCACCGGTGCCTGGGTGTGGACCGCGGGCGTCGCCCTGCTCGGCCCGACCGCGTACGCCCGGTACGACCTGATGGTCACGGCCGTGGCCGTGGCCGCCCTGTTCGCCGCCGCCCGCCACCCGCGTATCTCCGGCGTGCTGACCGCGTTCGGCGCGCTGCTGAAGGTCTGGCCGGTGCTGCTGCTGGCCGGCGCTCCCCTGCGGGGCCGCCGGGCCCGCGAGTTGTGGGGTGCGGCGGCCGTCGGCGCGCTGGCGATCACGCTGCTCCTCGTCGCCTGGGCCCCTGGCGGGCTGGCGTTCCTCACCTTCCAGCGCGACCGCGGTACGGAGGTGGAGTCGCTGGGCGCGCTCGTCTTCCATCTGGCCCGGCAGTTCGGCTGGGACGGCCAGGTGCTGCTGAATTACGGCTCGGTGGAGTTCGTCGGCCCGTACGTACCACTGGTCAGCTCCCTGGCGCTGGTCCTGACCGCGGCGGCCTTCGGCTGGCTGCTGGTGTGGCGGCTGCGCGCGCGGGAGTTCACCTCCGCCACGCTCGCCGACGCCGCCTTCACCGCGGTCCTGCTCTTCGTCACCACCAGCCGGGTCATCAGCCCGCAGTACATGATCTGGCTGGTCGGTACGGCGGCCGTGTGCATGACGCTACGGGCGAGCCGGATGGCGCTGCCCGCCGTCCTGGTGCTGCTGGCGGCCGGGGCGACGCTGCTGGAGTTCCCCGTCTGGTTCGCGGACGTGGTGGCCAGCCAGGGGCGCGGCGTCGTGCTGCTGACCGTACGCAACGGCCTGCTGGTGGCCGCCTCGCTGACCGCCTGCCGCCGGCTGTGGCGCTCGACGGTACGGGCACCGGCCGTCAGTCCAGCTGCTCGACGACGTACGCCCGCCACCGCCGGGTGAACTCCGCCGGGGCGACGCCCAGTTGGTCCCGCACCGCCTGCCCGGCACCCTGGTCGCCGCCCCGGCCCGCCGCCCGGTAGAACGCGCCCAGCCGCTGTTCGCCCCAGGTTTCGGCGATCATCCGGCAGGCCAGCCAGCCGCCCTCGTACGCCCGGGCCAGCTGCCGGCTGGTGCGGCTGAAGCGGAAGTCGCCGTCGGCCGGGAGCCGGGACGGCGGCGCGCCCTTGGCGACCGCGTGGGCGAGTTCGGGGGCGGTGACCGTGGCCGGGCGGTCGCCGCCGCGGTAGGCGGCCCAGTCGGCGAACCCCTCGGAGAGCCACAGCGGGGTGGCGGACGTGGTGGCCGTGCGCGTCGCGACATGGGTGGCCTCGTGGGTCAGCACGATCTGCCGGCCGGCCGCGGACAGTTCGCCGTACGCCTCGGGGTTGACCACGACCCGGTCGGCGGGGGCCGCCGGTGCCCCGCCCGCCGCGCCGGTCGTCACGGCCGCTATGCCCCGGTAACCGGACAGGTCGGTGGTGTTCAGCAGCTCCGCCATCCGCTCCAGCGACTGCGGCGCCTCGACCACCACCCGGCCGGCCCACTTCCCGGGCCACGCCCTGCCGACGGCGGGCACGGCCGCGTCCGTGCGGCCGGCCAGTTCGCGCAGTGCCGCGGTGCCCCGCCCGACGCCGAGGACCAGGCTGTACCGCCCCCGGACGACCTCGACCGGCCCCTGGTCCCACAGTTGGCGCGCGCTGCGCCGCCCGCTGCCGGCCCCGTCCGAGTCGGAGCTGATCCGCCACCGGCCGCCGCGGTCGGTGAGCGTCAGGTACTGGACGGCGGTGACCGGCGCGGTGTCGTACCCGGTGATCCGGTAGCGCAGCCGCACCTCGGCCGCCACCCGCCGGCCGTCCGCGCCGGCGACCGCCGGCAGGCCGAACGCGTCGGTCCGCACCAGCTCGTACGACCAGGCGGCCAGCGGCACCTGCGCGAGGTTGGCGAACATCCGCCGCTGCTCGGTGCGGTACCCGGCCGCGCGCGGGTCGACCGAGGCGAGGAAGGCCCCGGCGTCCCGGCTCCGTACGGCCGCGGCGCGCTGGTCCAGCATGCGCTGGATGCCCGGCGGGGCGGTCTGCGCACCGGCCGGGTCGTCGCAGCCGGCGAGGAGGGACACCAGCGCCACCGGCAGGGCCGCGCACAGCGCCGCCCGGAGCCTCCGGACCGCCCGCCGCTTCACCTGTCGACCTGCCACGCGGCTGATCGTAAGCACCGGCCGGGAGCGCGGACAGCGGTCAGGGTCGGGTTACGGACGAGATCGGCATCATGCCGACCGGGTCGGACCGCACCCGCGCGCCCGGGTACGGCGCGTGTACCACCTGGCCGTTGCCCACATACATGCCGACATGACTGGCGTCGTCCCGGTAGATGACCAGGTCCCCCGGCCTGGCCTGACTGACCTGAACCTGCCGCCCGGCGCCGCGCTGGGCTTGCGAGGTGCGCGGGATGGCGACCCCGGCGCGCGCGTAGGCCCACTGCATCAGTCCGGAGCAGTCGAAGGAGGACGGGCCGGACCGTCCCCAGGAGTACGGTGCGCCGATCGCCGCGCGCACCGCCTGGACGGCGGCCCCGGCGCGCCCCGAGGAGGAGGACGACGCCCCGGACAGCTCCGGCAGCGACCGCCCGACCCCGCGGTTCGCCCGGTCGTAGGCCGCCCGGTCGGCTTCGGTCAGCGAGTTCAGCAGGCGCTGTGCGGCGGCCAGTTTCCGTTCCACGTCCCGCTTGTGGCGCGCGACGTCGCGCCGGCTCGCCTCCAGGTCCGCCAGCTTGCCGGTCGCCGTCCGGCGCTGCTGCTCCAGTCCGCGCTGGGCGCTCTGGAGTTCGCGCAGTTCCCCGGCCTGGTTGCCGTGCACCCGGTCGAGGGCGGCGGCCTTGTCGAGGTAGTCCGCCGGGTCCTCGGACAGGATCAGTTTCAGGGCCGGGTCCAGGCCGCCGGAGCGGTACTGGGCGGAGGCGACGGCGCCGAGCCGGGCGCGCAGCCGGTTGACGTGTTCCCGGCCGCGGGCCGAGCGGTCCTGGAGGGCCGTCACCTCGGCACGCAGCTTCCGGGCCCGCTCGGCGGCCCCGTTGAACTCCTCGGTGGCCTTCTCGGCCTGCTCGTAGAGGGCGTCGACGCGCGAGGTGACCTCGGCGGGTGCCGGGCCCGGGGCGGCGCTCGCGGCTCCCGCGGACAGCGCCGCCGCCGCGGTGACCGCGGCGGCGGACAGCACGGTGGCCCTGGTCGCGCCGGCCAGGCCGGACTGTGAGACACGGCGGTGGGATACCACGTGCGGCCGCACTCCCTTCCGTGCAGCCCCTGCCGCCCGGGGCGGACGGTCGGTGACCGGCGGCTGCGAGGGCAGACAGTAACGGCGCCGGTGGCCCGCGGCCAAAGACCCGCAACCTCCGCGTGCGGTACGGAAAAAGCCGCCCCGCCGGTGACTGCGCAGGTCACCGGCGGGGCGTGAAGTCAGCGGCGACAACCGCAATTCGCCCGATCGGGCGGCAGCGGCGGGCCGGTCCCCACGGGCGCGGGAACCGGCCTCGCGGACGTCAGACGCGGACGCCGAACTGGAAGGGCATGTTGTTGATCGACTCGTAGCGCACGGACGCGCCCGGCTTCGGCGCGTGCAGCACCTGGCCGTTGCCCGCGTACAGGCCGATGTGGTGCAGGTCGCCGTAGAAGAGCACCAGGTCGCCCGGCTTGAGGGCGCTCTGCGAGGAGATGCGGGTACCGGCGTTGGCCTGCGCCTGCGAGGTGCGCGGCAGCGACTGGCCGGCCTGCTGGTACGCCCAGGAGGTCAGCCCCGAGCAGTCGAAGGAGGACGGGCCGGTGGCGCCCCACACGTAGGGCGAACCGATCTTGGAGGCGGCGGCGGACAGGGCGGCGGCGCCACGGCCCGAGGCCGGCGCCTGGTTGCCCAGGTCGGGCCGCTCGTTGCCGCGGCTGGAGCGGCTCTTCTGCTCCTCCTCCTTCTGGAGGGCTTCCTTCTCCTTGGCGGTGAGCGTGTTGAGCAGCTCCTGCGCCTTGGCGAGCTTGCCCTTGATCTCGTCCTTCTTCTCGCCCAGCGCCTTGCGGGTCTCCGAGAGGTCCTGGATCTTGGACGAGGCCTCCGCGCGCTCCTGCGCGAGCTGGCGCTGCTTGTCCGCGATGGTCTTCAGCTGCTCGGCCTGCTTGCCGCTCAACTGGTCGAGGGTCGCGGCCTTGTCGAGGTAGGTGTCCGGGTCGCCGGAGAGGAACAGCTGCACGGACGGGTCGATGCTGCCGCTGCGGTACTGGCCGGAGGCCACCGCGCCGAGGCCCTTGCGGAGCTGGTTCAGCTCTCCCTGGCCGCGGGCGACCTTGTCCTGGAGGCTGTCCACCTCCTTCTGCAGCTTCTCCTGGTCCTCCTTGGCCCCGTTGAACTTCTCGGTGGCCTGCTCCGCCTGCTCGTAGAGCTTGTCGACCTCGGCCTTGACGTCTTCCTTCTTCGGCTTCGGGTCGGCGTGAGCGGCCTGGGACGAGAGGGCGACAGCCGCTGCGGCGGTCGCGGTGAGCACGGTCACGCGAGTACGGCTCGGCTGCTTGGGTCGACGGTGGGACGCCACGGAGGCGAGCTCCTTCTTCCTTCAGCCGCCTACCGGGAGTGGGGGGTAGCTGGACCCCGGCTCCGCGCGAACGCCGCGGACTCGGCGGTTCCTTCACTGTTCATCCCGGGTGGATGATCAACTGCATGAAGGGTCGAGGCCCGACCTTAGTAACCGAGTTGTGATCGCTTCAAATCCTCACCGGAAAAAACTCCTGGATGGTCCTCATCCTTTACCAACATCACACAGGCAGTAGCGGTCACTTGACACTCAGACACGAACGGCAGGCATGGCATGCCCCGTTGATGGGTACACCTTTACCTCCGCCCCGCGGGCCGCATCCGTCACGAACCCCCGGCATCGGGCCCTCGGAACATACCTCCCGCAACACCCCGGAGGCCGGGCCTTCCGGACAAGTCGTACGCATCGTACGGACGGTACGTATGAAGAGAAGGTGCGGACGGAACGTACGCCCCCGGCGCCCGCCGGCCAGCTCCGGGCAAGCCGCTCCGGTCAGGTACGGGCAAGTCGCTTCAGCAGCAGCGCGGATGCCACCGGCCGCGCCCCGGCCTTGGCGACTCCGTCGGCCACCTCGCGGTCCGTGGAGACCACCACCACCGGGCGGCCGGGCGGCTCGGCCCGTACGAGCTGGCGAATCAGCTCATCGGCCGTCACGCCCGGCTTGCTGAACAGGACGCGTACGCCGCGCGGCGGCGCGAGCAGCACCGGCGCGGCCAGCTCCGCGCCGTCGAAGACACACGTCATCTCCGCGCCCGTCTGGGCGGCCAGCACCGCCAGACCGCCCAGCAGCCGCAGCCGCTGCTTGTCCAACGGCATCGTGGGATAGCCGGTCTTGGTGACGTTGTAGCCGTCCACCACCAGGTGGGCCTGCGGCAGCGCCAGCAGCTGGTCCAGCAGCGCGGGGTCGGTCTCCGACAGCGCGCGCGTGGCGATGTCCTTCGGCGTCATCTTGCCCGGCGCCACGGCATCGACGGTGTCCGCCGGGTGGATGTCGGCGGGCGGCAGCGCCAGTTCGCGGCGCAGCCCCTGCGCCGCGTCCAGGACGGTGTCCAGCAGCAGCCGCAGCCGCATGTCCTCGGTGCTGCGGCCCTCCCGCGTGGCGCGGCGGCTGGCCTCCAGCGCCGCCTCGACCTCCGCGATCCGGGCCTTGAGACGGCGCGCCTCGCTGTCGGCCGCGCTCTTCTCCTGCGCGGCGGCGGCCCGTACGGACTCCGTCTCGGCCGCGGCCTTGCGCGCCGCCGCCTCGCCGCGCTTGACGTCGCTGAGCGCGCTGCGCAGCTTGCGCCGCAACGACTCGTTCTCCTTGCGCAGCGCGTCCAGGTCGCCGCGCACGCGCTCGGCGTCGGCCCGCGCCTGCGTGCGGACCTGCACCAGTTCCTCGCGCAGCGCGGCCAGCTCGCGCTCCGCCTCCTCGCCGGCCCGCTCGGCGCGGGCGCGCTGCGCCTCCTCGCCGGCCGCCGCGACCAGCTTGACCCAGCCCTCGGGGCGCAGCACATAGGCCGCCGCCGCGACGTCCAGCGGGTCGGCGGCGGCGGGCGGGGTGCCGTTGTCCAGCGCTTCGGCCAGTTCCGGCTGGGCCTCGCGGAGCCGGCCCGCGATCCGCTGCCGGAACACCGCGTCGTTCTCCAGCGCGGCGGCCATCGCGTTGCCCGCGAACTTGGCCCGGCGGCTGGGGGTGAACCGGGCGTACTGCCGCAGCGGCGGTGGGAGTTCGGCGACGGTCAGGCCGCCGAAGGACTCCGCGGTGAGCGCCACGACCCGGCGCCGTACGCCCTCGGGCAACGGACGGTCGAGCACCTCGTCCGCCTCGGCCGCACCGGCCTCGGCATCGCGCTCCGCCCCCGCAGGCCCTTCTGGACGCTCCACCACTGCTGCATCGCTCCGATCTCAGGCGCTCGACTCAGGCGCTCGCGCCCGGCCGGTCGACCAGCTCGATCTGGTCGACCGCGTTGCACCAGCGGCAGCGCACGGACTCGATGCTCTCACTGCGCACCTCGCGCTCCTCCACCTTCGGCTCCCCGGCGAGGTCGAAGTGGAAGTACTCCACGGCCTCCGACCGGCGGGTCACGTCGAAGCGCGTCAGGTTGCCGCACAGCGTGCAGCGCCACCGGGTCCCGGCCGTCGGCAGGGGAACAGCCATGGTGTCGTCCTCTTTCGTCACGCTCGGGGGAGCGGGGCTCGTGCTGTCGTTCGGGGGCTTCCCGCGGTGCGCCGTCGGACTGCGGAAGTACGCGGGGGTACTGCCCGTTACCCTACGGCCTGACGCCGGTACGGCGCGGGCCCGCCCGGTGGGCGGGACGCGGCGAGGCGCTCTGTCCCGAATGCCCTCATTGAGCCATGATCACTTCATGACGGACCCGCCCCTGTTCCCCCGGAAGCCGCGCGCCCGCTCGGTGCTGTCCGTTTTCTCCCGCATGACGAACGTCCTGATCGCCGTGTGCTGCGTCCTCTTCGTCATCGGGCCCGCCTCCGGCCTCAACGGCATATACGGCACCGGCGACGCCGTCGTCCAGGCCCAGACCGCGTACTTCGAACGCTGGGGCGTCATCCCGCGCGACCTGTGGAGCGGCTCGCCGCACGCCCTGCTCACCCCGCTGACCGCCCTGTTCGTGCACGGCAGCTGGCTGCACCTGCTGGGCAACGTGCTCTTCCTCCACGTCTTCGGCGGCATGGCCGAGGACCGCATGGGCCGGCTGCCGTTCACCGTCTTCTACATCGTGACCGGCTACCTGGCCCTGATGGGGTACGCGGCCGCGCACGCCGCGTCCGGCCAGACCCTGGTCGGCGCCTCCGGAGCGATCTCCGGGGTGCTGGGGGCGTTCCTGTACCTCTTCCCCAAGGCCCGGGTCACCAGTCTCTACCCGTTCCTCTTCTTCCTGCCGCTGCGCTTCCCCGCCTGGATCGTGCTGCTGTTCTGGTTCGTCCTCCAGTGGATCGCCGCGCAGCGCGACCCCAGCACCCCGGGCGTGGCCTACCTGGCCCATGTCGTGGGCTTCGCGGTGGGCTTCCTGTACGCCTGGGTGCGGTACCGGCCGGTCCCCTGTCCGCCGCGGGACGCCGCCGCGGCCCCCGGTAGTGTGGGGTCCGCCGGAACGGCGAAGCAGCAGGCGACCGAGGGAGAGAGCCAGCCGTGATCACTTCGATCGTGCTCATCAGGACCAGCGTGGACCGCATCCCGGAGATCGCGGAGAAGATCGCCGCGCTGGAGGGCGTCAGCGAGGTCTACTCGGTCACCGGTGCGTACGACCTGATCGCGATGGTGCGGGTCGCCCAGCACGACGATCTGGCGGACGTCATCCCCGGCCGGATCAGCAAGGTGCCGGGGGTGGCCTCCACGGAGACGCACATCGCGTTCCGCACGTACTCCCAGCACGACCTCGAAGCGGCCTTCGCCATCGGCCTGGACGCCTGACCGGAGCCCTGCCTCGCCCGAAAACGCCAGCCGCGGCGGCCCGGCTCCTGTGGGCCGCCGCGGCTGCGGCACGGGCGTCTGTGCACGCCCGCGCCGTTGTCACCCGCACCGCGGCGCCCGGACAGCGGAGCGCCGCGGCAGGGTGGTCCAGAGGGGCTACGCGGCCGCGGTGTCCGGCACGCAGCGCCCGCCCTCGGTGCGGTAGCTCCACCGCGCACCGTCCCTCACCAGCTCCTTGACCGCCCGTACGAAGCGGTCCACGTGCTCGTCGGGCGTACCGGCGCCGAAACTCACCCGGACGGCGTTCAGCGACTGCTCCCCCGGCGCGCCTTCCGGCGCGCCGCACTCGCCGGGGGCCTGCGACGTCGCGCCCAGCAGGGTCCGTACGAGCGGGTGCGCGCAGAACAGCCCGTCGCGCACGCCGACCCCGTACTCGGCCGAGAGCGCCGCCGCGAAGTGCGAGCTGTTCCAGCCCTCGACCACGAAGGACAGCACGCCCACCCGCGGCGCGTCGTCCCCGAACAGCGACAGCACGGTGACCTCGGGCACCTCGGCGAGGCCCGCCCGCACCCGCTCGACCAGCCGCTGCTCACGGGCGGCCAGGCGCTCGAAGCCCGCCTCGGTAAGGGCCTTGCAGGCGGCGGCGATGGCGTGGACGCCGATGACGTTCGGCGAGCCGGCCTCGTGGCGGGCCTCGGTGGTGTGCCACTCGACGTCCACCCCGCCGTCGGCGCGGCGCGCGACGGTGCGGCTGGCGCCGCCGCCCGCGAGGTACGGCTCCGCCTCCTGGAGCCAGTCCGCGCGCCCGGCCAGCACCCCGGCGCCGAACGGCGCGTACAGCTTGTGGCCGGAGAAGGCCACCCAGTCCACGTCCAGCTCCGCGATGTCCACCGGGTGGTGCGGGGCGAGCTGGGCGGCGTCCAGCACGATCCGCGCGCCGTGCGCGTGCGCCGCCACGGCCAGTTCCCGCACGGGCCACAGCTCACCGGTGACGTTGGAGGCCCCGGTCACGCACACCAGGGCGTTGCCGTAGGGCTCGCGCTCCGCCAGCGCCCGCTCCAGCGTGTCCACCGCCTGCTGGGGCGTGCGGGGCGCGTCGAGGTAGGTCACCGCCACGTCCGCACGCCGCTCCCAGGGCAGCAGCGAGGCGTGGTGCTCGGTCTCGAAGACGAAGACCCGGGTGTCCTCGGGCAGGACCGCGGCCAGCAGGTTGAGCGAGTCGGTGGTGGAACGGGTGAAGACCACCTGGTCCCCCTCCCGGCACCCGAGGAAGCCGGCCACCTCGGCCCGGCTGTTCTCGAACAGGTCGGTGGAGAGCTGCGAGAGGTAGCCGGCGCCGCGGTGCACGCTGCCGTAGTACGGGGCGTACGCGGCCACGTCGTCCCAGACGCGCTGGAGCGCCGGGGCGCTGGCGGCGATGTCCAGCGCCGCGTACTCGACCTCGCCGCCGGTGACGAGCGGGACCAGGACGTCGCGCCCCAGCACGGGCAGCGGGGCGCAGACGGCGGCGTCGGTGGCGACAGCGGAAACAGGCATGGCGAACTCCCGTGAAGGCAGGGCGACTTCGCTGCGGGGCCCACACGCCGGAGCGGGGCCGGCCGGCAGCGGTGATAAGGAAAAGGGGTGCGGAAAACGGGGCCGGACGGCCCTAACGCATTCGCTGGATCACGGGAGATCTCCCTCAAGGACCAGGATCCCTGGCACGAGGGATCCGCGCTTGCCGCAGACCTCGCTGCCTGCGGCCTGGTCATCACCCGGGGCACCCCGCCACGGACGGAGGGTTGCCGGACAGCGGGCCGGGGCCGTAGTCGCTGTCACTCGTGACCTGGGCAGCATCATGCCACACGATCGGAGGTACGCAAGGCCCGGTCCGCATCCCGGACCGGGCCCCGCGGCACACCACCGCCGTATCAGGCGTTGCTGGCCGCCACCCACCGCTCCAGCGCCCGGCGGGCGGCGCCGGAGTCGATGGACTCGGCGGCCTTCGCGATGCCCGCCGCGATCTGCTCGGTCAGCGGCGCCCCGGACGGCTCCAGCGCCACCAGCGCCGCCGCCGAGTTGAGCAGCACCGCGTCGCGCACCGGCCCCGGCTCGCCGCCCAGCAGGCGACGCGCCACGTCCGCGTTGTACGAGGCGTCGGCGCCGCGCAGCGCCTCCACGGGCACCAGGCCGATCCCCACGTCCCGTGGGTCGAAGGTCTCCTCGCGTACGGCGCCGTCCCGGACCACCCACACCTTCGACGTGGCGGTGGTGGTCAGCTCGTCGAGTCCGTCGTCGCCGCGGAAGACCAGCGCGCTGGAGCCGCGTTCGGCCAGCACGCCCGCCAGGATCGGCGCCATCCGCGCGTCCGCGACACCGGTGGCCTGGGCGCGGACCTGCGCCGGGTTGGTCAGCGGGCCCAGCACGTTGAAGGTCGTACGGATGCCCAGCTCGCGCCGTGCGGCGGCGACGTGCCGCAGCGAGGGGTGGAACTTCACCGCGAAGCAGAAGGTGATGCCGGCCTCCTCGGCCACCTCGACGACCCGGCGCGGCGTCAGGTCCAGGTTCACGCCCAGTTTCTCCAGCACGTCGGAGGCGCCGCTGGCCGACGAGGCGGCACGGTTGCCGTGCTTGACGACCTTCGCGCCGGTGCCGGCCACCACGATCGAGGACATGGTGGAGATGTTGACGGTCTTGGCGCCGTCGCCGCCGGTGCCGACGATGTCCACGCTCGGGCCCGGCACCTCGATGAGGTTGGCGTGCGCGTACATCGTCCGGACCAGGCCGGAGATCTCGGCGACGGTCTCGCCCTTGGCCCGCAGCGCCACCGCGAACCCGGCGATCTGCGCGTCGGTGGCCTCGCCGCGCATGATCCGGTCCATCGCCCACGCGGTGTCGTCGGCGCTCAGGTCACGGCCCTGGAGGAGGGCGTCCAGGACGGCCGGCCAGGTGTGGGCCGCCACGCTGCCGCCGCCACCCGGGGTCACAACGTTCATGGTCCACACTCCTGGATTCGTGTCCTGCTGGTGCCGAAACCCTATCCGGCGCCGCGGCATGCCGAAGGGCCCCGTCCGAGGTACGGAAGGGGCCCTTTGGGTGGCGTGCTCACGCGGGGGTACTGCCGTGCGTCACACGGCGGGGATCAGTGGTGGCCGTGGCCGCTGGTGATCTCCTTGTACTCCTCGACGGTCGGCTTCGGGATGACGTTGCCCTCGCCGTAGTAGCCCTTGGAGAGCTTGGCGCGGAGCTTCGTGGACCGCTTGACCTTCCGCTCGACACCGTTCTCGTCGACCTCGGGGCCGATTTCGAGCGGCTTGGGCTGCTCGTGCTGGGTGAGCGTGTGCAGCTGCTCCTGGTTGAGCGGCTCGTGCACCTCGATGAACTCACCGTGCGGCAGCCGCTTGATGATGCCGGACTCGCGTCCGTGCAGCACCTTGTCGCGGTCGCGGCGCTGGAGACCCAGGCAGATCCGCTTGGTGACGATGAAGGCGAGCACCGGCCCGACGAAGAAGCCGATCCGGACGAACCAGGTCAGGGCGTTCAGCGACAGGTGGAAGTGGGTGGCCCACAGGTCGTTGCCACCGCCGACGAGCATGATGAGGTAGGCGGTCAGCCAGGCCACACCGAAGCCGGTACGCGTCGGGGCGTTGCGCGGGCGGTCCAGGATGTGGTGCTCGCGCTTGTCGCCGGTGACCCAGGACTCGACGAACGGGTAGACCGCGATCGCCACCAGCACCAGCGGGAAGATCAGGATCGGGATCAGCACACCGAAGTTGATGGTGTGGCCCCAGATGTTCCACTCCCAGCCGGGCATCACACGGATCAGGCCCTCGGCGAAGCCCATGTACCAGTCGGGCTGGGCGCCGGTGGAGACCTGGTCGGGCCGGTACGGGCCGATGGCCCACACCGGGTTGATGCTGGCGACCGCCGCGATCACCGAGATCACGCCGAAGACCAGGAAGAAGAAGCCTCCGGCCTTGGCCATGTAGACCGGCAGCAGCGGCATGCCGACGACGTTCTTGTTGGTCTTGCCGGCACCCGGGAACTGCGTGTGCTTGTGGTAGAAGACCAGGATCAGGTGCGCCACCAGCAGGCCGAGCATGATGCCGGGCAGCAGCAGCACGTGGATCGTGAAGAACCTGGGGATGATGTCGTGCCCCGGGAACTCCCCGCCGAAGATGAACATCTGCAGGTACGAGCCGATGAGCGGCATCGCCAGGATGACACCCTCGATGAACCGGACACCGGTGCCGGAGAGCAGGTCGTCCGGCAGCGAGTAGCCGGTGAAGCCGGTGAACATGCCCAGCACCAGCAGCAGGAAGCCGAACAGCCAGTTGACCTCGCGCGGCTTGCGGAAGGCGCCGGTGAAGAACACCCGCATCATGTGCACCATCATGCCGCCGATGAAGACCAGGGCGGCCCAGTGGTGGATCTGCCGGATGAGCAGACCGCCGCGCACGTCGAAGCTGATGTCCAGCGTCGACTCGAACGCCTGCGTCATCCGGATCCCGTGCATGGGCACGTACGAGCCGTGGTAGGTCACCTCGGCCATGCTCGGGTGGAAGAACAGCGTCAGGTAGACGCCGGTCAGGATGATGATGATGAAGCTGTAGAGGCAGATCTCACCCAGCATGAAGGACCAGTGGTCCGGGAAGATCTTGCGCATGTTGGCCTTGGCGAGGCTGTAGATGCCCAGCCGGCCGTCCGCCCAGTCGGCGATCCGCTCGCCCCGCGGCGCCTGGCCGCGGCGCGTGGTGGTCGCGCTCGTCTCGTTACTCATCCGCGCTCCCAGAAGCTCGGGCCGACGGGCTCCGCGAAGTCGCTTACGGCTTCGAGGAAGCCGTCCTTCACCGTGATGTGCAGCTGCGGCAGGGCGTGTCCGGCGGGGCCGAAGATGACGCGTCCGCCGTCGGACAGGTCGAAGGTCGACTGGTGGCAGGGGCACAGCACGTGGTGCGTCTGCTGCTCGTACAGGCTGATCGGGCAGCCCACGTGGGTGCAGATCTTCGAGTACGCGACGATGCCCTCGTGCGACCAGTCCAGTTCCTGCTTGTCCTTGATGTTCTGCGGCTGGATCCGCACGAGCATCAGGGCGTCCTTGGCGATCTTGCTGTTGAAGTCCTCGTCGTCCTCCTCCAGGCCCTCGGGCTTGGCGAAGGTGAGGGAGCCGACCGCGATGTCCTCGGGACGCAGCGGGAGGTTGGTGGACTGGTTGACCAGGCGGACGCCCTTCTTCCAGCCCGTGGTGCGCAGCTTCTTCTCCGGCAGCGGACCGAGGTCGCGCAGCAGCACGACACCGGACAGCGGCACCACGGCCAGCGCGCCGAACATGGTGTTGCGGATCAGCTTGCGGCGGCCGATGCCGGACTCCTTCGCGCCCTGCGCGAAGTCCTCCATGACCTTGGCCTTGACCTCGGGGGCCGCCTCGATCGGGTGCCGGTCGTCGGCGACCTCCTCGTCGGACATCAGCGTGCGGGCCCAGTGGACCGCGCCGGCGCCGATGCAGAAGAGGGCCACACCCAGCGTCAGGCCCAGTGCGAAGTTCAGCGCGCTGACGTGGCCGAACGGCCAGATGTAGGTGATCTGGTCGACCGGGAAGATCACATACGAGGCGATGAAGCCGACCGTGGCCAGTATCGACAGGGTGAACAGCAGGGCGACGGTGCGCTCGGAGCGCCTGGCGGCCCGCTCGTCGATGTCCTGGATGCGGTGCTCGTGGGGCGGCAGCCCCGGGTCGGCGAACGGGTTGTCCACCGTGTCCACCGCACCGCCGTGAGCCGTTTCCCGCTCACCGGGGAGGTTCTTTTCTGGCACGTCTTCGTGTCGTCCAGTCTCACTCATGACTTCTTGGCCTTCGTAGTCCGGGCTGCGACCCAGATGGCGACCGCGATCAGCGCGCCCAGGCCGGCGATCCAACCGAAGAGGCCCTCGCTGACAGGTCCGAGACCGCCCAGGCCCAGACCACCGGGGCTGGGGGTGTCGTCGCTGTTGACGGCGCCGAGGTAGGACACGATGTCCTTCTTGTTCTGCGGGGACAGCGAGCCGTCACCGAACGAAGGCATGTTCTGCGGGCCGGTCTCCATGGCCTCGTAGATGTGCTTCGGGTCCACGCCTTCGAGCGTCGGTGCGAACTTGCCGTTGGTCAGGGCACCGCCCTTGCCGGTGAAGTTGTGGCACTGCGCGCAGTTCGTACGGAACAGCTCACCGCCCTTGGCGATGTCCGCACCGTCCTTGCTGTACTGGTCCTTGCTCGGCACGTTCGGGCCGGCGCCCAGGGACGCGACGTACGCGGCGAGCTGGTCGATCTCGGCCTGGCTGTAGATGTTCTTCTTCCGCGGCACCTGGGCGCCGGGCTGCTGCGCCGGCATCCGGCCGGTACCGACCTGGAAGTCGACGGCGGCGGCGCCCACGCCGACCAGGCTCGGGCCGTCGGAGGTGCCCTGACCGCCGGTGCCGTGGCAGCTGGCGCAGCCGACGGCGAAGAGCTTCTTGCCCTCCTTGATGGCAAGAGACTGGGCGGTGTCATCGGCCTGAGCCTTGTCCGCGGGCGCGAACGCCGCGTACAGCCCCCCAGTGACCGCCAGCGCGAAGAGTAGGACGACGAGCGCCGCCAGCGGATGGCGCCGTCGTGCGGAGAGCTTTTTCACGGATTACCCCGGTGTCAGGATCTTCTGCGTCGATGCTTTGGCTATGTCTGTCTGAAATGCGGTTCCGGTACGGGACCGGTCACCGGATCAGGTAGATCGTGGCGAAGAGGCCGATCCAGACGACATCGACGAAGTGCCAGTAGTAGGACACGACGATGGCCGCGGTGGCCTGTTCGTGGGTGAACCTCTTGGCCGCGTACGTCCTGCCCAGGACCAGCAGGAAGGCGATGAGTCCGCCTGTCACGTGCAGTCCGTGGAAGCCGGTGGTCAGGTAGAACACCGAGCCGTACGGGCCGGACGAGAGCGAGAGGCCCTCTTCCTTGACCAGATCGGTGTACTCGAAGACCTGACCGCCGATGAAGATCGCACCCATGATGAAGGTGACCACGAACCAGGTCCGCAGCTTCTTGACATCGCCGCGCTCGGCAGCGAACACGCCGAGCTGGCAGGTCAGAGAGCTGAGCACCAGGATCGTGGTGTTCGTCGCGGAGAAGGGAAGATTCAGCGCATCGGCGGATTCCTTCCAATACTCGGCCCCGGTCACCGATCGGAGGGTGAAGTACATCGCGAAGAGGGCCGCGAAGAACATCAGCTCGGAACTCAGCCAGATGATGGTTCCGACGCTGGTGAGGTTCGGCCGATTGACCGACGGGTGCGCGTGCCCGGTTTCTACTGTCGTTGCTGTCGCCACGACCGACATTATGTCGGTCGCTTATCCCGCCCTCACTCCGGGGGGTGCCGTTCGGTGTGTCAAGGGCGTATGCCCTGCTCGTACGGCCCACCCCGGCAGTCGCCCGAAGGGGGTACGCGGCACCCGCCACCCGGCCGGGCGCGCCCGCCGTGACCAGTCCTGACGGGCCGTCGGCCAGATCTTGGATCGTGCCGAACCCTCCTGCGCGCCGCCGTACGCGCAGTAGCATCCGCGCTGGAGGCACCTCCCGGCGGCGGCCGGGCGAGGCCCCGTCCGAAGCCGTACCCCCGATATGCGTGGAGGAACGATGCAGGCGACTGCCACGGTGCTGGTCTACAGCGACAACGCCCGGACCCGCGAGCAGGTACGGCTCGCCACGGGCCGGCGGCCGGCCGCGGACGTGCCGCCGGTGGAGATCCTGGAGTGCGCCACCCTGCCCGCCGTCCTGGAGGCCCTGGAGCAGGGCGGGATCGACGTGTGCGTGCTGGACGGCGAGACCGCGCCGGCCGGCGGCATGGGCGTGTGCCGGCAGATCAAGGACGAGGTCTTCCACTGCCCGCCGGTGCTGCTGCTCATCGGGCGCCCGCAGGACGCCTGGCTGGCGACGTGGAGCCGCGCGGACGCCGCTGTGACGCATCCTGTGGACCCGGTGGCCTTCACGGACGCCCTGGCCGGGCTGCTGCGCCGCAGGCTCCTGGCGGGCGCCTGAGCGGCCGTGTGGGGGCCTTCCTGAAGGGCCCTCAGACCTGGGGGCGCAGCCGGGCGGCATTCTCGGGTCCCGGCCGCTGCTCCTGCTCGCCCGTGGTGCTGGGCTTGTTCTTGTCCAGCGCGCTGCCCGCGCGCCATTCCTTCCACGGCATGTTCCAGTCGCCGAAACCGTTGTCGAAGGGCGTCATGGTCTCGCCGCCGCTGTTGACGACCTTGACGATGTCCCCCACCCGCACGGTGTCGAAGAACCACTTGGCGTTATCGGTGGACATGCCGGTGCAGCCGTGGCTGACGTTGGCGGCGCCCTGCGACCCCACCGACCAGGGCGCCGCGTGCACGTACTCGCCGCTCCAGGTCACCCGGGTGGCCCAGTAGACCGGCAGGTCGTAGGAGTCCGAGCTGCCGGACGGGATGCCGATCGTGTCGCCCCGCATCCGGACGAAGCCCTCCTTGCCCAGGATCACCTTGGTGCCGTTGCGGGTGGAGTAGCCCGGCTTGCCGGTGGTGACCGGGATGGTGTTGACCTCCTCGCCGTTGCGCAGCACCGTCATGGTGTGCGCCGCGGCGTCCGTGATGGCCTCCACCCGGTCCCCCGTGCGCAGCTTGACGGGCTTGGCGGGGCCCCCGTACAGCCCGCCGGAGATCTTCAGGCCCTCCAGGTTGCTGTGCACGTCGACGGCGGCGTGCGCGGGCCAGTACTCGCGCGGGCGGAAGTGCAGCGTCCTGCTGTCGACCCAGTGCCAGGAGCCCTCGACACGCGGGGTGGACTCGACCTTGAGCGCGCCCTCCACGATCGCGCGCGCCTTGGGGTCCTTGACCGGCTTGCTCAGCTGCGCGGTGACCGGCTGGCCCACCCCGTACGTGCCGTTGTCGGGCCCGAACTTGACGCTCAGCCGGTCGCCGGTGTCCTTGGTGTCGATCTGGAGGATCTTGCGGCCCGGCGCGCCGTCCTCGTCCTCGGTGCTCACCCGCACCGTGTAGCGGGTGCCGGCGGCCAGCGGGACGGTGGTGTGCCACTGCTTGCCGTCGGCGGCCAGTTCGCCTCTGATGTAGCGGCCGGAGGCGTCGGTGGCGGTCACGTCCGTGATCCGGGCCTCGTCACCGGTGGTGGTGATCTCCAGCGGCTTGTCCGGATCGGCCTTCTCACCGCCGCCGGGCGCGTTGGCCGAGATCTGCCCGGCCGCGTCGTACGGCGCTGCCGAGAGCGGGTCCGACGACGAACCGCCGCAGGCGGTGGCGCCTGCCGCCAGGGGCGCCAGCAGGACGGCGCAGGCCAGCGCCGTCCGGTGTCGTGGTCTGTGGCTCATGCCCCCAAAGTAGGAAGGTTCCCCGGGCACGGCGCGCTGGAGGACTGCAAACGGGCGGGCCCGGACACCTGGGGAGGTGTCCGGGCCCGCCCGGTGCGCCGGGGACCGCTCTACTGCGTGCGGTTCTCGCCGCGGTAGTACTCGAAGACCCAGCCGAACAGGCCGATCAGGATGACCGGGGCCGAGAAGTAGAGCAGCCACCAGCCGAAGACGACGCCCAGGAAGGCGAGCGCGCCGCCGACGCCCAGGGAGAGCGGCTGCCAGCTGTGCGGGCTGAAGAAGCCCAGCTCACCGGCGTCGTCGGAGACCTCGGCCTCGTCGTTGTCCTGCGCTCCGGCGTCCACCCGGCGAGCCGTGAAGGCCAGGTAGTAGCCGATCATGATGCACAGGCCGAAGGCGAGGAACAGCGCGGTGGTGCCCGCCGGCTCCTTCGACCACACGCCGTAGACGATCGCCATGGCGAGGACGAAGACGGAGAGCCAGATGAACATCTTGCCCTGGATCTTCACTTGCCGACCTCCTTGCCACCGACCAGTGCGGTGTCCTTCTGGCCCTCGTTCTCCAGGGCCTCCAGCGCCGCGATCTCCGGGTGGTGCAGATCGAAGGCCGGGGATTCGCTGCGGATGCGGGGCAGCGAGGTGAAGTTGTGGCGGGGCGGCGGGCAGGAGGTCGCCCACTCCAGCGAGCGGCCGTAACCCCACGGGTCGTCGACCTCGACCTTCTTGCCGTACTTGGCGGTCTTCCAGACGTTGTAGAAGAACGGCAGGATCGACAGGCCCAGCAGGAAGGAGGCGATCGTCGAGATCGTGTTCAGCGTGGTGAAGCCGTCGGCCGCGAGGTAGTCCGCGTAGCGGCGCGGCATGCCCTCGGCGCCCAGCCAGTGCTGGACGAGGAAGGTGCCGTGGAAGCCGACGAACAGCGTCCAGAACGTGATCTTGCCGAGCCGCTCGTCCAGCATCTTGCCGGTGAACTTGGGCCACCAGAAGTGGAAGCCGGCGAACATCGCGAAGACGACCGTGCCGAAGATGACGTAGTGGAAGTGCGCCACGACGAAGTACGAGTCCGAGACGTGGAAGTCCATCGGCGGCGAGGCCAGGATGACGCCGGTCAGACCACCGAAGGTGAAGGTGATCAGGAAGCCGACGGCCCACAGCATCGGGGTCTCGAAGGACAGCGAGCCCTTCCACATCGTGCCGAGCCAGTTGAAGAACTTCACACCGGTCGGTACCGCGATCAGGAACGTCATGAACGAGAAGAACGGCAACAGGACGCCGCCCGTCACGTACATGTGGTGCGCCCACACGGTGACCGAAAGGCCCGCGATCGAAATCGTCGCCGCGATCAGACCGATGTAACCGAACATCGGCTTCCGGGAGAAGACCGGAATGACCTCGGAAATGATGCCGAAGAACGGCAGCGCGATGATGTACACCTCGGGGTGTCCGAAGAACCAGAAAAGGTGCTGCCACAGCAGTGCGCCGCCATTGGCCGCGTCGAATACATGCGCCCCGAATTTACGGTCCGCCTCCAGGGCGAACAGCGCGGCGGCCAGGACCGGGAAGGCCAGCAGGACCAGCACACCGGTCAGCAGCACGTTCCAGGTGAAGATCGGCATACGGAACATCGTCATGCCCGGGGCGCGCATGCAGATGATCGTGGTGATGAAGTTGACCGAGCCGAGGATCGTGCCGAAGCCGGAGAAGGCCAGACCCATGATCCACATGTCGGCGCCGACGCCCGGCGAGCGGACCGCGTCCGAGAGCGGCGAGTAGGCGAACCAGCCGAAGTCGGCCGCACCCTGCGGGGTGAGGAAGCCGGCCACCGCGATCAGCGAGCCGAAGAGGTACAGCCAGTACGCGAACATGTTCAGCCGCGGGAACGCCACGTCGGGCGCGCCGATCTGCAGCGGCATGATCCAGTTGGCGAAACCGGAGAACAGCGGCGTCGCGAACATCAGCAGCATGATCGTGCCGTGCATCGTGAACGCCTGGTTGAACTGCTCGTTCGACATGATCTGCGTGCCGGGACGAGCGAGCTCGGCGCGCATCAGCAGCGCCATCAGGCCGCCGATGCAGAAGAACGCGAACGAGGTGACCAGGTACAGCGTGCCGATGGTCTTGTGGTCAGTGGTCGTCAGCCAGCTCACCACGACGGAGCCGGGAGACTTCTTGCGTGCGGGCGGTGCTGCCTCAGCCGTTGCGGCGGCGGCACCCTGAGGTTCGTTGAGGATGCTCACTTGTTGTTGGTCTCCGCGTTCCTGGCGTGATCCGTCTGCTTGATGCCCGACGGCAGGTAACCGGTCTGGCCCTTCTTCGCCAGGTCCTTCAGGTGCTCCCGGTACTTCTCGGGGGAGACCACCTTGACGTTGAAGAGCATCCGGGAGTGGTCGACGCCGCAGAGCTCGGCGCACTTGCCCATGAAGGTGCCCTCCTTGTTGGGGGTCACCTCGAAGACGTTGGTGTGGCCGGGGATGACGTCCTGCTTCATCAGGAACGGCACCACCCAGAACGAGTGGATGACATCACGCGACGTCAGGACGAACTGGACCGTTTCGCCCTTGGGCAGCCACAGGGTCGGGCCGGGGTTGCCGGTCTGCGGGTTCCGCATGCCCGGGATGCCCTCGTCGTACACGCCGTCGGCGCCGGCGGGGACGTTCTTCTTCCACTTGTCCGGGATCGCGGAGAGTTCCTTGGAGTTGATGTTCGTGGTGTCGGCCCTGCCGTCCACGTTCTCCAGGTAGTTGAACGCCCAGCTCCACTGGTAGCCCACCACGTTGATGACGTGGTCGGGCTTCTTGGAAGTCTTGAGGAGTTCGCTCTCATCGCGCGCGGTGAAGTAGAAGAGCACCGCGATGATGATGAACGGAACGATGGTGTACAACGCCTCGATGGGCATGTTGTACCGCGTCTGTGCGGGGACCTCCACCTTGGTCCGGCTGCGGCGGTGGAAGATCCAGCTCCAGATGATCAGGCCCCACACCAGCACGCCCACTGCGAGGGCGGCGGCCCAGGAGCCCTGCCAAAGGGAGAGGATCCGCGGCGCCTCTTCAGTAGCCGGATTGGGCATGCCGAGGTTGGGAAAGTCCTTGTATGTGCAACCGGTCGCGGTTGCCAGGACCAGTCCCGCAGCCAGCACCTGCGGCAGCTTCCGCCGCATCGGGCGCCGCGACGAGCGGTCGGAGCCGTTGGGACTCACGTAGCGCCTTCCCGAGAGTCTCGCCCGCGAGACCGGCTGCGGCCGTCTCGCTGGTCGGTCGCCGGCCCTGGCACGGGCAGGGGTTTGGATGTTTATGCGGACCAAACCCTACTGGACGCTATTTGGGGTCGCGCGGGGAGGGTGCCCAACGCGCCGCACGGCTCCCCGAAGGGGTGGCTGCGGCATCCGGAGGACGGCCCCCGCACGCCGGAATGCCGGGCTCCGCCGGTCATCTGACGCCGCGCCCGGCGCCCGGGCCCGAACACGCTAGCGTCGGGGCGTGTCCTACTTCGATGCCGCCTCGGCCGCTCCGCTGCATCCGGTCGCCCGTGAGGCGCTGCTCGCCTCGCTCGACGAGGGCTGGGCCGACCCGGCCCGCCCCTATCGGGAGGGCCGCCGCGCCCGGCTGCTGCTCGACGCGGCGCGGGAGGCCGCGGCGGAGGCCGTCGGCTGTCGGCCCGACGAGCTGGTTTTCACTCCTTCGGGGACGCAGGCGGTGCATTCGGCCATGTCCGGCACGCTCGCCGGGCGTCGGCGTGTCGGCCGCCATCTGGTCCACTCGGCGGTCGAACACTCCTCCGTTCTGCACGCCGCCGCGGCCCACGAGGCGGGGGGCGGCACGGTGACCGAGGTCGGCGTGGACCGTACGGGCCGGGTGGCCGCCGGGGAGCTGGCCGCCGCGCTGCGCCCGGACACCGCGCTCGCCGTCCTCCAGTCCGCCAACCACGAGGTGGGCACCGAGCAGCCGGTGGAGGAGGCCGCCGCGGCCTGCCGGGAGGCGGCGGTGCCGCTGCTGGTGGACGCCGCCCAGTCGCTCCCCTGGGGCCCGGTGGGCGGCGCCTGGTCGCTGCTGACGGGCAGCGCGCACAAGTGGGGCGGCCCGCCCGGCGTGGGGCTGCTGGTGGTCCGCAAGGGCACCCGGTTCGCGCCGCAGGGCCCGCGGGACGAGCGCGAGGCGGGCCGGGTGCCGGGCTTCGGCAACCTGCCCGCCGTGATCGCGGCGGCGGCGTCGCTGCGCGCCGTACAGGCCGAGGCGGCGGCCGAGGCGGCGCGACTGCGGGAGCTGGTGGACCGCATCCGGGCGCGGGTGGCCGCATCGGTGCCGGACACCGAGGTGGTCGGCGATCCGCTGCGCCGGCTCCCCCACCTGGTGACCTTCTCGTGTCTCTATGTCGACGGGGAGACCCTGCTGCACGAACTGGACCGGGCGGGTTTCTCCGTCTCGTCCGGGTCGTCCTGCACCTCCAGCACGCTGACGCCGAGCCATGTGCTGCGGGCGATGGGCGTGCTCTCCGAGGGCAACGTCCGGGTGTCGCTGCCCGCGGGGACCGCCGAGGCCGACGTGGAACGCTTCCTGGCCGTCCTCCCGGACGCGGTCCGCTCCGTACGGGAGCAGCTGGGCGCTCCGGCGGCCACCGGTCCGGAGGCCACTGGGGCGCCCGCCGCCGGAACGGTCGTGGACGCGCTCGGCAAGCGCTGCCCGCTGCCCGTCATCGAGCTGGCGAAGGTGATCGGCGATGTGCCGGTGGGCGCCACGGTGACCGTCCTGGCGGACGACGAGGCGGCGCGGCTGGACATTCCCGCGTGGTGCGAGATGCGGGACCAGGAGTACATGGGCGAGCGGGCGGCGGAGCGCGGCGTCGCGTACGTGGTGCGGCGGCGGGTCTGAGCGGACGTGCGGTACGGCACGGCGGGCCGTCCTGGACCCGCCGCGCCGTACCGCGACCGGATCAGGCCAGATGCGCCCGGATCTCGTCGGCCGCCGCGTGGCCGTACGCCTTGGTGAAGCGGTCCATGAAGTGACTGCGGTGCAGCTCGTACTCCTGGGTGCCGACGGTCTCGATGACCAGGGTGGCCAGCATGCAGCCGACCTGGGCGGCGCGCTCCAGGCCGACGCCCCAGGCCAGACCGGACAGGAAGCCGGCCCGGAAGGCGTCGCCGACACCGGTCGGGTCGGCCTTGGTCTTCTCCTCGGCGGTGCCGACGACGATGTCCGGCTCGCCGGCCCGCTCGATGCGCACGCCGTCGGCGCCCAGCGTCGTGACCCGGGTGCCGACCTTGGCCAGGATCTCCTCGGAGGACCAGCCGGTCTTGGACTCGATCAGGCCCTTCTCGTACTCGTTGTTGAACAGGTAGGCGGCGCCGTCCATCAGCGTGCGGATGTCCTCGCCGCCCATCCGGGCGATCTGCTGGGAGAAGTCGGCCGCGAAGGGGATGCCGCGGGTACGGCACTCCTCGGTGTGGCGGACCATCGCCTCGGGGTCGTCCGCGCCGATCAGGACGAGGTCCAGGCCGCCGACGCGCTCGGCGACGGTGTGCAGCTCGATCAGCCGCGCCTCGCTCATCGCGCCGGTGTAGAAGGAGCCGATCTGGTTGTGGTCGGCGTCGGTGGTGCACACGAAGCGGGCGGTGTGCTTGACCTCGGAGATGCGGACCGAGCGGGTGTCCACACCGTGCCGGTCGAGCCAGGCGCGGTACTCCTCGAAGTCGTTGCCGGCCGCGCCGACCAGGATCGGCGCGGTGCCCAGCTGCCCCATGCCGAAGCAGATGTTGGCGGCCACGCCGCCGCGCCGGACGTCGAGCTCGTCGACCAGGAAGGAGAGGGAGACCGTGTGCAGCTGGTCGGCGACCAGCTGATCGGCGAAGCGGCCGGGGAAGGTCATCAGGTGGTCGGTGGCGATGGAGCCGGTGACTGCGATACGCACGACGGGTCTGCTCCTGCGGGAGGCGGAAGGACGGGACGGACGTTGGTCAACGGTACCGGGTGTCCTGATCTCCTCCCACCAGGCGAAACTACCCGATAGTAGGGCTTTCTCGGCGGTCCGTCGGATGCGTACGGTGACCGTATGACCAAGCATGTGAAGGGCGTCACAGCCCGTTCGGCCGGTGTCGGTGCCCCGGCCACCCGGCGTTCCCCCGGCTTCGCCGAGCCGGAGTCGATGGCCCAGTTGCTGGGGGACTGCGCGCGGATGGCACCGCACTGGCGCAGCGGGCCCCAGCCGCCGCCCGCGCCCGCCCGCGAGCTGCACGGGATCAGCGTCCCCGCCTCCTCGGCGGCCCTGGTCAGCGGGATGTCCGAGTACGGGGACTGAGCGCCCCCACCCGGCCCCCGGGCACCGGCTCCGGGCCCCGGGGGAACCGCGGACGCGTCGGCTCCGTCCAACCGGCGTCCTCCCACGGAGGGGGACATGTCAGTTGTTCAGCGGAGCCGAAGGAGCGATGCGGTGAGCACCGAGGACACTCCCCCCGCGTCCGGCGGGGAGAATTCCACCGACGACACCCAGGAGACCACCGCACGGCGCCGGCGCAGCACACTGATCGCGGCGTCGGTGGCCGTGGCGGTGCTGGTGGCCGGCGGCGGCGCGGCGTACTGGGCCTCGACCGCCTCCGGCGGCGACAGCGCCCCCGCCGGCGCCCGGCCGGAGGGCGGGCCGCCACCCCTGGCTCTGGACGGTCACACCCAGGGGACGGGCTCGCGCACCGGCATCGCCCCCGGCGAGCCGAACCCGCAGGGCGCGGGCTACCGGGCCATCGGCACCCTGCCCGACGGCCCCTCCTCGGCCCCCGTCTACCAGCCGCGCGGCCAGGTGGACCAGGAGGCGGTGGCCCGGCTGGCGAAGGCCCTGGACCTGCCCGGCAAGGTCCGTTCGGACGGCGGCTCCTGGAAGGTGGGCGGCCTGACGCGGGACGCGCGCAGCCCCGTCCTCCAGGTGGCCAAGGGCGGTTCCGGCGCATGGACGTACTCCCAGTACGGCACGCCCGACGGGACCGGCTGCGCGGAGACCGCGCCCGCCAAGGGTGCCGACGGCTCGCAGGCGAGCGGGCCCGGCTGCCCGACCGGCGGCACCTCCGGCCAGGGTGACGGCGGCAAGGACGCCGTCACGCCGGAGAAGGCCGAGCAGGCCGCACAGCCGGTGCTGGCGGCGCTCGGCCAGCAGAACGCCGAGCTGGACGCGAGCGGGCTGTCCGGCGCGGTACGGACCGTGAGCGCGAACCCGGTGATCGGAGGGCTGCCCACGTACGGCTGGCAGAGCGACATCCAGGTCGGCTCGGACGGCCAGGTCGTCGGCGGCAGCGGTCAGTTGGCGCAGCCGGTCAAGGGCGACACGTATCCGGTGCAGAGCGCGACGAAGACGCTGGAGCGGCTGAACGCCGCGCACGGCGGTGCGAACTCCGGCACCGGCGGCTGCGCGACGGCCGAGCCGCAGAAGAAGGCCGACGGCCAGGGCGTCGAGCCGTGCGCGGGCAACGCCGCGGCGCGCAAGCCCGCCGATGTGACCGGCGCGGTCTTCGGGCTCTCGATGCAGTACGTCGGCGGCCGTCAGGCGCTGGTGCCCTCGTGGCTGTACAAGGTGCGGCAGACGGGCGCCGGCACGGTCACCCACCCCGCGGTGGACCCGAAGTACGTCAAGGACGGCGGCGGCAGCACCTCCGCGCAGCCGCCCGGCAGCGGCAAGCCGTCGGGCAAAGCCGGGGCGATGAGCCTGGAGTCGTACTCCCTCGGCGCGGACGGCAAGTCGCTGAAGCTGCACTTCTGGGGCGGCGTGTGCAGCACGTACTCGGCGTCCGCCGAGCAGACCGGCAAGAGCGTGAAGGCCGAGGTCATCGGCAAGGAGAAGAAGCCGGACCAGATCTGCGTGAAGATGGCGAAGCTGTTCACGCAGACGGTGCCGCTGGACAAGCCGCTGGCCGGGCGGGACGTGATCGACGCGTCGACGGGCAAGGAGGTCCCGGCGAAGTAGCGCCCGCGGGCCGGCGCGGTGGCCTGATCCCGCCCCCGCGGCCGGGCGGACGCACGACAACGGCGGCGCTCCCCAGCAGGGGGGCGCCGCCGTCGTACGCGCGGGTGGTGCTACCGCACCGGCCGGCTCAGCTGAAGGAGTCGCCGCAGGCGCACGAACCCGTGGCGTTCGGGTTGTCGATCGTGAAGCCCTGCTTCTCGATGGTGTCGACGAAGTCGATGGAGGCGCCGCCCAGGTACGGGGCGCTCATCCGGTCGGTGACGACCTTGACGCCGTCGAAGTCCTTGACGACATCGCCGTCCAGCGACCGCTCGTCGAAGAAGAGCTGGTAGCGCAGTCCGGAGCAGCCGCCGGGCTGAACGGCCACCCGCAGCGCGAGGTCTTCGCGGCCTTCCTGCTCCAGCAGGGCCTTCACCTTCGACGCGGCCGCGTCGGACAGGATGATGCCGTCGCTGACGGTGGTCTCGTCCTGAACGCTCATCTAGATCTCTCCCGGGTTGTACGGACCGCTTGCCCTCGGCTGAAACCGCCGGGGCCCCGGATTCATTCCGGCTGGGCGCGACGTGTGTGGAGCCTTTCGTCTTTCATGCTCGCACACCGGCGGGCAGCCGCGGACGGCAGCGGTACGGGGAACGGGGCGGGGAGCGGCCGTGAGAGCACAGAGGGAGCGGGACGAGGGGCGGCACAGCGGGCGATACGGGAATGCGTCACATCGACGCGATGGCCATCGTCAAACTGACGTGAAGCGGTTATGATAGATAACGTCAAACCGACGAAAAGGGTCCCGGCGCCACCAGCACCGGCCCCGGGTGCGGCACCGCCGCGCCACGACGACAAGAGAGGGTGCGTGTCGTGACCACCGCCCAGCCCCTGGACGTCCAGCCGACCCCGCTCGCGCTGCTGCTCCTCGGCCGCGAGGCCGACCCCAAGAGCGAGCGCGGCGTGGACTGCCCCGGCGACCTGCCGGCTCCGTCCGACCCCGGTCTGGTCGAGCGCGCCCGCGCCGCCAAGGCGAAGCTCGGGGACAAGGTCTTCGTCCTCGGTCACCACTACCAGCGCGACGAGGTCATCGAGTTCGCGGACGTGACCGGCGACTCCTTCAAGCTGGCGCGCGACGCGGCGGCGCGGCCGGACGCCGAGTACATCGTCTTCTGCGGTGTGCACTTCATGGCCGAGTCCGCCGACATCCTGACCTCCGACGACCAGCAGGTCGTCCTGCCCGACCTGGCCGCCGGCTGCTCCATGGCCGACATGGCCACGGCCGAGCAGGTCGCCGAGTGCTGGGACGTGCTCACCGAGGCCGGGGTGGCCGAGCAGGTCGTACCGGTCTCGTACATGAACTCCTCCGCCGACATCAAGGCGTTCACCGGCAAGCACGGCGGCACGATCTGCACCTCCTCCAACGCCAAGCGCGCGCTGGACTGGGCCTTCGAACAGGGCGAGAAGGTCCTGTTCCTGCCCGACCAGCACCTGGGCCGCAACACGGCCGTACGGGACATGGGCATGTCCCTGGAGGACTGCGTCGTCTACAACCCGCACAAGCCGAACGGCGGCCTCACCGCCGGGCAGCTGCGCGCGGCGAAGATGATCCTGTGGCGCGGCCACTGCTCCGTGCACGGCCGGTTCTCGCTCGAATCCGTCGAGGACGTACGGGCCCGGATACCCGGCGTGAACGTCCTGGTGCACCCCGAGTGCAAGCACGAGGTCGTGGCCGCGGCGGACTACGTCGGCTCCACGGAGTACATCATCAAGACCCTGGAAGCCGCTCCCGCCGGCACCAAGTGGGCCATCGGCACCGAACTGAACCTGGTCCGCCGCCTGGCCAACCGCTTCGCCGCGGAGGACAAGGAGATCGTCTTCCTCGACAAGACCGTCTGCTTCTGCTCCACCATGAACCGCATCGACCTCCCGCACCTGGTCTGGGCCCTGGAGTCCCTGGCCGACGGCAAGGTCGTCAACCGCATCCAGGTCGACCCGGAGACCGAGAGCTTCGCGAAGCTGGCACTGGAGCGGATGCTGGCGCTGCCGTAGGGCACCTTGGGCACGCAGGACCGAGGCCCGTGGGGCCCGCACCGGCCGGGGAGGCCGGTGCGGGCCCCACGGCCACGTGATGGAGCCGTGACGCACGGCAGCCGGGGTCAGGGCACGAGGCTGTCGAGGTCGATGTCGACGAGGAACGGTACGGAAACCCTCAGCCGGTCCCGGTGAATGCCGGTGGCCACATAGGCGCAGGTCATGCCGTCGAATTCATAGGTGTGGACGGCGGGGACGCCGGCCTCGTCCTCGATGCGCCAGAAGTGGGGGATCTTGGCTTGTGCGTACTTGAAGGGCTTCAGGGACCTGTCACGGTCCGCTGATTCCTCCGAGACGACTTCGATGACCAGGGCAACGTCTTCGGGCGCGTACCAGGTCCGGTCGGGATCGTACGCGGCGGTGGTGACCAGGATGTCCGGCTCGGGGCGGCTCTTCTTGTCGAGCCGGACGGTCATTTCCCGCTCGGTCTCGAACCCGGCAGGGGCGGATTGCCGCAGGGCAAAGGTCAGGTTCTCCACGAGCCGGGAGTGCCAGGACCGCTGCGGCGACATCATGAAGATCAGGGCTCCGTCGATGAGTTCGGTGTGCCGCGGCGCCTGAGGGAGGTGGTCGAGGTCGTCGGCTTCCCAGCCACTGGGCCTCGGCGGGATCATCCAGTCGGGGAGTTCGGCGGTCACGGCTTCCTCCAGGCGCCTCGAAGACGGCGGTCAGGGGCCTTGATCCCGGATCGCGGACGCGGTCGGACGGCTGATGCCAGCGTAGTTGATACGGCTGGCGGACACGGTCCACGGCCCGGCTCACAGGTAGATCTGCCGCCGGCAGCCGCAGCAGAACGTCTTGCCGCCGCACCGCTCGGTTTTCCCGTGCTCACAGGGCGGCGCCTGCGCCTGCGCCAGCCGGGCGCCCCGGCTGACCGCGATACGGAGTGCGTCGCGCAGCGCCCGGTCGTAGCGAATGAGTACGCGGCGCAGTTCACGCGGCGAGTCCGCGCCGTCCGGGACCGGCGACGGCCCCGACTCGGCCAGCAGCTCGTCCGCGGCCCGCAGCAGTTCCTCTTCCGCCTCGTCGGCGACTGCCGACAGCAGACTCCCCGGATCGTCCGTGTCGAGGTAGCACGCCCCACCCGTGGGCGTGGTCCAGGGCAGCAGGCGCAGCGGCCCACCGTGCCCCACGAGGGGTTGGCACATGAACATCCCGCTTTCTCCAGCACACTCGGGCACACGGTGGCTACCGTGTGCACCACCATCGTCACTGTGTGACGCGAGTCTCAACAGGTGCGGCACATCCCGCTGTTGAGAATGGGACGGCAGAGAGGCGCACCCCATGAAGTTCACCGGCCAGGCCCTGACCCCGTACGTGTCCGCCCGCCACTACTTCGGCTCCGAGCAACGCCGCCACCGGGAGGCCGCGAAGCTGTCGCTGGTGCAGCTGGCCTCCGTGGTCAACTCCAGCAAGAGCACACTGGCGCGGATCGAGACGGCGGAGCTGCTGGCGCCCCCCGACCTGCCGCCCAGGCTGGACGCGGCCTTCGGAACGGACAAGCACTTCCACGGCCTGTACCAGTTGGCGAAGCGGGAGGCGCATCCGAATCAGTACCGGCGTTACATGGACCTTGAGGCGCAGGCAGAAGTCATCGAGCAGTACGGAGCGCAGATGCTGCCGGGGCTGTTGCAGACCGAGGCATACGCCCGCACAGCTCTCGGCGTGCAGGAAGACCTGAGCACGGAGCAGGTGGAGGAACTTGTCAACGCCCGAATGTCCCGACAACAACGGCAGCATGCGGACGCACCACGCTATCGCTGGGCGATCCTCGACGAGAGTCTGCTGCGTCGGCAGATGGGCACCGGCGAGTGCATGTACGAGCAACTGGCTTCGCTGCTCAAGCAGGTAGATACTCCGGAGAGTAAGGTCCAGGTCATGCCCTTCAGTGCAGGACTCCACCCGCTGTTGGGTGGCGCACTGACCTTGCTGACACTCCCCAACGGCTCGTCAGTGGCCTACGAAGAGGGCATCGAGGCCGGTCACCTTTACGAGGACCCGGTCATGGTGAAGAAGCGACGTCGGCAGTACGAAACACTCCGCGCGAACGCCCTTCCACTGTCGACGTCGGCGGACCTGATTCGAAAGGCTATGGAGAATTGCAGGCCACGCGAAGCACCCCTGACCTGAGCACCGCCCGCTGGCGCAAGAGCAGCCACAGCAACACCAACGGTGGCGAATGCATCGAGATAACCGAGGACTTCCCCGGCACCGTCCCCGTACGCGACAGCAAAACCCCCCACGGCCCCATCCTCACCTTCCCCACCGCTTCCTGGACCGCGTTCATCGCCAGTCTCAAGGCGGCCTGATATGACTCGGCCCGTCCCAGAACGTTTCTGAGACGGGCCGGGTCATATGCGTCAAGCGCCTCAGACGCCCGCGGGCTCCGGCGTGCGGGGCTCCTCCGCGGGCTGTGCCCGCTTCGCCGCCCGCTTGGCCGCGCGTCGCTCCTTGCGGAGTTCGATCATCGCGTACAGCGTCGGGACCAGCAGCAGCGTCAGCAGCGTGGACGTGATCAGGCCGCCGATGACGACCACGGCCAGCGGCTGGGAGATGAAGCCGCCGTCGCCGGTGACGGACAGGGCCATCGGGAGCAGGGCCATGATCGTGGCCAGGGCCGTCATCAGGATCGGGCGCAGCCGGTGGCGGCCGCCCTCGATGACGGCCTCCACGACGCCGTAACCCTGCGCGCGGTACTGGTTGATCAGATCGATCAGCACGATCGCGTTGGTGACCACGATGCCGATCAGCATCAGCATGCCGATCATCGCCGGGACGCCCATCGGAGTGCCGGTGGCCAGCAGCAGGCCGATCGCGCCGGTGGCCGCGAAGGGGATCGAGACGAGCAGGATCAGCGGCTGGATCAGGGACCGGAACGTCGCCACGAGCAGCATGAAGACGATGGCGATGGCGGCCAGCATGGCCAGGCCGAGCGAGGAGAACGCGTCGGACTGGTCGGCCGAGACCCCGCCGATCTCCGCCGTGGCGCCCTGCGGCAGCTTCAGGTCCTTGATCTTGGACTGGAGCTGCGCGGTCACCGCGCCGGTGTTGTCACCGGTCGGCTTGGCGGTGACCGTGGCGGACCGGGCACCGTCGATGCGCGTGGTCTGCACCGGCCCCGCGACCGTACGGATCGTGGCCAGGTCACCGAGCCTGGCCGGGCCCGCCGGGGTCGGTACGGCCAGGTCGCGCAGCGCGGCCCCGGACGTGACCGGGTGGGCGGACTTGATGACGATGTCCCGCTCGGCGCCGTCGATCGTGGCCTTGCCGCCGGTGGTGCCGCGCACCGCCTGGGCGACGACCTGGCCGAGGGCGGCCTGGCTGTAACCCGCCTCCGCCGCCTTCGCGTTGGCCTGCACGGAGATCCGCGGCACGCTCCGGGCGAGGTCGCTCTGCACGTCGGTGACGTGGTCGAGCCCGGCGACGGCGGACCGTACCTGCTCGGACGCCTTCTTCAGTACGTCCGCGTCGGCGGCCTTGACCACCACGCTCAGGTCCTGGTTGCCGAACCCGCCGCCGGACGAGACGGTGGTCTCGCCGATGCCCTTGCCCAGCTTGCCGAGTTCGGCGCGGAGCTTGTCGGTGACCTTCCCGGAGTCCGCGGAGTCCTTCAGCTTGAGCTGGTACGACGCCTGGTTGGCGCCGCTGCCGCCGCCGAAGGCCGCCATGAAACCGGACGAGCCGACGGTGACCTGGTAGTCCGCGACCTCGTCCAGACCGGCGAGGACCTTCTCCACCTTCTTGGCCTGCGCGTCGGCGGCGTCCAGGCTGGTGCCCGGCGCCAGTTCCTGCTTGACGCCGAGTGTGTTCTGGTCGCCCTGGTCGAAGAAGTTGGTCTTGAGGAGCGGGGCCATGCCGAAGGTGCCGAGGAGCACGACCACGGCGATGACGATGCTGGTGACGCGGCGGCGTGTGGCGAAGCGCAGGACGGGGACGTACAGACGCTGGAGCGGGCTGCCGCTCTCCTTGGCCTCGGCGGCCCGGCGCAGTTCCTCGGGGTCGGTACCCTCGGGGAGCTTCGGGGCGCGCAGGAACCAGTAGGACAGGACCGGGACGACGGTCAGGGAGACGAGGAGCGAGGCCAGCAGGGCCACCGTGACGGTGATCGAGAACGAGCCGAACAGGGCGCCGACCATGCCGCCGACCACACCGATGGGCAGGAACACCGCCACCGTGGTCAGGGTGGAGGAGGTGATCGCGCCGGCCACCTCGCGGACGGCGGTGAGGATGGCCTGCTGCCGTTCCTCGCCGTAGCCGAGGTGCCGTTTGATGTTCTCCAGGACGACGATCGAGTCGTCCACCACCCGCCCGATGGCGATGGTCAGCGCGCCGAGGGTGAGCATGTTCAGCGACAGGTCGCCGGTCCACAGCACGATCAGCGTGATGACGACGGACAGCGGGATGGAGACCGCGGTGACCAGTGTCGAGCGCAGGCTGAGCAGGAAGACCAGGATCACGATCACGGCCATGACCAGGCCGAGCAGGCCCTCGGTGGTCAGCGACTCGATGGACTTGGAGACCGCCGGGCCCTGGTCGGAGACGACCGTGACCTCGGCGCCCTTGCCCAGCGCCGTACGGATCTTCGGCAGCTTGTCCTTGACCGCCTCGGAGATGTCCACGGCGCTGCCGTCCTGGCCCATGGTCACCATGACGGCCAGGCTGGGCCTGCCGTTGGTGCGGGTGATGGACGTCGGGGTGGCGGCCTCCTCCTTGACGGTGGCGACGTCGCCGACGCGTACCGGCTTGCCCGACGCGCCGCCCCCGGAGCCGCCGGGGCCCGCCGCCGGGGTGACCGTCAGGTCCCGGATCTGCTGCGCGGAGGTGAAGCCGGAGCCGACCTGGACGGTGTTGCTCCGCCCCCGCTCGGCGAACGAACCGGCGGGCACGGAGGCGCCGCCCGCCTCCAGTGCCTGGCCGAGCGCGGCGGCCGTCAGCCCGGCCCGGGCCAGCTTGGCGTCGTCGGGGGTGACGGCGACGATGCGGTCCTGGACGCCGTCCACGGTGACCTGGCCGACGCCGTCGATGTTCTTCAGGTCCGGCACCACGCTGCGGTCGAGCTGGTCGGCCAGCGCCTGCTGGTCCCTGCCGGTGGCGGAGACTGCGAGCACGACGGCCGGGATGTCGTCCGTCGAACCGGCCACGACCTGCGGGTCCACGTCCTTCGGCAGCTTGGCGCGGGCCCGGTTGACGGCCTGCTGCACATCGGCGACCAGCCGCTTGGAGTCGTTGCCGTAGTCGAATTGGGCCATGATGACGGCCGAGCCCTCGCGCGCCGTCGAGGTGACGCCCTTGATGCCGTCGACCGCCTGGATTCCGTCCTCCAGCGGCTGGATCACCTGCTTCTCGACGACGTCGGGCGAGGCGCCCTGGTAGGGCGCCAGCACGGAGACCATGGGCAGTTCGATGGTGGGCAGGAGCTGCTGTTTGAGCTGGGGGATCGCGATGGCGCCGAAGGCGACCGCGACGATCGACATCAGCGCTATCAGGCCCCGCTGTACGAGGCTGAGTCGGGACAGCCAGGACATGGGTGGGGTCTCTCTTCTGTTCTGTACGGCGGTCGGTACGGCGGTTCGTACGGCGCCCTCGCAGGGCGTTCGGTACGGCGTTCCGGCGGGCGGGCGGCACTGGCCCGCATAAACGATCCGCCACGCCCCACGCGCTTTCCCTCGCCCGCAGGTCGGTTTCCGCCCCGCCCGCCGTACAGCGTTCGGAGTACGGCGGCCTCCACCCCCTGCTGCACCCGTGGGCCCACCCGGCCCCGGGGCCTACCGCACCCGCGGGCGGACCAGCCCCGATTCGTACGCGATGACCACCAGCTGCGCCCGGTCGCGCGCACCCAGCTTGGCCATGGCCCGGTTGACGTGCGTCTTGACCGTCAGCGGGCTGACCGCGAGCTCCTTGGCGATCTCGTCGTTGGACAGCCCGCCCGCGACCAGCACGAGCACCTCCCGCTCCCGCCCGGTCAGCATGTCCAGCTCCGCCGCTCCCGGCCGCCCGGGCCCGCCCTCGGCGGGCCCCTCCCCCTGCGCCAGGAACTTGGCGATCAGCCCCTTCGTCGCGGCCGGTGACAGCAGCGCCTCCCCGGCCGCCGCGATCCGGATGGCGCTCAGCAGCTCGTCCGGCTCGGCGCCCTTCCCGAGGAATCCGCTGGCCCCGCCCCGCAGCGCCTGCACCACGTAGTCGTCCACCTCGAAGGTGGTCAGGATGACCACGCGTACGGCGGTCAGGTCCGGGTCGGCAGTGATCATGCGGGTGGCGGCGAGCCCGTCCGTCCCCGGCATCCGGATGTCCATCAGGACGACATCGGCCCCCGTGGCCCGCGTCAGCTCGTACGCCTGGGCGCCGTCGGACGCCTCCCCCACCACCTCCATGTCCGGTTCGGAGTCGACGAGGATGCGGAAGGCGCTGCGCAGCAGGGCCTGGTCGTCGGCGAGCAGGACTTTGATGGTCATCCGGTCTCCCCCGGGCAGCAGCTGCGGCCGGAACCACCGGCCTGGTGGGTGGCTTGGGCGGGCTGGAGCGGCAACCGTACGCGGACCTGGAAGCCGCCGGCCGGGCGGGGGCCGGTCTCGACGGTGCCGCGCAGGGCGGCGACGCGTTCGCGCATGCCGATCAGGCCGTGGCCGCCGCCGGTCTCCGGCTCGCCGGGCCCGTGGTCGGCGCCGGTACCGGTACCGGCGCCGTCGTCCAGGACCGTGACCGTCAGGCCGTCGGTGGTGCGGACGATCCGGACCGTGGCGCGGGCGCCCGGGCCCGCGTGCTTGTGGACGTTGGTCAGGGCTTCCTGGACGACGCGGTACGCGGTCAGGTCGATGGCCGCGGGCAGGGCGTCCGCCGCGTGCGGGACGTCGAGGTCGACGGGCAGCCCGGCGCGGACGAAGCCCTCGACGAGGTGGTCCAGGACGGCCAGGCCCGGGGCGGGCTCGGTGGGGGCCCGCGGGTCGTCGGACTGGCGCAGCAGGCCGACGGTGGCGCGCAGTTCGTCCAGCGCCGAGCGGGATGCCTCGCGTACGTGTGCCAGGGCCTGCTTGGCCTGGTCGGGGCGGCTGTCCATGACGTGCGAGGCGACCCCGGCCTGCACGTTGACCAGGGCGATGTGGTGGGCGACCACGTCGTGCAGTTCGCGGGCGATGCGCAGGCGTTCCTCGGCGACGCGGCGCCGGGCCTCTTCCTCCCGGGTGCGCTCGGCGCGCTCGGCCCGTTCCCGTATGGCGGCGACGAAGGCGCGGCGGCTGCGGACCGCGTCACCGGCCGCGGCGGCCATGCCGGTCCAGGCGAAGATCCCCAGGTTCTGCTGCGCGTACCAGGGGCGGGCCCCGAAGAGCATCGCGGCGGCGGTGAGCACGACGACGGTCAGCGCGCCGACGCGCCAGGTGGTGGAGCGGTCCGTACGGGCGGCGAGGGTGCACAGCGCGATGACCACGGAGCAGGCGACCGGGGCGCGCGGCATCTCCGTTTCGAGGAGGAGTTCCAGGACGGTGCAGACGCCGGTGATCGCCAGCACGCTGCGCGGGAAGCGGCGGCGCAGCACCAGGGCGCCCGCGGCGACGGCGGCGAGGACCACCGTGGTGGTGGTCAAATCGCGTTCGCCGAAGCGGGGACCGTGCGGTCCGTGCGGCTCGGCCACCGCGCCGACCAGGATCGCCACGAAGACGGCGAGTGCGAGCGCGCTGTCGCACGCGCGGGGGTGGGCGCGTATCCAGGCGAGCGGGCCGGCGCCCGGACGCGGGCCGGCCTGCCCGGGGGCGAGGGGGGTCACGGGAAAACGGTAGCGCCCCGGTCCCGCGTGGGGGCCGGGGCGCTGCCTGCGCTGGAGGTCGTACGGGCGCCCGGTGGCCGGGCGGCCCGCCGGCCCGGGATCAGGCCGCCGTGGCAGCCTGCGGCCGGACCGCGGTTCAGCCCGTGGTCAGGCTGTGTCTCAGCCCGGGATCAGGCCGTCGTCGCTGAGCATCTCCCGGACCTCGTCGAGGGTGGCGTCCTCGGCGGGGAGGATCAGTTCGGATGGCTCCAGGGCGTCGTCCGGCAGGGGGGCGCCCAGCCGGCGCACCGCGTCCAGAAGGGCGGTGAGGGTGCGCCGGAAGCCTGCCTCGTCGCCGCTCTCCATCTCTTCGAGCAGCTCGTCGTCCAGCTTGTTCAGCTCGATGAAGTGCGAGTCATCGAGCTTCACCTGCCCCTCCCCCATGATCCGTACGATCACGACGGTCTCCTTCTGGTCCGGTGCGACGATCCCGTGCGATGCGGCGGCCCTGACGAGGCTAACCGCCGCCGGCCGTCACTGCTTGTCGAAACGCGGCTGCCCGGGCTGCGCCTGCGGGGCCTGCTGTCCCTGGCCCGCCTGGCCGCCCTCGATGGCCTGCTTGTCGGCGCCCGGACCGGCCAGCTCGGCCTTCATCCGCTGGAGCTCCAGCTCGACGTCCGTACCGCCGGAGAGCCGGTCCAGCTCGGCGGTGATGTCGTCCTTGGCCATGCCGGTCGGGTCGTCCAGCGCGCCGGAGGCGAGCAGTTCGTCGATGGCGCCGGCCCGGGCCTGCATCTGCGCGGTCTTGTCCTCCGCGCGCTCGATGGCCATGCCGACGTCGCCCATCTCCTCGGAGATGCCGGAGAACGCCTCGCCGATCCGGGTCTGGGCCTGGGCGGCGGTGTACGTGGCCTTGATCGTCTCCTTCTTCGTACGGAAGGCGTCGACCTTGGCCTGGAGGCGCTGGGCCGCGAGGGTGAGCTTCTCCTCCTCGCCCTGGAGCGTCTGGTGCTGCGTCTGCAGGTCCGTGACCTGCTGCTGGAGCGCGGCACGGCGGGACAGCGCCTCGCGGGCGAGGTCCTCGCGGCCGAGCGAGAGGGCCTTGCGGCCCTGGTCCTCCAGCTTGGACGACTGGTTCTGGAGCTGGTTGAGCTGCAGTTCCAGGCGCTTGCGGGAGGTCGCCACGTCGGCGACCCCGCGGCGTACCTTCTGGAGCAGCTCCAGCTGCTTCTGGTACGAGTAATCAAGGGTCTCGCGCGGATCCTCGGCCCGGTCCAGGGCCTTGTTGGCCTTCGCGCGGAAGATCATCCCCATCCGCTTCATGACACCGCTCATGGGCCTCGCGCGCCCCCTTCTGACCGAGTTACATCGGGCTTCGGCTCCAGCACATCTACAGACCCCACAGTACGGGCCCCGGTTCCATTACCGCACTGTTCGGGCCCGGATGCGCTCCTCCTGCAGGACGATCAGGGCGGCGCCGGTATCCGGCGCAGGGAGTAGGGAATGCCCGAGGGCCCCGCCATCCGCCCCTTTCGCCCCGTTACATCCCCGACGGCGCACCGGTCACGGAACCGCGCCGTTGCCGGATCGTTCCCCATGCCGCTGTGGTCCATGCACCGCCAACCCGTACCCTTGCGTATGTGTTCCGAAGCCGTTCGAAGGATGAGCAGGCCGCGACCGCCAAGGTGACCGCGTCCGAGCCCAAGCAGCCCCGCGATCCGCAGGCCCCGAAGGGCCGCCCGACGCCGAAGCGCAGCCAGGCGCAGTCGCAGCGCCGCACGCGTGCGCACACGCCGGCCAACCGCAAGGAGGCACAGAAGGCGGCGCGGGAAGCGCGGCGCGCCGACATGGCCCGGCAGCGCGAGGCGCTGGCCAACGGTGACGAGCGGTTCCTGCCGGTGCGCGACAAGGGCCCGGTGCGCCGCTTCGCGCGCGACTTCGTCGACTCGCGCTGGTGCGTGGCGGAGTTCTTCCTCCCGATGGCCGTGATCATCCTGGTGCTGACGATGCTGCGCCAGCCGGCCATCCAGAACATCGCGCTGCTGCTGTGGCTGTTCATCATCGTGCTGATCGTGATCGACTCGGTCGTGCTGTGGTTCTCGCTGGGCAAGCGCCTCAAGCAGCGCTTCCCGAACGAGAGTCACAAGGGCGTCAAGCCCTACGCGCTGATGCGCACGCTCCAGATGCGCCGGCTGCGTCTGCCGAAGCCGCAGGTCAAGCGCGGAGAGCGGCCCTGAACGCGACCCCTTCGGGCTTCTCGCCCGGCGCCGGGCGATGGCTGGGCGGGCTCGGCGGGCTGCGCAACACCGTCCGCCAGGAGCTGGTGGCCCGCCAGCTGGAGGAGCAGATCTCCGCACGCTTCCCGGTGGGGCAGCGGCTGCGGGTGCTGGACGTCGGCACCGGCCAGGGCACCCAGGCGCTGCGGCTGGCCCGTGCCGGTCACAAGGTCACCGGCCTGGAGGCGGACCCGGCGATGCTGGCGGCGGCCCGCGCCGCGCTGGCGGAGGAACCGGCCGGCATCCAGGAGCGGATGGAGCTGATCGAGGGGGACGGCCGGGACACCGGCGTGCTCTTCCTCCCCGGCGCCTTCGACGTGGTGCTGTGCCACGGCGTGCTGATGTACGTGGCGGAGCCGGACCCGATGCTGGCCGGGCTGGCGCGCGTCCTGGCACCCGGCGGACTGCTGTCCCTGCTGGTGCGCAACGCCGACGCGCTCGCCATGCGCCCCGGCCTGTCCGGCGACTGGAACACCGCGCTGGGGGCCTTCGACTCCCCCGAGTACGTCAACCGCCTGGGCCTGAAGGTGCGGGCCGACCGCCTGGCGGCGCTGACCGTCACGCTCGACGGCATCGGCGCGCCGCTGGAGACCTGGTACGGCGTACGGGTCTTCACCGACACCGCGGCGGACGACGCGCCGCTGCCCGCCGACGGCGAACTGGAACACCTGCTGACCGCCGAGGACCGGGCCGGACGCACGGACCCGTACCGCGCGGTGGCGGCGCTGCTGCACCTGTGCGGCGTACGGGGCGGACCGGGCGGCGACGGGCGCTGAGGCGCGGGGCTCGCGGGCACTCCCGGCCTACCGGCACGGCCGGCTAACGGGGGCGGCAGACTCACGGGGGCGTGCCGGGCTCACGGGTGCGTGCCGGGCTTGCGGATGCGCCGGGGTGCGCGCCGGATGGTGGTGTGCACAGCGGGCGTACGGACCCGTGCGCACGCTCCGGCTCCCCTCCCCGAGCCCGCAGCGCACCGGATTCCGCCGGGCAGAAGACAGGTAAACACCCTTCTCCTGCGTCCTGTTCTTCGTGAGCACCGAGACCGCCGGGACCACCGGGACCACCGACGCGCAAGCACCGCAGCCGTCCCTCTCCGCCCGCAGGACGTGGCGGGTGCTGTACGGCCACATCCGGCCGCACCGCGCCGCCATCGCGCTGGGCGGGCTGCTGACCCTGATCGGCTCGGCCACCGGCCTGATCCAGCCGCTGGCCGCCAAGACGCTCGTGGAGCACCTGGGTTCGGGTGAGTCGATCGGCACGCTGCTCGTCCTGCTGACCGTCCTGGTGGTGGCGGGCACCGCCCTGGACGCGACCGGCGCCTACGTACTGGAGCGCACCGCCGAGTCCGTGGTGCTCGCCGCGCGGCGGCAGCTCATCGCCCGGCTGCTGCGGCTGCGGATGCCCGCGGTGGACCGCAGCCGGCCCGGCGACCTGATGTCGCGGGTCACCTCGGACACCACCCTGCTGCGCGCGATCACCACCCAGTCGCTGGTCTCCGCCGGGACCGGCGCCGTCACCCTGGTCGGCACCATCGTGCTGATGGCCCTGCTGGAGCCGGTGCTGCTCGGTGTGACGGTCGCCGTGATCGTGCTGATCGGCAGCTCCATGGGGCTGGTGCTGCCCCGGATCTCGAAGGCGACCAAGCGGGCTCAGGAAGCCGTGGGGGCGATCGCCACCGCGCTGGAGCGCACGTTCGGCGCGTTCCGTACGGTCAAGGCGTCCGGCGCGGAGCGGCGGGAGGAGGCGGCCATCGAGGCGGCGGCGCGCGAGGCGTGGCGCGGCGGCGTCCGGGCCGCGAAGTGGCAGTCCCTCGCGCTGTCCTCGGTGGGGCTGGCGGTCCAGGTCTCCTTCCTCGCCGTGCTGGGCGTGGGCGGCGCGCGGGTGGCCTCGGGGGCCACCGGCATCGCCACCCTGGTCGCGTTCCTGCTCTACCTCTTCTACCTGATCGACCCGATATCCCGGCTGGTGGAGGCGGCGTCCGCCTATCAGGTGGGGTCGGCCGCGATCGCCCGGATGGCGGAGACGGAGTCCCTGGAGACCGAACCGCTGGAGACGGAGCCGCTGAAGACGGAGCCCTTGGAGGCGCCGTCGGCGGCGCCCGCGCGATCCGCGAAGCCCGCGAGCGTCGCCTTCGAGCAGGTGACCTTCCGCTACCGCCCGGACCTGCCGCCGGTCCACCACGGCGTGGACTTCACGGTGCCCGGCGGCGGCATGACGGCGTTCGTCGGCCCGTCCGGCGCCGGCAAGTCCACCGTCTTCGGGCTGCTGGAGCGGTTCTACGAGGCGGACGGCGGGCGGGTCCTGGTGGACGGCACGGACGTACGGGACTGGCCGCTGGACCGGCTGCGCTCCCAGATCGGCTACGTCGAACAGGACGCGCCCGTCCTGGCCGGCTCGCTGCGCGAGAACCTGCTGTTCGCGGCGCCCGGCGCCACCGACGACCAGCTGACCCGCGTTCTTGAGCGGACCCGGCTGGACGGCCTGGTCGCGCGGCTGCCGGAGGGCCTGGACACTCCGGTGGGCCACCGCGGCAGCAAGCTGTCGGGCGGCGAGCGGCAGCGGGTGGCCATCGCGCGGGCGCTGCTGCGCGAACCGCGGCTGCTGCTCCTGGACGAGGCGACCTCGCAGCTGGACGCGGTCAACGAGCTGGCGCTGCGGGACACGGTCGCGGAGGCCGCCCGTACGACGACGGTGCTCGTGGTGGCGCACCGGCTGTCCACGGTCACCCTCGCGGACCGGATCGTGGTGATGGAGGCGGGGCGGGTGCGCGCGGTCGGTACGCATGCGGAGCTGGTGGCGGCCGATCCGCTGTACGGGGAACTGGCGGCGACGCAGTTTCTCGCCACAGCGCCGGATGACCGGGCGCATCACGCGTCCTGACGGGACACTTCAGACATGACGCCTTCACCGACCTCCCTGCGCGGGGCGGCGGTCGCCGCGGCGGCCGCCCTGTGCGCGAGCGCACTGCTGGCCGGCTGCTCCGGCTCCGGCTCCGATTCCGCCGAAGCCACGGCGGAAGCCCCCTCGTCGGCCCCCGCCACCTCCCCCGCGAAGGCGGCGGCCCCCAGCGTCAGCAACGACCTCCAGAACGCCTACCAGAAGGTGGTCAAGGACGTCCTGCCGTCGGTCGTCCAGATCACCACCGGGGAGGGGCTCGGCTCCGGGGTGGTCTACGACGCGCGCGGGCACGTCGTGACCAACGCCCACGTCGTGGGCGACGAGAAGCGGTTCAAGGTCACCACGGCCCGTGGCAGCCGTTCGCTGAACGCCTCGCTGGTCGCCTCGTACCCGGAGCAGGACCTCGCCGTCATCAAGATCGAAAAGGCGCCGGACGACCTGAAGCCGGCCACCTTCGGCGACTCCGCCAAGGTGGAGATCGGGCAGATCGTGCTCGCCATGGGCAGCCCGCTGGGGCTGTCCGGCAGCGTCACCCAGGGCATCGTCTCGGCGACCGGACGCACCGTCAGCGAACCGAGCAGCGGCGGTGGTACGGGCGCGACCCTCGCGAACATGGTGCAGACCTCCGCCGCCATCAACCCCGGCAACAGCGGCGGCGCCCTGGTCAACCTCTCCGACCAGGTCATCGGCATCCCGACGCTGGCCGCCAGCGATCCGCAGATGGGCGAGGGCGCGGCCCCGGGCATCGGCTTCGCCATCCCGGCGTCCACCGTCCGCAACATCGCCGACCAGATCATCAAGAACGGCAAGGTCACCAACTCCGGCCGGGCGGCGCTCGGCATCACGGCACGCACCATCGTCGGCCCGGACTTCGAGGGCGCCGGCGTGAGCGTCGCGAGCGTCAAGGAGGGCGGCCCGGCGGACAAGGCGGGCATCGAGGCCGGGGACGTCATCGTGAAGTTCGACGGGACGGCCGTCCGCACGATGCAGAACCTGTCGGAGGCGCTGGCGGGCCACAAACCCGGTGACAAGGTGGAGGTGACGGTCGACCGGGACGGCGACCGGAAGACGGTGCGGGTGACGCTCGGGACGATCTAGACGGTCCGGCGGGGCCGGGCCGGCGGGGGCACCCGCCGGGCGGGTGCCGGTGCGGGTGCCTGGGACGGGGACGGGCCGGTGCCGGGACGGGCCGGTGCCGTGCCGCGGCGGACGGTGTCCGGCACGGCACGGCCACCCACGGCCCGTCGGCCCACCGGCCCGCCGCGGGCCCGTCACCCACCGGCCCGCCGCGGGCCCGTCACCCACCGGCCCGGCACGCCCCGTCGGCCCACCGACCCGCCGTGGGCCGACGGGCCGCCCCGCCGGTCACCCCCTGCCGATCACCGGGTCACCATCCCCCGGTCGCCCGGCCCCGGCCGCCCGGTCACCCCACGTCCGCGTGCAGGCTCATCCCGTAGATCTCGGTGCCGTCCTCGAAGAGCGTCACCCTGTCGGCGCCCCCGTCGACGAGGTCCTTCCACACCTCGCCGATCCAGGACTCCGCGTCCCCCTGGGTCGTGAAGTCCTCCGGCTGCACCGCGGGCTCCACCTCCGTACCGTCGGCCTTCTCGAACCGCCACGTCCACGCCATGTCCGCCTCCTGGTCCACCGAGTGCCTGCTCGTCGCGTACCGCTGCCGCACCGGCGCGCCACGGAGCCGTGCCGCCCCCGTCCGCGCCGGTGCTCCGTGCGAGCGCCGTACGTGCGGCGTATGCCCCGCCAACGCGCGGTGTACGTCCCGCGTACGTGCTGTTCCGCAGCCTAACGGCCGTGTCGAGACCGGCCCCCGCGCGCCCGGTCGGCACGGACGGGAGAAAATCGGCGCGTGGAACTGACTCTCCTCGGCACCGGAGCCCCCCGCGGGCTGCCGCGCCCCGGCTGCCCCTGTGCCGCCTGCGCCACCGCCGTCGGCGACGAGGCGCGGGCGGCCACCGCGCTGCTCATCGACGGGGCGCTGCTCCTGGACCTGACCCCGGGCCCGGCGTTCGCCGCCGCCCGCGCCGGGCACTCGCTCACCGCCGTACGGCAGGTGCTGCTCTCGCACCCGCACGACGGGCCGGCGATGGAGGTGCCCGCCGGGCTGCCGCAGCCGGGGCGGGTCGCGGACGGCCGGGAGCTGGCGCTGCTGGACGGGCACCGGGTGCGGGCCGTCGCGGTGGACGTGCCGGGCACCGGCTACGAGGTCGGCGGCCCCGAGGGCGAGCGGCTGCTGTACCTGCCGCCCGGCGCCGCGCCGGCCGGGCTGGGCGAGGACGAGGGTCACGGGCGGGGCACCGGCCCGTACGACATGGTCCTGCTGGACGTGCTGGGGCGGCCGGACGCGCTGGCGCGGCTGCGGGCGAGCGGGGCCGTGGACGCGGCGACCGACGTACTGGGCATCCACCTGGACCACGACGTGCCGCCCGGTCCCGAACTGCACCGGCGGCTGGCCTCCGCGGGCGCGCGGACCGTGCCGGACGGCACGTCGCTGCTGGTCGGCGAGTACCACGCGGTGCCCGACCTGCCGCGCCGCACGCTGGTGCTGGGCGGCGCGCGCAGCGGGAAGTCGGCGGAGGCCGAGCGGCGGCTGGCCGCCTTCCCGGACGTCCTGTACGTCGCCACCGGCGGCACCCGGGACGGGGACACCGAGTGGGCCGCACGGGTCTCGGCCCACCGCGAGCGGCGCCCGGCCTCCTGGCGCACGACGGAGACCTGCGACCTGCTGCCGCTCCTGGAGGGCGGCACCCGGCACGAGGACCGGCCGGACGGCCCGCCCGCGCCGGACGACTCGCCGCTGCTCATCGACTGCCTCGCGCTGTGGCTGACGCACGCCATGGACGAGGTGGACGCCTGGGACGACGGGAAGTGGGCCGCGGGCGGTGAACGCGAGCTGCGCGCGCGGGTGGACGAGCTGGTCGCGGCGGTGCGCGAGACCCGCCGTCCGGTGGTCGCGGTGAGCAACGAGGTCGGCTCGGGGGTGGTCCCGGCCACCGCGTCCGGCCGCCGCTTCCGCGACGAACTGGGGCGGCTGAACGCGATGTTCGGCGCCGAGTGCGAACACGTCCTGCTGGTCGTCGCCGGGCAGGCGCTCGCGCTGCGCGGCTGACGCGGGCGTTTGCGCTGCGCGGATGACACGGCCCGCGCCGCGCCCGTGTCCGCTTGCCCGCGCCCGCGGCGGCGGGTGGTCTTGGCCCTGTGACCGATACGGATGGCACGGTGACCGGCGCGGGCGGCGGGGTGACCGGTACGGACAGGCCGGTGACCGGTACGGACGTCCCAGTGACCGGTACGGACGGCTTCACGACCGGCGGGAACGGATCAGCGTCCGACGGGGACGGGCCGGCATCCGACAGAGACAGCCCCTGGACCAGCCCGGAAGCCCCACCGGCCGGCCCGAACGCCCCACTCCCCGATCCGACCGCCCCCGAATCCCCCCTCTCCCGCCGCTTCGACGCCGCCGTACGCGCCTACGTACAACGGCACCCCCGTGCCACGGTCGTCGCGCTCGGCGAGGGACTGGGGGCCGCCTTCTGGCGGCTGGACAACGGGTGGCTGAGCTGGCTGACCGTGGAGCCCCCGGAGACCGCCGCCGTACGCCGGATGCTGCTGCCGGACGGGCCCCGGCGCCGCGTCATCGCCTGCGCGGCGACCGACCTCCGCTGGCTGGACGCCGTCCGCGCGCCGGAGCGCGGGGTGGTGGTGACCGTACGGGGGCTGCTGATGTTCCTCCGGCCGCCCGAGGTCCGCGCCCTGTTCGCGGCGTGCGCGGAACGCCTCCCCGGCGGCGCGCTCGTCTTCGACTCGGTGCCGCGCTGGTGCGTGGGCCGGGACCGGCCGCGGACGGGCGCCCGTACGAACCCGGACCAGCCGCCGCTGCGCTGGGGCCTGGACGCCGCCGACCGGCCGCGGGTGGCGGGCGCGCACCCGGGCATCGTCGCCGTCCGCGAGGTGCCGCCGCCCGGTCGCGGACCCCTCGCCGGGCGCCTGGCGCGATGGCGGCAGCACGTACCGCTGCTGCACACGCCCGCCCGTACGGTCACCGAGATCCGCTTCGGCACCCGCCGGACCTCCGCGGGTGTCCGCCCGGGGAGCACACCGGGCGACCCGGAGCGGCCCGCCGGGCGCCGTTCCCGGTAATCTGCGCCGAATGAGCGCCCTGAACCTCGATGACTTCGCCCACCTGATCGAGCGCCCCGACGGCGGTGCGCGCCGCGATGCCGAGGAGCGCCGGGCCCGGCTGGCGGTACGGCCGGGAGCCCTGGGCCGGCTGGACGAGATCGGCGAGTGGCTGGCCGCCGCGCAGCAGCAGGTGCCGGTGCGGCCCGTCGAACGGCCGCGGGCGGTGCTGTTCGCGGGCGACCACGGGGTGGCGTCGCTGGACGTGTCGGGCCGCCCGGCCGGGAGCACCAGGGACCTCGTCCGGGCCGTGCTGGACGGGGCCAGTCCGGCGGCGGTCCTGGCGCGCCGGGCCGGGGTGCCGGTGCGGGTGGTGGACGTGGCGGTGGACTGCGACCCGGCGGAGCTGCCGGAGGACGTCACCCGGCACCGGGTACGGCGCGGTTCGGGCCGGATCGACGTCGAGGACGCGCTGACGGCCGAGGAGGCGGAGCGCGCGTTCCGGGCGGGCATGGCGGTGGCCGACGAGGAGGCGGACGCCGGTACCGACCTGGTGGCGCTCGGCGACCTCAGCGTGGGCGGCACCACCGCGGCGAGCACGCTGATCGCCGCGCTGTGCGGCACCGACGCGTCGGTGGTCACCGGGCGCGGCGGCGCGGGCATCGACGACCTGGCCTGGATGCGCAAGTGCGCGGCGATCCGCGACGCGCTGCGCCGGGCCCGGCCGGTCCTCGGCGACCAGCTGGAGCTGCTGGCCGCCACCGGCGGCGCCGACCTGGCCGCGATCACCGGCTTCCTGCTGCAGAGCGCGGTCCGGCGCACCCCGGTGATCCTGGACGGGGTGGTCTCGGCGGCCTGCGCGCTGGTGGCGCAGCGGGTGGCGTTCCGGTCGCCGGACTGGTGGCTGGCCGGGCAGGTCAGCGGCGAGCCGGCGCAGGCGAAGGCGCTCGACCGGATCGCACTCAACCCTTTGCTCGATCACGGCGTCACTGCTGGTGAGGGGACAGGGGCGCTGCTCGCCCTGCCACTGGTGCAGGCGGCCGCGGCCCTGGCGGCAGACCTGCCCGTACGCGACTGAGGCGCCGGCCGGCAACGGCCCGCGCGCCCGCGAAGCGGCCGGATTCCAAGGGATCCGGGCGTCGACGGCGCCCCCATATGATCAAGCTTCATGGGAGAAGTCCGTTTGAGCCCGGATGAGGACCGCACCCGCGGTCGGTGGTCACAGCGCGGTGCCGCATGCGCCGTCTGGTACCTGCGTGCCGTCACCTTCGTCAATTTCCTCAGTGCCGTGTGGGTGTCGTTCGGCAACGACATCCGCCGGCACAACGTCGATGAGTTCTTCACTCCCTATCTGCTGACCGCGGGCTTCGCGTCGGGCGTCTTCTCGCTGTTCTTCGCGGTCACCATGCGGCGCCGCAAACGCGCCGCGTGGATACTGAACCTGGTCCTCTCCGGGCTGTTCCTGCTGCTGTTCGCCTTCGCCATGGTGGCGGCGCCGGAGTTCCGCCGGCACGGGCAGAACTGGTTCTCCTTCGTGGTGACGCTGCTGTTCGTCGTCTCGCTGCTGGTGGGCCGCCGCGAGTTCTACGCCAGGGGCGACCGCTCCAACCCCAGGCTGGCGGCGGCCGTGGCGCTCGGCGGCCTGCTGGTCACCTCGCTGCTCGCGGCGCTCCTGGTCACCGTCGCCAACACCGCCGGGGACGGCCACCACTCCACGTTCGCGGACCGCTGGCGGTACGGCGCCATGCGGCTGGTCTCCATCGCCGCCGACGAGTCCCGCTTCCCCGGCATCGCCACGCCGAACTGGGTCAACGTCGTCATCAACGTCATGAGCACGGTCCTGCTGCTGCTCGTGCTGTGGGCCGCCTTCCGTTCCGTACGGAGCACCGACCCGATCACCGCCGAGGACGAGGAGCGGCTGCGCGACCTGCTGGGCCGCCAGGGCGACCGGGACTCGCTGGGCTACTTCGCGCTGCGCCGCGACAAGAGCGTCATCTGGTCCCCCACCGGCAAGGCCGCCGTCACCTACCGCGTCGTCGGCGGGGTCTCGCTCGCCTCCGCCGACCCGATCGGCGACCCGGAGGCGTGGCCCGGCGCCATCGACCTGTGGCTCGCCGAGGCCCGCGGGCACGGCTGGACGCCCGCCGTGATGGGCGCGAGCGAGGAGGGCGGCACGATCTACGCCCGGCACGGTCTGGACGCGCTGGAGCTGGGCGACGAGGCGATCGTGGACACGGAGGAGTTCACGCTGGAAGGGCGCGCGATGCGGACCGTCCGGCAGGCGTACAACCGCGTCAAGCGGGCCGGCTACACCGTCCGCATCCGCCGCCACGAGGACATTCCCGAGCCGGAGATGGACCGGCTGCTGAAGCTGGCCGACGACTGGCGCGACGGGGAGACCGAGCGCGGCTTCTCGATGGCGCTGGGCCGGCTGGGCGACCCGGCCGACGGGCGCTGCGTGATGCTCGAATGCACCGACGCGGACGGGGAGCTGCGCGCGCTGCTCAGCTTCGTGCCGTGGGGCCGCAACGGCCTGTCGCTGGACCTGATGCGCCGCGACCGGGACTCCGACAACGGGCTGATGGAGTTCATGGTCCTGGAGCTGATCCAGCGCGCGAAAGAGGTGGAGATCACTCAGGTCTCGCTGAACTTCGCGATGTTCCGCTCCGTCTTCGAACGCGGTGCGCGGCTCGGCGCGGGCCCGGTGCTGCGCCTGTGGCGCTCGCTGCTCAGCTTCTTCTCCCGGTGGTGGCAGATCGAATCGCTCTATCGCGCCAACGCGAAATACCGGCCCATCTGGGAGCCCCGGTACATGCTCTTCGAAAAGAGCACCGACCTGCTGCGCATCGGCCTCGCCAGCGCCCGTGCCGAAGGCTTCCTGGAAGCCCCCGGCCTGCCGAAGTGGCTCAACCGCACACACCTGGAGACCAAGAGATGAGCGAGCCGGTCCTGCGCCGCGCCGTGCGTGCCGAGTGGGGCCTGCTGTTCCGGACCGTGTGGTCGGGGCTGCGCACGAAGAAGCTGCGGGCGATCCCGATGACCATCGCCGCGGTCCTGCTCACCTCCGTCTTCCAGATCGTCCAGAACCAGTCCTGGGGCTATCAGTTCGTCCAGAACATCGGCTCCGTGCAGGCCGACGAGCACCTGTGGCTGGCGCTGCTGCGCACGCCGCTGTCGCTGTTCGTGCCCGCCCTGGACCTGCCGGTGTGGGGCGCGCTGGCGCAGATCCTGCTCGTCTTCGGCATCGGCGAGATCTGCCTGGGCCGGGCCCGGACGCTGCTGATCGCGTACGCGGCCACGCTGGCCGGGACGATGTACGCGCGGATCGGCATCTGGCTCGGCCCGGACCACCCCCTCGGCCTGCCGCCGACCGACGCGTTCGTGCACGACACCGGCCCCTCGGCAGCCGTGGTCGGCCTCGGGATCTTCGTGTGCTGGGTCTACCGGGCGTGGTTCACCTGCGCGCTGGTGGTGCTGTCGATGGTCTACGAGGTGGTGTTCATCAAGAACAACCTCGCGGGCCGGGAGCACATCGCGGCCGTGGTGGTCCTGCTGGTGCTGTGCGGGGTGTGGGAGGTCTGCCACCAGCGCCGCAAGCCGCGGGGCGAGCAGCGGGTCCGAGCCGGCGCCTGAATCCGGCCGGGCGGGGACGCCGGCTCTCAGGAGCTCGGCGTCCCGCCGATGACGTGGTTCACCCGGCGGCGCAGGCCGTTCCAGCGGCGGTCGTGCCGGAAGGCGCGTACCTTCGCCTTGGCGCGGGCCTTGGGGCGCCGCCGGTAGAACCGCTTCGCCCAGGGAGAGTTGGGGCGGGCCAGCCGGACGGCCCCGAACAGGGCGACGAACGGTACGAACACCCCGATCACCGCCATCCGGCCCTTGCCCTTGAAGAGGGCCACCAGGGCCAGCAGGAAGTTGAGCCCCACGGTCCGCACCACCCGGAACCGGTTGTGGAACTCGTCCGGGTCCAGCTCGTTGACCCCGAACGGCAGCGCGCCGCCGAGGATCAGCGCCACCAGCGCGAACGTGACGATCACGATCTCCACGCTCTTGGTGCCCTGCTCGCTCCAGTACACGTCGTCCAGGTGCAGGATCAGCGCGAACTCGTCCAGCACCAGCCCGACGCCCATCCCGAACAGCACCGCCGCGATCCCCGACCCGTATCCGTGACGCCCGCCGGCCAGGGCGGTGAACCCGCCGACCACCATCAGCACCACCCCCGGGACGACGTGGTGGATGTGCAGGCCCCCGGGCGCGATGTTCCGGAAGGGGCCCTTCCCGGCCCGGATCAGCCGGGTGATCACCCGGGTCACGGCGAAGGTCAGCACGAAGGAGACGAGCGCGAGCAGCAGGGGGAGCTTCCCCGGCTCGATGATGTTGCGGAACCACCAGTGACCCATGCCACGTACTCCCCATTTGTCGCGTATAGCGGCAATTTAACGCCGTACGGTGCGGGGCGGCCGGGTTAGCCTGCCGCGGTGAACGACGCCGCCACCTCCTCCGGCCCCCCGCCTTCCCCCACCCTCGGGGACGCCATGCGTTTCGCCTTCGGCACGCTGACCGTGCTGCCGGTACGGCTGCGCCGCTGGGACCGGGCGGCGGCGCGCGGCGGCATGCTGTGCGCGCCGGTGGCGGGCCTGGTGATCGGCCTGGCCGCCGCGGCCCTCGGCACCCTGCTGCTCCTCCTGGACGGCGGCCCGCTCCTCGCCGCCGTCGCCACCGCGGCCGTCCCCGCCGTCCTCACCCGCGGCCTGCACCTCGACGGACTCGCCGACACCGCCGACGGCCTGGGCAGCGGCAAGCCCGCCGAGGACGCGCTGCGCATCATGAAGCAGTCCGACATCGGCCCGTTCGGCGTCATCACGCTGCTGTTCACCCTGCTGGCGCAGGTGGCCGCCCTGACCCACCTGTACGAGCAGGGCTGGGCCCGCGGCGCCACGGCCGCCGCCCTCGCCGCCGTCACGGCCCGCTGCGCCCTCACCCTCGCCGCCCGCCCCGGTGTTCCCCCGGCCCGCCCCGAGGGCCTGGGCGCCGCGGTGGCGGGCACGGTGCCGGTGCGCCGGGCCATGGCGGCGGCGGCCACGGTCATCGCCCTGTCCGCGGCCGCCGGCGCCCTCCACGGCCCCTACGAGGCCCTCCACGCGGGCGCGGCCGCCCTCCTGGCCCTGCTGGCGGGAGAAGCGGCCCTGCGCCGCTGCCGCCACCGCTTCGGCGGCATCACCGGGGACGTCTTCGGGGCGATCGCGGAGACGACGGGGCTGGTGGCGGTGGTGGTCCTGGCGCTGGGGTGAACCACCCCGCGCCGGCGTCAGCAGGCCTGGCGCCAGGCGTCCAGATGGAGGCGCTTCTGCATGGAGCTGAGGCCCAGGCGCTTGGTGTCGCGGCAGAAGCGGGCGGCCGGGAGTTCGTATTCGACGTGGAAGACGGGCTTGCCGGCCTTGATGAACGGGGTCATGGTGGCGCACTCGTCGTACTGGGCGCACTGCTCGTTGACGGCGAAGTCGAAGTCGCCGACCAGCTGGGGGATCTGGTCGAGGTCGTTCTTGAGGCCGACGGACAGGCCCCGTTCGTGGGCCAGCTCGGCGATCATGCGATTGAAGGCGAGCTGGTGCCCGGCCGTCAGATCGAAGCCGGTGTCGTTCTTGTAGCCGTCGACGTTGTCCGGCTCGACGGCGTCGAAGCCCTTGTCCCGGCACATGTCGAAGCGCTTGGCCATCAGCGGGCGCAGTACGTCGAGACGGCGGATGTCGAGCCAGCGCTCGCCCTCCCAGCCGTTCTCCTCGCCGATGACGTTCTTGGGGAAGCTGCGCGCGTCCGGGCGGAAGTCCTCGTGGGCGCCGACGCTGACGTAGCAGATGACCTTGCGGCCGCGCTCGTGGAGATCGGCGACCGTGGCCGCGTTGTGGTTGAAGCCGTCGATGTCGTAGACGGGCGCGTCGACGGACAGGTCGAGCTTTCCGGTCAGCTGCCACTGCCAGGCGACACCGGGCTCGGGGTGCCAGATGGGCTTGGGCGAACTTCCGGGGCTGCCCGGAGTGCTCGGCGTGCCGGAACCGCTCGGCCCGCCGGTGCCGGTGCTCGGGCCGTGGCCGGGCTTGCCGCCCGGACCGTCCGGCGCCTGGGAACAGGCGGTGGTGACGAGCAGCAACGAGCCGAGGAGAAGCAGCAGTTTCTTGCGCAGCAGATTCTTGTGCGGTTTCCCGCGGAAGCGCAGGGACGTCATCGGGGTGTCTCCAGGAAGGGGGGAAGGGCGTCCCAGGGGTGCGGCGCGGTGCCGGGGACGGCGCAGTGCACGGCGGCCCCGCGCTGCCGTGCCAGCTCGGCGGCGGCCTCCGCGCAGCTCTCGGGGAGGCCGTGGATGAGATGGCAGAACCGTTCGGGCGGGTGGTGGGCCGTCCACTCCGGGACCTCGGCGCTCTCGTACACCGCCCAGCTGTTCTCGAACGTGACCAGGAGGTCGGCGAAGTCGAGGTAGCGGGGGTGCGGGTGGAGGCCGTGGTTGAGCACGACGGTGCCGGCGCCGGCGGCGCGCGCCGCGACCGTCAGACGGCCGTAGTGCGCAAGGAACCCGGCGTCGGCCGCGGCCTGGTCGAAGAAGGCCCCGTCGGCCCCGTACCAGTCGCGGTGCCGCATCAGGTCCTGGACGACGGCCGCGTGCGGGCGCCGTCCGTAGTCGGTGTCGGTGTAGCCGAGGAGGCGTACGCCCGCCGCCCGTAACCGCCCGGCGACCTCGGCGAAGTCCGGGTCGGGGGCGGTACCGGGACCGCTGGCCGGGTTGAGCACCACGCCGTAGAGGTCGGGCGCCGCCGCGATCAGCCGCCGCCAGGCGTCCGGGCGTTCCGCCGGGTGCTCGTAGAGCGGGACCAGCAGTTGACGGGAGGGCGGACGGGGCTGCCCCGCGGACGGCCGGGTCATGGTTCGGTGGCTCCTGTCGCATATGGGACGAGATGCTGAGGATACGAGCACGTGCGACGGCACGTGGCCCCGGTACCGGTTACCGGCCGGTTCGGCCAAGAGGCGGGGACGGAGACGCATTTGAGGGCGTGAGGGCGGCGGCCGTCGGCCGGCCGCCGCCCGCTCAGCGATGCGCGGTGGCGCGCCCCAGGAGGGCGGACACGAGCGCGCCCAGGACGAGTGCGGCCACGCCGCAGACCGTCAGCTGGGCGACGGCCGGCGGCAGCGGGCCGGTCAGCAGGGCGATCGTCTGGGCGACCGCGGCCAGACCGCACACCACCGCCGCCACCGGCACCGCCCCGAACGCCTGGAGGAGCAGCGCGGTCCACAGCACCGTCCCCAGGCACAGCAGCCCCAGCGCGTGCGGCCAGTCCATCGGCGGCCCCTGCCGCCACACCAGGCTCCCGACGCCGCCGAGCAGCGCGAGCACCGCCAGGTAGCAGGCCAGGCAGCGGGCCAGCGCGCCGGAGACGGCGCGCCGGAAACCGGCGGGGGTGGTGCTGGAGCGCAGCCCGGCCACGGCCCGGCTGCGGAAGCGGTACAGCAGCCACTCGGCCGGCCCCATGCTGAGCGTCAGGGCCACCGCCGCGGGCGCCGCGACCTCGGCGTGGGCCCCGTACCGCAGCACGTCGCCGAGCGCCGTGTGCAGCACCAGCACGCCGATGGCCAGGCCGAAGAGCCCGTACGGCACGGAGGCCACCGCACGGGGCGCCGGCCCGTCGTGCCGGGGCTCGCGCCGGCAGCGCAGGACGGTGACGGCGGCCAGCACCAGGGCCGCGCCGAGCGATACGACGAGCAGCCCTTCCCGTACGGCGTCCGGCGGTACGTACACCGCCATCAGCGCGGCACCGAGCCCGACCGGGGCCAGCGCGCACAGCAGCCACCGCTCCCGGCCGAAGACGAGCAGCGCGGTGGCCGCGCCGAGGTAGGCCGCCTGGCCCGCGGCGAAGACCACCGCGCCGGGGGCGTCCGCGTCGGCGGTGCCGACCACCCAGGCGACGGCGGCCCCGGCCAGCGCGCCGAGCGGCGCGCCGACGGCCAGGGCGCGGGCGGCGGGCCACCGTTCGCCCAGGCCCAGCCAGGAGTACGCGCGGTGCGCCAGCGCCTGGTTCCAGACCCAGCCGGTCAGGGCGCCCGCCAGCAGCGGGAGGGTGCCCGCGGGCAGCCCGCGGGCGTCCGGCGGCCCGGACAGCAGGTGCGAGCCGACGACGTAGGCCAGGCCCGGCAGGGCGAAGACCAGGGCGCGCAGCAGGCAGCCGAGCAGGCTGACCCGCCAGGGGTCGGTGACCGTGCGGTCCGGTTCGGGGTAGCTGCGCGGCACCCGCTCCCACAGGTCCTCGGCGAGGGCGAAGGAGTTCTCGCGCCCGTAGGCGAGCTTGATCTGGTCGTCGCTCATGCCGTCGGACTCGATGATGGCGGCGATCTCGTCGGGGTGGACGGCGGCGGCGATCAGATGCTCCATCCGCCCGGCGAGTTCGTCGACCGGGTCGGGGGCGGCCCAGCGCGGGCGCTGCGGGCGCGGCACGTCCGGCAGGTCGTCCGTACGGTCCTTGCCCTCCCCGGGGACCAGCCACAGGGAACCGCTCACCAGCCGCCCCCGTCCGCGGCGAGCGGGGTGCGCCACGGGCCGCGCAGCTGGAGGGTCCACTCCTCCTGCGGCTCCTCGGCGGGCTGCCCGGCACCGTCGAGTTCGCGGTAGATGGTGCGGAAGCCGTCGACCGAGCGGCGCAGCGTGAACTGGTCGATGACGCGCTGGCGCGCCCGGCTGCCGAGTTCGGCGCGCTTCTCCCAGCCGCCCTTGAGCAGTTCCAGGGTGGCCTCGGCCATCGCCTCGGGTTCCCGCGGCGGTACCACGCGCCCGGTGTCGCCGACCGCCTCGCGCACCCCGCCGACGTCGGTCGAGACGGTGGACCGGCCGCAGGACATGGCCTCGATCAGGCTGAAGGGGAAGCCTTCGGAGATGCTGGAGAGCATCACGATGCTGCCGGCGGCGTAGGCGCGGGCCACGTCGTCGATGCGCCCCTCCCAGCTGATCCCGTCGGTCACGCCGAGCGAGGCGGCCAGCTTCTCGCAGCGGGTCTTGTACGCCTCGCCGCCGGCCGGCACCCCGCCGAACAGGCGCAGCCGCAGGTCGGGGACCTCGGCGCGGCACAGCGCGTAGGCGCGGATGAGGGTTTCCAGGTCCTTGATCGGGTCGATGCGCCCGGCCCAGCTCAGCGTCGGCGCGTCCGGTTCCTGCTCGGCGTGCGGGAAGAGCTGCACATCGACGCCGTTGTAGACGGTGCGGATCTTCTCGGGCGGGGTGCCGCCGCGCTCCTCCCAGCGCTTGTTGTACTTGTTGCACGGCGTTATCAGGTCGGCGGCCCGGTAGCTCTCGATCGTCAGCTGCCGGTAGAAGCCGAGCATCAGGGCCTTGACGGGCCAGCGCTGGGCTTCGCGGCGGTAGCCGAGGTAGCGCTCGCGCAGGTATATGCCGTGCTCGGTGAGCAGGAACGGTACGCCGTCGAACTGCTTGGCGGCGAGCGCCGGCAGGCAGGCCAGGCCGTTGCTCACCGCGTGCGCGACGCTGTCCTCCGGTACCCGTACCGCGAGCGGGCGCAGCGCGTGTTCCAGCAGGTCGGTGGCGGTCAGCGCGTCATGGACGGTGGGCTCGGCGGCGCGCGTGGCGACGTGCGGCAGGGACCAGATCCACATCAGGGAACGCAGCGCGGACTCGGTGCGCAGCGCGGCGCTGAGCCGCCCCTCGCGGGCCAGCGCGGCGAGGGCGTACAGCTCGGTGCCGAAGTCGGTGCAGGACTGCGGGTCGAGCATGGAGAGCAGGAAGCGCTCGTAGGTGTCGATGAAGCGGCGGCGCTCGCGCCCCCGGAACAGCCCGGCGGTGCGCCGGCCCGGCGGCGGGCCCCACATCGGTACGGAGGAGTGCGCGTAGACGTTGGCGGGCAGGTCCCAGGTCACCGGTTCTCGGCCGCTGCCGGTGAGCGCGATGACGTTGAAGCGGACTTCCGGCATGCCCCGTACGAGCTGGTCGCACCAGGTGGAGACACCACCGTGGACGTGCGGGTAGGTGCCCTCGGTGAGCATCGTGACGTGCCCGCCGGGCCGTGGCGCGCCGTCCGTCCGCGGACTTCGGCTGCCGACCTCGTACAGGGTTGCTTTCATGGCGGATTCCCCCCGGGAACTTAGGTGCTGGGCAAAGCGGTGTGGGGTGCTGGGCAAAGCGGTGTGGGGCGCGCGGGCGCGGGTGCTGCGGGCACCGTGCGGGCGCGTTGACCGGGCCGGCGGCCGTGCCGGCCTGGTGCGGCGTGCGCGTGCGGAGTGCGGGGACGTGCGCGGGCACGGTGGTGCGGCGGGCCGGTGCCGGGGTGCGGGCACGCCCGCGGGACACCGGTGCGGACGCGTCCGTACCTGCGCGTCCGCACCGGTGTCCGGGTGCGCCCTGCTGCACCGGTGCGTCGGTGCGGGCGCGGTGAACGGTGAAGAGTGCGGGTGGAGCGGCGTGCGGTGGTGCGGGTACGGCCGGGCGCGTGCGGGGCGGGTGCCCGCGCGTGGCCGTGGTGCGCCGTCATCGGGATGGTGCGTGCATGCGGTCGGGCAGGGGTCGGCTGGGGACGTCGGTCGCGGCGGTGGCGGGACGCGGCGGGCACCGGCCGCCCGGTCCCGGCCCGCCGGGCCGGGACAGCGGGCCGGCGACGCCGGGGACGCGTCAGGCGGTCGTCGGGAGCTTGAGCGTGATGGCCGCTCCGGGCGACTGCGCTGTGGCCCACTCCGATACCCGTCCGGCATAGCGAGTGCCGAATTCCGCGGTTCCGTCCGAGAGTTGTGTTCTGGTTCCGACGGGCATCGTAGCCGCAGCGGCCACCCCGGCCGGCGACGTGACGGTGACGGTGTCGCCAATTCTGTACGCCGTCACCGTCCCGGCGTCCAGGGCCCGCTGCCAGGCCGCACGCTGCTGCATCTCGCGTCCGATGTCCCGGTGGCGCTGGTTGACCACGGGTGTGTCGGCGGCGAAGAATCCGCGATAGTCGGCCAGAACTTTGTCCAGAACCGGGTAGGCGATCCGGTCCTCGGCGAGGTTCGACTGGTGGATGTAGTGCGGGCGCGGGTCGTTGGCCAGAGCATGCCCGAGAGCGGTGCGCGCCTCCTGCGGGACGATGTACGAGGCGTAGCCGGTGGAGGTCGGCAAGGGCGCGGGCAGACAGGTCGAGTGGGGGTCGGTCTCGCAGATCCCGCTGCCGCCGTCGGCCTTGCTCGTGTAGATCCAGTTGTACTCGTCGGTCTGCTCGGCCGCCGTGCCCGCGTTGTAGAACACGTTCATCGGGTAGCGCGGCACGGTCAGCGCCGGGCCCGCCTGCCGCTGCGCGGCTTCCCGCGAGTTGTCGCCGGCCAGCCACTTGACGCCGGTGGCGGTGAGCGCCGGCGCGAGGTTGGGGTTGTCCTGCGGCTGCTGCGGCAGGGTCTTCAGGCCGGAGTGCTCGCCGGTGACCAGCTCCGCGGGGTCCAGGTCCAGGCCCTTGGCCACGCCCCAGGCGTGGTTCTTCTCGATCTCCGCGGTGATCTCGCTGCGGCTCACCCACCGGGTGCTGCCGAACAGGTCCTTGGCGCAGCGCCACGGCACGACCGAGGTGTCCTGGACGCAGCCCAGGAAGGGGTGGGTGTAGGTGTGGTTGACCCAGCGGTAGGCGGCCTTGTCGGCCAGCAGACGGTCGGCCAGCGCGTCCACGCCGCCGTGCTCCGCCTTCCACTCCTCGCCGGAGCCCGCGTTGTAGACCATGTCGAGCCGGTAGCCGCGGTCGCGCTGCCACTGGGCGGCGTACGCGGCGTCCGCCTCGGTCATCCGGATCTGCGCGGTGTCCGGCACGCCCGGCGGGCAGTCGAAGTCCCCGGGGGTGCAGTTGTTCTCGGTGTCCCAGCGGGAGTCCGGCGCGAAGACGTCGTCGACCTGTACGGAGAAGTAGTTGCGGCTCTGGCCCAGGTGGACGCCCTGCGTCAGCCAGTCCACGATGCCCCGGGCGAGCAGCCGGAACTGCTGCTGGTATCGATTCTGCGCGAAGGTGACGACCAGCTCGCGACGGCCGTCGTGGGCGTACTCGCCGACCAGCGAGCCGCGCGCGGAGCCGCCCGGCACCGCCGCGTCCAGGTACGTCGTGAACGTCGCGCCCGCGGGCGGGTCCGCGACCGGCTGGGCTATGTAGCCGTATGCCTCGGAGACCTTCGGGTCGGCGTCCTCGAAGGGCACCGCGCCCTTGAGGTAGCCGAAGGGCCCGGCCTTGCCCGCGTCGGTGGTGCGGCCGGCGAACCCGTCCAGCACCCCGGCGTATCCGCCCTCGTCGGGCGTGCGCAGGCCGACGTCCGGCCGCGCGTAGGTGTACGCGTCCACCTGCGGGATCTTGTAGGTGGTCTCGTACGCCTTCAGGGCCGCCAGCTCCGGGGAGGACGCCGTGCCGAAGGGGTTGTCGTTCGGCAGCACCACACCCTGGAACTTGGCGCGCGGCCGGCCGTCCACGGTGTCGCTCAGGAACGCCTGGTCGATCACCGGGCGGCCGGGGCTCGTCAGGTCGACGGTCGTGTACGGGACACCCTGGCCGCGCAGTTCCCCGACGATGGCGTCGGTGCTGTCGCCGCCGTCGGTGACCACGAGCACCCGCAGGTCGATGCGCGGCTCGGCGGCCGGGGCCGCCTGCGCGGGGGGCGCGCTCACCACCGCCAGGGGGAGCGCCGTGACGAACGCCGTGGCGAGCGCCGTGAGGATCCTGCCCGGTCTGGCCGGCGTCTTGTCATTGCTGCCCATGGGCGCAACCCCTTCCCCACGGAAGTCCCCCTGCTTCCGGAAGCGCACCGGGCAGGCTCGTGGACATCATGCGAAGGTTCACGCCCCCTTATCCCACAGTCACCACGACTGTGACGCACGTCTCATTCGACGCACAGGTGTTGACGCGGAGCCCGGCACTCCGGTTCGCCGCCTTTGCGCGCGCTACCGGCAACTCCCCCGGCCTCGGACGGCGTTGCGGCCCCTGGTGCGGGTGATGAAGTGGTGACAGGACGGGCCGATACGGCATCAAGCGGTTACGGGCGGCGGAGCCGAGCGTAGGCTCAGCCGCAGCAGCGCCCTGGGCGCGAACGGATTCCCGGACGGAACAGGACCTTCATCACCGTGACTGCACTGACCCTCAGCACATCCTCCGCCGCGACGCTGCGTGCGGACGCCGTCGTCGTCGGCGTGGCCAAGACCGCCAAGGGCGCCGTCGTGGCCCCCGGCGCCGAGGCCGTGGACAAGGCGTTCGACGGCAGGCTCGCCGCCGTACTGGAGACCCTCGGTGCGAGCGGCGCCGAGGGCGAGGTCACCAAGCTGCCCGCCGCCTCCGGCCTGAAGGCCGCGGTCGTGCTGGCGGTCGGTCTGGGCGACGCGCCGGCCGAGGACGAGGAGTACGACGCCGAGGCGCTGCGCCGCGCCGCGGGCTCCGCCGCCCGCGCCCTGGCCGGCACCAAGAAGGCCGGCTTCGCGCTGCCCGCGGCGGACGCCTGGGCCGTCGCGGCGGTCGCCGAGGGCGCGCTGCTCGGCGCGTACGCCTTCACCGCGTACCGCGGCAACGGCGGCGACGCGAAGGCCGCCCGCGCCAAGAAGGCCGACGGCAGGTCCGCGCCGCTGGCCGAGGTGGCGATCCTCGGCGGCAAGCCGCGTGACAAGGAGCACAAGGCCGCCGTCGAGCGCGCCCAGACGCTGGCTGCCGAGGTCAACCGCGCCCGCGACCTGATCAACACCCCGTCCAACGACCTCACCCCGAAGTCCTTCGCCGCGCAGGCCCAGGCCGCCGCGAAGGAGTTCGGCCTCAAGGCCGAGGTGCTGGACGAGAAGGCCCTGAAGAAGGGCGGCTACGGCGGCCTGATGGGCGTCGGCCAGGGCTCGGAGAACCCGCCGCGGCTGGTGCGGATCGCCTACACCCACCCGAAGGCCGAGAAGACCCTGGCGCTGATCGGCAAGGGCATCACCTACGACTCGGGCGGCATCTCCCTGAAGCCGGCCGGCCACAACGAGACCATGAAGTGCGACATGAGCGGCGCCGCCGCGGTGTTCGCCGCGGTCGTGGCCGCCGCCCGGCTGGGCCTGCGGGTCAACGTCACCGGCTGGCTGGCGCTCGCCGAGAACATGCCGTCCGGCGCCGCGCTGCGCCCCGGCGACGTGCTGACCATGTACAGCGGCAAGACCGTCGAGGTGCTGAACACCGACGCCGAGGGCCGGCTCGTCATGGCCGACGCGCTGACCCGCGCCTCGGAGGAGCGGCCGGACGCGATCGTGGACGTCGCCACGCTGACCGGCGCCATGGTCCTGGCGCTGGGCAACCGCACCTTCGGGATCGTGGCCAACGACGACGCCTTCCGGGCGAGCATCCACGAGATCGCGGAGGAGGCCGGCGAGCCGTCCTGGCCGATGCCGATGCCGTCCGAGCTGCGCAAGACCCTGGACTCCCCCATCGCGGACCTGAAGAACATCGGCGAGCGGGCCGGCGGCGGCCTGCTGGCCGGTGTGTTCCTCCAGGAGTTCGTGGGCGAGGGCATCCCGTGGGCGCACCTGGACATCGCCGGTCCGGCCTTCCACGAGGGCGCGCCGTTCGGCTACACCCCCAAGGGCGGCACCGGCTCCGCGGTCCGCACCCTGGTGCGGCTGGCCGAGCGCACCGCCGACGGCGACCTCGGCTGACGCTTTACGGGTTGCTCCTGTTTTGTCCGTACGGCTCCGGGCCCGGCGCCCGGGGCCGTACGCGCGTGTTCGCCCTCGACGAAATCCGCACGCCCGTACGCCGGAGTAATCCCGAGCGCAACCCCCGGGAACGGCCGTCGTGCCGTCCCCCAGCCCGGCCCGCCGTCCCGCCCGCCTTCAACAAGTGCGAAGATGGGTTCTTGGCAGGACAGGGCCCCCCTTACCCAGGGCCGATCCAAGAAGCGGCCGATCAACAGCCGCCGCCCGGTCACCGACGACCGGCTCCGGCGTACCCATGCATGGAGGACGTGACGTGGCGAACGACGCCAGCACCGTTTTCGACCTAGTGATCCTCGGAGGCGGTAGCGGCGGTTACGCCGCTGCCCTGCGCGGGGCGCAGCTGGGCCTGGACGTCGCCCTGATCGAGAAGAACAAGCTCGGCGGCACCTGCCTGCACAACGGCTGCATCCCCACCAAGGCCCTGCTGCACGCCGGCGAGATCGCGGACCAGGCTCGCGAGGCCGCCCAGTTCGGCGTCAAGGCCACCCTTGAGGGCATCGACATCGAGGGCGTGCACAAGTACAAGGACGAGGTCATCTCGGGCCTGTACAAGGGCCTGCAGGGCCTGGTCGCCTCGCGCAAGGTCACCTATATCGAGGGCGAGGGCCGGCTGTCCTCCCCCACCTCCGTCGATGTGAACGGCCAGCGTGTCCAGGGCCGCCACATCCTGCTGGCGACCGGCTCCGTGCCGAAGTCCCTGCCGGGCCTGAACATCGACGGCGACCGCATCATCTCCTCGGACCACGCGCTGAAGCTGGACCGCGTGCCGAAGTCCGCGATCGTGCTGGGCGGCGGCGTCATCGGCGTCGAGTTCGCCTCCGCGTGGAAGTCCTTCGGCACCGACGTGACCATCGTCGAGGGCCTCAAGCACCTCGTCCCGGTCGAGGACGAGAACAGCTCCAAGCTGCTGGAGCGGGCCTTCCGCAAGCGCGGCATCAAGTTCAACCTCGGCACCTTCTTCGACAAGGCCGAGTACACCCAGGACGGCGTCAAGGTCACGCTGGCCGACGGCAAGACCTTCGAGGCCGAGGTGCTGCTGGTCGCCATCGGCCGCGGCCCGGTCTCCCAGGGCCTGGGCTACGAGGAGGCCGGGGTCGCCATGGACCGCGGCTACGTCCTGGTCGACGAGTACATGCAGACCAACGTGCCGACGATCTCGGCCGTCGGTGACCTCGTCCCCACCCTCCAGCTCGCGCACGTCGGCTTCGCCGAGGGCATCCTGGTGGCGGAGCGGCTGGCCGGTCTGAAGACCGTGCCGATCGACTACGACGGCGTGCCGCGCGTGACGTACTGCCACCCCGAGGTCGCTTCGGTGGGCATCACCGAGGCCAAGGCCAAGGAGCTGTACGGTGCCGACAAGGTCGTCGCCCTGAAGTACAACCTGGCGGGCAACGGCAAGAGCAAGATCCTCAAGACCGCGGGCGAGATCAAGCTCGTCCAGGTCAAGGACGGTGCCGTGGTCGGCGTCCACATGGTCGGTGACCGCATGGGCGAGCAGGTCGGCGAGGCCCAGCTGGTCTACAACTGGGAGGCCCTGCCGGCCGAGGTTGCGCAGCTCATCCACGCGCACCCGACGCAGAACGAGGCGCTCGGCGAGGCCCACCTGGCCCTGGCCGGCAAGCCTCTGCACTCCCACGACTGATCCCGGTCCGGGCGCGACCACATACCGTACTTTTCGTAAGGAGCAAGAGAAACCATGGCGGTTTCCGTAACCCTTCCGGCGCTCGGCGAGAGCGTCACCGAGGGCACCGTCACCCGCTGGCTCAAGGCCGAGGGTGAGCGCGTAGAGGCCGACGAGCCCCTGCTGGAGGTGTCGACCGACAAGGTCGACACCGAGATCCCCGCCCCCGCCGCCGGCGTGCTGGCCTCCATCAAGGTGGCCGAGGACGAGACCGTCGAGGTCGGCGCCGAGCTGGCGATCATCGACGACGGCAGCGGCGCGCCCGCGGCCGAGTCCGCCCCTGCGCAGGCCGAGGCCCCGGCCCAGCCGGAGCCCGCCGCGGCTCCGGCTCAGGAAGCTCCGCAGCAGGAGGCCCCGGCTCAGGCCGCAGCCCCCGCCGGCGGCGCCCAGGGCTCCGGTGCAAGCACCGGCTCCACCGGAGCCTCCGGCACGGATGTTCTCCTCCCCGCGCTCGGCGAGAGCGTGACCGAGGGCACCGTCACCCGCTGGCTCAAGGAGGTCGGCGAGGAGGTGGCCGAGGACGAGCCGCTGCTGGAGGTCTCCACCGACAAGGTCGACACCGAGATCCCCGCCCCCACCGCCGGCACCCTGCTGGAGATCCTGGTGGGTGAGGACGAGACCGCCGAGGTCGGCGCCAAGCTGGCCGTCATCGGCCAGAAGGGTGCTGCTCCGGCGCAGGCCGAGGCTCCGGCCGCCCCTGCTCCGGCCCCCGCCCAGGAGGCCCCGAAGCAGGAAGCCCCCAAGCAGGAGGCTCCCGCCCCGCAGGCCCCGTCGGCGCCCGCACCGCAGCAGGTCACCACCCCCGCCCCGGACCCGGCCCCGGCCGCTCCGGCCCCCGCGCCGGCTCCGGCCGCCGCACCGGTCACCCCGGCCCCGGCCGCGGGTGAGGCGGACGCCGCGTACGTCACCCCCCTGGTCCGCAAGCTGGCCCAGGAGAGCGGCGTCAACCTGGCCACGGTCAAGGGCACCGGCGTCGGTGGCCGCATCCGCAAGCAGGACGTCATCGCCGCCGCCGAGGCCGCCAAGCAGGCCGCCCCGGCCGCTGCCGCCGCTCCGGCCGCCGCGTCGAAGGCCCCGGCCATCGAGGCGTCGCCGCTGCGCGGCCAGACCGTCAAGATGCCGCGGATGCGCAAGGTCATCGGCGACAACATGATGAAGGCCCTGCACGGCCAGGCGCAGCTGACCTCCGTGGTCGAGGTGGACATCACCAAGATCATGCGGATGCGCAACAAGGCCAAGGACGCGTTCGCGCAGCGTGAGGGCGTCAAGCTCTCCCCGATGCCGTTCTTCGTCAAGGCCGCGGTCCAGGCGCTGAAGGCCCACCCGGTCGTCAACGCCCGGATCAACGAGGACGAGGGCACGATCACCTACTTCGACACCGAGAACGTCGGTATCGCGGTGGACGCGGAGAAGGGCCTGATGACCCCGGTCATCAAGGGTGCGGGCGACCTGAACATCGCCGGCATCGCCCGGAAGACCGCGGAGCTGGCCGGCAAGGTCCGCACCAACAAGATCAGCCCGGACGACATGTCGGGCGCGACCTTCACGATCAGCAACACCGGCTCGCGCGGTGCGCTGTTCGACACGGTCATCGTGCCGCCGAACCAGGTCGGCATCCTGGGCATCGGCGCCACCGTCAAGCGCCCGGTGGTCGTGGACCACCCGGAGCTGGGCGAGACCATCGCCGTGCGCCACATGACCTACCTGGCGCTCTCCTACGACCACCGCCTGGTGGACGGTGCCGACGCGGCCCGTTACCTGACGACGGTCAAGCAGATCCTGGAGGCCGGCGAGTTCGAGACCGAGATCGGTCTCTGAGCACGGCGGCCACCGCATAGGTGAGCAGGGTCGGCCCCGGTCCGTACGAGTTCGTACGGACCGGGGCCGACCCGTTTTCGTTGCACGGATAATGGCCGTCCTGCGGTGGCCCTCCGTACCGCCCCCGGTGCGGGCCCCGGCCGCCGTCCGCCGCCCGCTCTGAAGGAGCACGTCATGACCCCGCCCGTCGTCCATTCGCTCCGCGAGCAGATCCGCGAGCACATCCTCGAAGGGATCGTCAGCGGGCGCTGGCAGCCCGGGGAGCGGATCGTGGAGCGGCGGATCGCGGTCGAGCTGGCGGTCAGCCAGACGCCCGTACGGGAAGCCCTGCGCGAGCTGGAGTCGCTCCAGCTGATCGAGTCGGCCCCGAACAAGGGCGTCCGCGTGCGGAACCTGACCGCCGACGACCTCAAGGAGAGCTACCCGGTGCGGGCCGGGCTGGAGCAGGTGGCCGCCGAGCTGGCCGCCGGGCGGCTGGCCGAGGACACCACGGCGCTGGACCGGGAGGTGGCGGCGTTGTGCGAGGCGGACCGGCACGGCGACGGCGAGGCGCAGGTGCGGCACACGGTCGCCTTCCACCGCGAGATCGTGCGCGCGGCCCGCAACGCCGTCCTGCTGCACACCTGGGAGTCGCTGGGCGTCGAGGTGTGGACCACGCTGTCCATCCGCTGGTTCAGCCCGGAGCCGCGCTCGCACGCGCGGGACCACCAGGAGATCGTGGACGCGTTCCGGCGGCGCGATCCGAGGATCGGCGACCTGCTGAAGACCCACGTCCTCAGCTGCGCCCCCCGGGTCTGAAGACCCCGGGGCCCGGCTGCGCGCCCCGGAGCTGATTCCGCAGGTCCGCAGCCTTTGCGCCTACGATTCGGAGCCGCAGACAGCCTGGCACCCCGTGCCTAGAAGGCTGGCACCCCGTGCCGACCTGCGGTTTTTCCTTCAACCTGCATTGATCGATCATCGATCAGAGGCGTATCGTCGTCGGTGGGGCGCGACCCCTGCCTGCCAAGCACTCATCGCACCTCCCTCCTTCGTCCGGAAAGGGGCCACCCATGCCCGATCCCGTACGCATGCCGTACAGCCAGCTCGACCAGGTCCCGGACCGCGACCCGGAGGAGACGGCCGAGTGGCGCGCGTCCCTGGACGCCGTCACCCGGGCGGCCGGTCCGCACCGCGCCGCCTACCTGATGCGCCGCGCCGTGGAGCACACCGGCGCCCCGGGCCTCGCGCCGCTGGAGACCGACTACATCAACACGATCCCGACCTCCGCCGAGCCCGAGTTCCCGGGCGACGAGGCGATGGAGGCCAGGATCACGGCGTGGAACCGCTGGAACGCCGCCGCCATGGTCACCCGCGGCTCCCGCCTCGGCCTCGGCGGCCACATCGCCACCTTCGCCTCGGCGGCCTGGCTCTACGAGACCGGCTTCCAGCACTTCTTCCGCGGCAAGGAAGCCGACGGTTCCGGGGACCAGCTCTACATCCAGGGCCACGCCTCCCCCGGCATCTACGCCCGCGCCTTCCTCGAAGGCCGCCTCACCGAGGACCAGCTCGACCGCTTCCGCCAGGAGGCGGCCGGTGACGGCCTGCCCTCGTACCCGCACCCGCGGCGCCTGCCCTGGCTGTGGGAGTTCCCCACCGTCTCCATGGGCCTCGGCCCGCTCTCCGCGATCTACCAGGCGCGCTTCAACCGCTACCTGGAGCACCGCGGCATCAAGGACACCTCGAACAGCCACGTGTGGGCGTTCCTGGGTGACGGCGAGATGGACGAGCCCGAGTCGACCGCCGCCCTGGCGCTGGCCGGCCGCGAGGGGCTGGACAACCTGACCTTCGTCATCAACTGCAACCTCCAGCGCCTGGACGGTCCGGTCCGCCCCAACTTCAAGATCGTGCAGGAGCTGGAGGCCCAGTTCCGCGCCGCCGGCTGGAACGTCATCAAGTCCCTGTGGGGCCGGGCCTGGGACGAGGTCTTCGCCCAGGACACCGACGGCGCGCTGCTGCGCCGCCTGCGCGAGACCCCGGACGCGCAGTTCCAGACGTACGCCACCCGCGACGCCGCCTACCTGCGCGAGCACTTCTTCGGCTCCGACCCGGCGCTCGGCCGCATCGCCCAGGGCCTGTCGGACGCCAAGCTGCTGGAGCTGTTCCAGACCTCCCGCGCGGGCCACGAGCCGCGCAAGGTGTACGCCGCGTACAAGGCCGCCCTGGAGCACAAGGGCGCGCCGACCGTCATCCTGGCGCAGACCGTCAAGGGCTACACCCTCGGCGAGGGCTTCGAGTCCCGTAACGCCAACCACCAGATGAAGAAGCTCACCGGCGAGCAGTTCCGCGCCATGCGCGACCTCCTGGAGCTGCCGATCCCGGACAGCGCGCTGGAGGCGGACGTGGTGCCGTACGCCCACCCCGGCGCCAACTCGCCCGAGATGGAGTACCTGCGCGAGCGCCGTGCCGCCCTCGGCGGTCCGGCCCCCGCCCGCAAGGTCGTCGCCAAGCCGCTGCCGATGCCCGCGGACAAGGCGTTCGACGCCCTGAAGAAGGGCTCCGGCTCCCAGGAGATCGCCACCACCATGGCGTTCGTCCGCCTGGTCAAGGACCTGATGCGGGACAAGGAGACCGGCAAGCGCTGGGTGCCGGTCGTGCCCGACGAGGCCCGTACGTTCGGCATGGAGTCGCTGTTCCCGTCCGCCGGGCTCTACTCCCCCGTCGGTCAGACCTACGACCCGGTCGACCGCGACCAGCTCCTGTACTACAAGGAAGCCAAGGACGGCCAGATCCTCAACGAGGGCATCACGGAGGCCGGTTCGCTGGCCGACTTCACCGCGGCGGCGACCTCGTACGCCACCCACGGCGAGCCGATGATCCCGTTCTACATCTTCTACTCGATGTTCGGCTGGCAGCGCACCGCCGACCAGTTCTGGGCGCTCGCCGACCAGCTGGGCCGCGGCTTCGTCATCGGCGCCACGGCCGGCCGTACGACGATGACCGGTGAGGGCCTCCAGCACGCGGACGGCCACTCGCACCTGATCGCCTCCACCAACCCGGCGGCGCTCTCCTACGACCCGGCGTTCGCCTACGAGGTCGCGGTGATCGTCAAGGAGGGTCTGCGCCGGATGTACGGCCCGGACGCGGAGGACATCTTCTACTACCTGACGGTCTACAACGAGACCAAGGTGCAGCCCGCCATGCCGGCGGGCGAGGGCATCGAGGAAGGCATCCTCAAGGGCCTCTACCGCTTCAAGGAGGCCGAGCCCGCCGCTGCCGACGCCCCCCGCCTCCAGCTGCTGGCCTCCGGCACCGCCATCCACTGGATCCTGGAGGCCCAGGAGATCCTGGCCCGCGACTGGGGCGTGGCGGCGGACGTCTGGTCGGCGCCGTCCTGGACGGAGCTGCGCCGCGACGCCCTGGAGTGCGACGCCGCCCGCCTGGAGGGCGAGGACAGGGTCCCGTACGTGACCCGCGCGCTGGCCGGCGCCCCCGGCCCGGTCGTCGCGGTCAGCGACTGGATGCGGGCCGTACCCGACCAGATCGCCCCGTGGGTCGAGCAGGACTGGACCTCTGTCGGCACCGACGGCTTCGGCCTCTCCGACACCCGTGAGGCGGCCCGCCGCCACTTCGGCGTGGACGCGCAGTCGGTCGTGGTGCAGGCGCTGGCCGCGCTGGCCCGCCGCGGCGACGTGAAGGCGGAGACGGTCAAGGAGGCCAAGGAGCGGTACGGCCTGTAGACCGCCGTGGACGCGGCGGGCCGCCCGCCGCGTCCCCCCGGCGCCGACTCCGGCCGGCGCCCCCCTGCTCCCGTGCGGAGACCACCTCAACCGCGCCCGGGGTCTCCGCACGGGATTTTCGTCGCGTACGGGAAGCGCGCCGGGGCGCAGCGCCGCACGGCATGATGCAGCCATGCGTGCTGCCCGGCTGATCAGAATGGTGCTGCTGCTCCAGTCCCGTCCGTCGATGACCGCCGCCGAGCTGGCGCGGGAGCTGGAGGTGTCGGAGCGTACGGTCGCCCGCGACGTGCTCTCCCTCTCCGAGGCCGGGGTGCCCGTCTACGCGGACCGCGGACGGGCCGGCGGCTACCGCCTCATCGGCGGTTACCGCACCCGGCTGACCGGACTCGGCCGCAGCGAGGCGGAGGCCCTGTTCCTGTCCGGCGTGCCCGCCGCGCTGCGCGACATGGGACTCGCGGACGCCGCGTCCGCCGCCCGGCTGAAGGTCTCCGCCGCGCTGCTGCCCGAGCTGCGGGACGCCGCGGACGGCGCCGCCCAGCGCTTCCACCTCGACGCGCCCGCCTGGTACCGCGAACCGGCCACCCCGGAACTGCTGCCCGCCATCGCGGACGCGGTCTGGGACGACCGGCGTGTGGCCGCCCGCTACCGCCGCAAGGACACCGAGGTGGCACGGGAGTTGGAGCCGTACGGGCTCGTCCTCAAGGCGGGCGTCTGGTACCTCGCGGCACGGGCCGGCGCGGACGTGCGGGTCTACCGCATCGACCGCTTCACGGCCGTCACCCTCCTCGACGACCGCTTCACCCGGGACCCGGACTTCGACCTGCCCGCCTTCTGGGCGGAGCGGGCCGCCCAGTTCGCCCGCTCCCTCCTGCGCGACGAGGTGGTCGTACGGCTGACGCCCGCGGGCGCCCGGCAGCTGCGGCACGTGACCGACCGGGCCGCCGCCGAGGAGGCGGTGGGGCGGGCGGAGCAGGCGGGCGGGCCCGACGACCAGGGCCGGCTCACCGTCACCCTGCCCGTCGAGTCCCTGGATGTCGCCTACGGCCAGCTGCTCGGCCTCGGCCCGGAGGCGGAAGTACTGGCGCCGCCGGAACTGCGGGAACGGTTCGCCGCGGCGGCGGGGCGTATGTATGCGCTCTACGGGCGGATGTGAGGTACGGCGGCTGTGAGGTGACGGACGTGAGGTGCGGCGGCCGGTGACGGTCTCCCGGTGCCGTGCCTGTGCCCAGTGCCGCTACCAGTGCTCGGTGCCTGTGCCGGTGCCGCTACCGGTATCCGGTGGTGTCCGCCGGCTTGCCCTTCTGCTCGACCTCGGTGATGTAGCGCCAGGCGTCCGGCGCCGAACCGTCCACGTCCGTGAAGCCGTACTCCTTCGCCAGCCCGCCGCTGGACAGCGCCTGCCCGTTGAAGCGCGCGACATCCGGATCGGTGGCCAGCGCCGCCACCGCCCGCCCCACGAACACCGGCGTCTCGGAGATCGCGAAGTGCGGGTTCTGCTCACAGCCCGCCCGCCAGTTCTCCTCGGTGACCTTGAAGTACGTGTCCAGCATGGCTTCCGACCGCAGCCAGCCCGGTGTCACGCACACCGCCGTGCACCCGTACTCGGGCAGCTCCTCGGCGAGCCCCTTCGCCATCCTGATGGGCGCGCTCTTGGCCAGGTCGTAGTAGAAGGGCTCCCGGTAGCGCCGGTTGGACTCGGCCGTGCCGTCCGTCACCTCCACCACCAGCCCGCCGGGCCGGCGGATCAGCAGCGGCAGCGCGAACCTGCTGGTCACGATGTGGCTCTCCACCCCCAGCCGCAGCACGCGCAGCCCCTTCGCCAGGTCGTGCTCCCACATCTTCCTGCCCCACTCGACATGCACATCACCTCCCCACAGGTCGTTGACGAGGATGTCCAGCCGCCCCTGCTCGCGGTCGATGCGCTCGGTCAGCGCCCGGACCGCGTCCGAGTCCAGGTGGTCCGTCGGTACGGCGATACCGGTACCGCATCCGGGGGCGGTGCCGGCCTCGGCCCCGGTACCGGAACCGGCCTCGGTACCAGTACCGGGCTCGGTCCCGGCCAAGGCTTTCCGGGCCGCCTCGCCCGCCGCCGTCACCAGCTCGGCGGTCTCCTCGATCGTCTCGGTCGGACGGCCGACCTCGCTGGTGTGCTCGCGGGTCGTACGGCCGGTGACGTAGACCGTGGCACCCGCCCGGCCCAGCTCCACCGCCATCGCCCGGCCCGCGCCCCGGGTGGCACCGGCGACCAGGGCGACCTTCCCGGCCAGCCGGCCCGGTGTGTCCGTCGCCGCGTCCGTCCTCGTGTCCGCCGTCGCTTCGGAGGTGCCCGTCGCCGATTCGGTCATGATTCGTTTCCCTTCACGCATGGGACGACCGTCGCGCGGAAACCCGACACCTTGTGTCCGCATTACCCGAAGGAATGTGTGTGCATAACGACACCGTCGCATCTGGGGTAGTCCGCGTGCGGCGCCGCGCGGCAGGAACGATGCTGGACCCGTGATGGACGAGACGGAGTTCTGGCAGCTGATCGACAGCTCCCGCGAGGTCGCCGAGGGCGACCCGGAGGAGCAGGCGGACGCGCTCGTCGAACGGCTGGTGACCCTCGACCCGGACTCCGTGGTGGACTTCGCCCGGCACTTCGAGTCCCGCTACAACCGCGCGTACCGCTGGGACCTGTGGGCCGCGGCCGCCCTGCTGCTGGGCGGCGCCGGCGACGACGCCTTCGACTGCTTCCGCTGCTGGCTGATCGGCCAGGGCCGGGAGGTCTTCGAGGGGGCGCTGCACGATCCGGACAACCTCGCCGGCCTGCTGGACGCGTTCGACGACGAGGTGGACGGCGACGCGGAGGAACTGGGCTACGCGGCGGACGAGGCGTACGAGCAGCTGACCGGCGCCGAGACGCCGGACCTCGGGCTCCCCGACCCGCCGGCCGAACCGCTGGGCAGCTACCTCGACATGGACGACGACCGCGTCCTGGCAGAACGCTTCCCCCGCCTCTGGGACCGCTTCGGCACCTGACGCCCGCCACCCTCCGGAACGACCCGTCGCCTCGGACGCCCGCCACCCTCCGCAACGCCCCGTCGCCTCGGACAGCCGCCGTCCTCCGGAACAGCACGTCACATCTGACGGCCGCCGTCCCTCAGGTCAGCACCTTGCCCATCATCACGTCGTCGACGTACTCGCCCTCCAGCAGGAACTCTCCGGGCAGCACGCCCTCCACGCGAAAGCCCGCCGACTCGTAGAGCCGGCGGGCCGGGGCGTTGTGGCCCAGGACGCGCAGGGTGACGCGGCGGGCCCCCTCGTCCAGGGCCTGCGCGCAGGCCGCGTCCAGCAGGGTCCGGGCGACGCCCCGGCCGCGCGCCCAGGTGTCCACGGCCAGGCCCTGGATCTGCCGTACATGCGCGTTGCAGGGCAGCGGCGTCGGCGGCACCACCCGGATGTAGCCGGCCAGCCGGCCCGCGATCTCCGCCACGAGCAGGTCCTCGGGGCGGTGCCGCTCGTCGAAGAACCGGTCGTACGGAGGCTGCGGCCGGGGCGTCACCGCGTGCAGCGTGGACCATGTACGGCGGTCCAGCACCGCGAGCTGCTCCTCGTCGGCCAGGACGGCGGTACGCACGAACGGTTCGGACATGCGTGCCACTGTGTCATGTGTCCGCGAACGGGGGCAGTATGGCTGCCATGCGGATCGCGATCACCGGCTCGGCCGGTCTCATCGGTACGGCACTCGTCCGCTCCCTGCGCGCGGGGAGCCCCACCGGGCCGCCGGACGGCACCGGCGCACCCGAGATCGTCCGGCTCGTACGGCGCGAACCGCGCGCCGCCGACGAGGTGCGCTGGGACCCCGAGCGCCAGACGGTGGACACCGCCGGGCTCGCGGGCTGCGACGCCGTGGTGCACCTCGCGGGCGCGGGCGTCGGCGACCACCGCTGGAGCGACGCGTACAAACGCGAGATCCGGAACAGCCGGGTCCTCGGCACGGCGGCGCTCGCCGAGGCCATCGCCTCCCTGGACACCCCGCCGCGGGTCTTCGTCTGCGGCAGCGCCATCGGCTACTACGGAGACACCGGCGACCGGCGGACGGACGAGACCGCGCCGCCCGGCGACGACTTCCTGGCCCGGCTCTGCGTCGACTGGGAGGAGGCCGCCGCACCGGCCGCCGAAGCCGGCATCCGTACGGTCTTCGCCCGCACCGGGCTGGTCGTGGGGCGCCGGGGCGGAGCCTGGGGGCGGCTGTTCCCGCTCTTCAGGCTGGGCCTGGGCGGGCGGCTGGGCAACGGCGGCCAGTACTGGAGCTTCATCTCCCTGCACGACCACATCGCCGCGCTCCGGCACCTCGTGGACACCGACGGCCTGCACGGGCCGGTCAACCTCACCGCGCCCGAGCCGGTCACCAACCGAGAGGTCACGGCGGCGATGGGCCGCGTCCTGCGCCGCCCCACCCCCTTCCCCGTACCGGCCGCGGCCCTGCGGATCGCCCTGGGCGAGTTCGCCGACAACGTCCTGGCCAGCCAACGCGTCATCCCCCAGCGCCTCCTGGACTCCGGCTTCACCTTCACCCACCCGAAGGTCGACGAGGCGATCCGCGCAGCACTCAGCTCCTGACTCCCGTGCCGGGGCACGGCCGCCACGGAAACGGCCGCACCCCGCGCCGGAGGCGGGCGCCGCCGTACCCGGTGTGCCCACCTCCGTCGCGAGACCACCCCGCGGCGAAACCACCCGCGGCGAGACCGTCCCCATGGCGAGATCGCACCCCGTGCCACCTCACCCACCGCCGTGGGCGACCACGGCTCCGCGCCCCCCACGGACGGCGGTCCGCGGCACTGCGTGCCGCACCGTGCACCCGTGCGCGGTCTACGCGCGATCCCTCCGGCCGCACCCCCGTTCTTAAGGTTCCAACCTCACGAACTCGGCATCCCGCGCGCCGGTACGGGGCAGGAGCCCCTTAGCGCCGGCACCGGGACCGACCTCGGGAGGGCACGTGCTGCGCACCGCATCGACCGTGGACGTCGTCATCGTCGGGGCCGGCCTCGCCGGTCTCGCCGCCGCCCACCACCTGACCAGCGCGGGAGCCACGGTCACCGTGCTGGAGGCCGCCCCGTACGTCGGCGGCCGGACCACCACCGAACATCTGGACGGCTTCCGGCTGGACCGCACCGGCCAACTACTCGTCACCTCGTACCCCGAACTGCGCACCACCCCCGGCCTCAATGGCCTGTCCCTGCGTCACTTCGCTCCCGGTCTGTGCCTCCACAACGGCCAGCGGGCCCAGCGTGTGGGTGCCCCCCGGAGCACAAGGGGCGCACTTTCGGCCGCGCGCGCCCTTTCGCGCGCCGAGCGACGCGCCGACCGTTCCATTGGACAGGCACTGGCGGCCCGTCCGGCCTTCCCGCCGTACATCCCCGACGGGTTCCTCCGCCCCCTCCTGTCCACCCTCCTGTGCGACCCCGGGCTCACCGGCTCCAGCCGCAGCGCCGCCCAGGCCCTGCGTGCCTTCGCCCGCGGCCGGCTGTGCCTGCCCACCGGCGGGGCCTCGGCCCTGCCCGAACTCCTCGCCGCCTCCCTCCCCCCGGGCACCGTACGCACCTCCGTACGCGCCGTGTCCGTCTCGACCACCAGCGTCGGCACCGCCGCCCACGGGCAATTCCCCTGCCGCTCCGCGCTCGTGGCCACCGGCGCGCGCGATGCGGCAGGGCTGCTCCCGGGGCTGCGGGTCCCCGATTTCCACCCGGTGACCATCGTGCACCACACCACTGACAGTCCCCCGGCCCGCGAGCCCGTGCTCTTCCTGCCGGCCGAAGGCCCGGTCGCGCACACCTACGTCGCCAGCGAGGCCGATCCCTCCCGCGCCCCGGCGGGCCGTGCCCTGGTCACCACGACCGTGCTGGGCTCCCCGGCCACCCTGCCCACCCGCGCCCTGGACAAGACCGTCCGCCCCCAACTCGACCGGATCTACGGCACGTCCACCGACGCCTGGGAGCTGCTGGCCGTCCACCACGACCCGGAAGCGGTTCCGGCCATGCCCGTACCGGACGATCCGCAGCGGTCCGTCCGGCTGCTGGCCGGGCTGTACGTGTGCGGCGACCACCGGGACACCGGCACCGTCCAGGGCGCCCTGCGCTCCGGCCGCCGCGCCGCCCGTGCCGCCCTCGACGACCTGCGGCTGCCCCCGTTCCGCGAACCCTGCGAACTCTCCGCCGCGGCCTGACCCCCGACCGGGCGGAACCGGGCACGACCCGGCGCACAACGGGGCGGGGCCGCGCATCCGCGCTCCCCGCCCCGCCTGCCCGCACCCGCGCCCAGGCCCACACCCGCGCCCGTGCTCGGGCCGGAAGCCGTGCCCGCACCCGGGCGCCCGCCCGTCAGGCCTTCATCGCCGCCACCCGGTCCCGGTACCCCCGCACCGCCGCCGCGTCCCGGTACGGCTCCAGCCGGCGCTCGAACTCGCGGACGTACTCATGCGCCCGTACGGACCGCATCTCGGACGCCTGGAGCGCCGCCTCCGCGCCCAGCGCGCACGCCTGCTCCAGCTCGCCCAGGCCGAGCCGCGCCGTCGCCAGCACCACCCGGCAGAACAGGCGGCTGCGCGCGAACCCGGCGCCGCGCAGTTGCAGCGAGCGCTCCGCGTGCTGCGCCGCCGCCCGGAACTGCTGGAGGTCGCGGTGGCAGTGCGCCAGCTCGTCGGCGAGCTGCGCCTCGTCGAAGAAGCGCGCCCAGTAGGGCGTGTCGTCACCGGGCCGCGCCGTCTCCAGCGCCCGCTCCGCCCGCGCGAGCGAGGCCGTGCACGCCCGTACCTCGGTCAGTACGCCGTGCCCGCGCGCCTCCGCCGAGTGCAGCAGGGCCTGTACGACGGGCGGCGCGTTGCTGCCGACTCCCTGCTGGGCGACCCGCGCCAACTGGACGGCCTCCCGCCCGTGCCCCAGGTAGACGGCCTGCCGGCTCATCGTCACCAGGACGTACGCGCCGTACGCGCGGTCCCCGGCCGCCTGCGCCAGCCGCAGCGCCTGGACGAAGTAGCGCTGGGCCAGGCCGTGCGCGGCGATGTCGTACGACGTCCAGCCGGCCAGCCGCGTCAGGTCGGCGGCGGCCGCGAACAGCCGCCGCCCGGCCGCCTCGCCGTACGTGCCGCGCAGCATCGGCTCGACCTCGTGCTCCAGGTAACGGACCAGGGCCTGGCGCGCGTGCCCGCCGCCGTACGCGTGGTCCAGCGCCCGGAACAGCTCGCCGACCGACCGCAGCGCCTTGATGTCCCCGGCGGACACCCGGTAGGCGTGCGCCCGGTCGGCGCGTTCCGCGCGCTCGGGGCGCTCCGTGCGCCCCGCCCGCTCGGCGTGGCCGGGACGCTCGTGACCGGGCCGTTCGTGCCCAGGACGCTCATTGCCCGGGCGGTCCAGCTGCCGCTGCCGGGGCACCGACACCTGCATCCGGCCCGGCGCGGGCAGCCGGCCGGCGGGCTCCGCCGCGTCACCGTGCGCGACCCGCTCGTCGGCCCGGCCGATCAGCCAGTCCCGGCTGGGCACCACCAGCCCGGCCGGGGTGAAGGCGATCTTCCGCAGCTCCGCGTGGCTGCCGGAGTCCTTGCGCCACAGCCCGCTGACGATGTCCACCGCCTCGCTCGGCGTGGCCGCGAACTCCAGCCCGGCGTACACCGGCGCACAGGCGTCCAGGCCGAGGTCCTGCGCCGACAGCCGGCGCCCCAGTCTGCGCGTGAAGACCTCGGCGATCAGGGCGGGGGTGGTGCCTCTGGGCTGCTGTCCGCGCAGCCAGCGCGTGACCGACGTCTTGTCGTACCGGAGGTCGAGCCCGTGCTCCAGGCCGAGCTGGTCGACCCGGCGGGCCAGCCCGGCATTGGAAAATCCCGCCTCCGCGATGAGTGCGGCGAGCTGTCGGTTGGGCGTGCGCTGTGGGGGTCGGTCCGTCATCAGCTTTACCGGTCTCCTGCCTTCCGGGCCGAGCTGCCCGGGTTCGGCGGACCCTGACCGGCGCTGCTCCCTGCCCTCGTGGAACGGCGTGAATGTAACGGCCGCGGACGGCTTTCTCGCCGCCTTCGCCACGCGTTCATCCGATCGTGTGAGCAGGGCTCGTACTGTCCTCCACGCCTCCGCGGGCAGCCTCCGCCCGGCCCCGTACGGGCGGCCCCCGGAGCGTCCCCGGGGCTCCCGGGGCACGGCCGCGCGCCCGCGCGCCGGGCCCCCGCACCGGGCGCCTGCGGGCCCCGTCCGCCCCCGCCGTACAGTTGGCGTGGGCGCAAAGAACGCAACAAAGTTCGAAGAGGAGCTGCCGTGACTGCGATCTCTCGGGGGGACACCCCCGCACCCGAGGGGCTGCGCTTTGTCCAGCTGGGCTTCGGCGCCGACGCCGTCGACTACGAGGAGGCGTGGCAGGAACAGCGCAGGGTGCACGCCGCCCGGTTCGCCGACGAGGTCCCGGACACCTGCCTGCTGCTGGAGCACCTGCCCGTCTACACGGCGGGCCGGCGTACGGAGGACAGCGAGCGCCCCCTGGACGGCACCCCGGTGATCGACGTCGACCGCGGCGGGAAGATCACCTGGCACGGCCCCGGGCAGCTGGTCGGCTACCCGATCCAGAAGCTCCCGCGCCCGGTCGACGTCGTCGCCCACGTACGGCGTCTCGAAGAGGCCCTCATCCGCACCTGCGCCGCGTTCGGCCTGGAGACCACCCGGATCGAGGGCCGCAGCGGCGTCTGGGTGCTGGGCGACCCGGTCGCCGACCGCCCGTCGCTGGGCGGCCTGTCCCTCGACTTCGATCCGCGGACGGCCGACGAGGAGTTCGACCCGCGGCTGAACGGCCCGGAGTACGCCCCGTCCAACGCCGGCCAGCGCCGCGAGGACCGCAAACTGGCCGCGATCGGCATCCGCGTCGCCAAGGGCGTCACGATGCACGGCTTCTCGCTCAACGTGAACCCGGACAACACCTCGTTCGACAAGATCGTCCCCTGCGGCATCCGGGACGCCGGGGTGACCTCCCTGGCGGGCGAACTCGGCCGGGACATCACCATCGCCGACGTCCTGCCCGTCGTCCAGGAGCACCTGCGCGACGTGCTGGAGAACGCCGTGCTGCTCCCCCGGGCGGTCTGAACCGGCCAGGGACCGGACGCCTGAACCGGCCGTTCCCCGGACGGCCCGGACCGGTCCGCGGACCGGCCGCGCCGCCTCCGGACCGGCCGGAACCGACCGCGAGGAATGCCCCCCTGCCATACGGGGTTGGCCTGCACGTAAAGACGTGCGAATTGACGGGCGTACCCTGGTGTACGCCGAAGAAACGAAGTCGTAGGGAGCCGGACGTGTCCGCTGTCGCACCCGACGGACGCAAGATGCTGCGCCTGGAGGTCCGGAACAGCCAGACCCCCATCGAGCGCAAGCCCGAGTGGATCAAGACCCGGGCGAAAATGGGCCCCGAGTACAACCACCTGCAGGGCCTGGTCAAGAAGGAGGGCCTGCACACGGTCTGCCAGGAGGCGGGCTGTCCCAACATCTACGAATGCTGGGAGGACCGCGAGGCGACCTTCCTGATCGGTGGCGACCAGTGCACCCGGCGCTGCGACTTCTGCCAGATCGACACGGGCAAGCCGCAGGAACTGGACCGCGACGAGCCGCGCCGGGTGGCCGAATCCGTCCGGACCATGGAGCTGAAGTACGCCACGATCACCGGCGTCGCCCGTGACGACCTGGAGGACGGCGGCGCGTGGCTGTACGCGGAAACCGTCCGCCAGATCCACGCAGCGATGCCCGGCACCGGCGTCGAGCTGCTCATCCCCGACTTCAACGCGGTCCCCGAGCAACTCGCCGAGGTCTTCTCCTCGCGCCCCGAGGTGCTCGCGCACAACGTCGAGACGGTGCCGCGCATCTTCAAGCGCATCCGCCCCGGCTTCCGCTACGAGCGCTCCCTCGAAGTCATCACCAAGGCCCGCGAGGCCGGCCTGGTCACCAAGTCCAACCTCATCCTGGGCATGGGCGAGGAGCGCGCGGAGATCAGCCAGGCCCTCCAGGACCTGCACGACGCGGGCTGCGAGCTGATCACGATCACGCAGTACCTGCGCCCGTCGGTGCGGCACCACCCCATCGAGCGCTGGGTCAAGCCCGCCGAGTTCGTGGAGCTGAAGGAGGAGGCCGAGGAGATCGGCTACGCCGGTGTCATGTCCGGCCCGCTGGTCCGCTCCTCCTACCGCGCCGGCCGCCTCTACCAGCAGGCGATCGAGCGCCGCCAGGTCGAGGAGTCGGCCCGGGCCGTCTGACCCGATGACCTGTATGGGGCACTGCTGACCCTTGGGTCGGAATGTGAGACCCGGCACATGCTGCGACGACGCGGCCCGCACCACCCCAGGCAGGGGCGGTGCGGGCCGCGTCAAGGTTTCATCGGTGTTTGACCGCCGGGTCATCAGTTGGTAACACCGATCCGTGACGATGGTTTCACGCACCGCATCCACCATTCCTCCAGAAGGGGAACCCGTCATGCAGGCCGCGCCCGCTCGCGCCACCGCCGCTCTCCCCATCCCGTCGGTCACCGACGCCCTGCGCGCCGTGGAGTCCGTGCTGATGCGCGGCGGCCAGCGCACCGCCCGCCGGAACGCGTGGACCTCGGTGCTGGAGGACCGCCGCCGCGCCAGGGACCGGCGGGAGGCCCAGCACGTACTGGAGGCCGCGGCGACCGAGGGTCCGAACGCCACGTAAACTGCGCCCCATGGCGAGGAAGGCAAAAGCAGACAGCGCTGAGGGCGCTGCGAACCCCGGGCGACTGAAGCAGATCGCCCAGACCTACAAGATGACCCGTCGGGTCGACCCGAAGGTCGGTCTTGTCGTCGCCGGCGTGGGCATCGTCGTTTTCGGCGTTCTCCTCGTCCTCGGCTTCCTGATCGGCCACCCCGTCTACCTGGGCATCCTGGGCTTCGTCCTGGCCTTCCTCGCGATGGCGATCATCTTCGGCCGGCGCGCCGAGCGGGCCGCCTTCGGTCAGATGGAGGGCCAGCCCGGCGCGGCGGCGGCCGTACTGGACAACGTGGGCCGCGGCTGGACCGTCACCCCGGCGGTCGCGATGAACCGCCAGCAGGACGTCGTGCACCGCGCCGTCGGCAAGGCGGGGATCGTCCTCGTCGGCGAGGGCAACCCGAACCGCGTACGCGGCCTGCTGGCCGCCGAGAAGAAGCGGATGGCCCGGATCGTCGCGGACGCCCCGGTCCACGACTTCGTGGTCGGCGACGGCGAGGGCGAGGTCCCGCTGAAGAAGATCCGCACCACCCTGCTCAAGCTGCCGCGCACGCTGCCCGGCCCCCAGGTGACGGCCGTCAACGACCGGCTGCGCGCTCTCGGCGACCTGATGAGCAACATGCCGGTCCCGAAGGGGCCGATGCCCAAGGGCATGCGCATGCCGAAGGGCGGCGGCGGCAAGATGCGCTGAGCCGCGCCCGCGGACACCGCGGAGCACGGCTCACCTCACCGGAACGGCCGAGGGGCCCGGGACCTTTGTGGTCCCGGGCCCCTCGGGGTTTGTGGGGTGGCCGGGGGCGAACCGGTGCTGACCGGGGCTCGGCGTCCCGCGTGCGTGCGGGGCGGCGTCCGGGCATCCGTACGGGCCGGTGTCCGTACGCACGCCGTCGCTCCGTACGTATACGAAATCCGCGCGCGCCTCACCTCAGGCGCCCGGCCGGAGCGTACGGCCCGCCGGAACGTACCGGCCGCATGGACCGCATCCATCGAGACTCCTGCGGAGTCCCGGGGCATCCGCCCCCGCCCGGTCTCCTACGGAGTCCCGACAGCTCAGATCCGCACCTGCACGGCGCGGGCGAGGCGGTCGTGGAGGCCGCGGCCGTCGCGGTCCCAGATCACCGCCGGGATGACCACGATCAGCGCGACCGTACGCAGGACGACGCGCGGCAGCGACAGCCGGCCACCGCCCTCGGCGACGACCCGCAGGCCCAGCAGCCGCTTGCCCGGCGTGAAGCCCACCGTGCCGACCGTGAGCACGCTCAGCACCGCGAAGACGGCCAGCGCCCAGTTGCTCGTCGCGTTCGCCCGGCCGTCGCTGAGCAGCCCGTACGCGATGAGCATGCACAGCGCCCAGTCGATGAAGAGGGCGGCGAAGCGCCGGCCCGGGCGCGCGACCGAGCCCGGCCCTTCCTCGGGCAGCCCGAGCTGCTGCCCGCGGTAGCCGAACTCGACGCCCATGTCCTCGGCTGCCGCACGGGGCCCGGAGATCCACGATCCGATTGCTTGCCTGTTGTCCACCCGTCCACGGTACTGCGACCGCATACGTTCCCCCCTTCGCGGGGCACGGCCGGGAGCCGCCGGGGCCGCGCAGGGGCCGCCGCGCCGGGACCGCCGCGCACCGGTCCCGTCCGGGCTACGACCGTACGGGCGCAGCCCGCCCCCGAGCCCTGCCCCGACACCGCCCCGGGGTGCCCCGATCTCGCCGTGGGCCCGCCACGGCCCCGCCGCGGCCCCGCCACGGCCTCGGCCCGGCCCCGCCCCACTCCCCCGGAATGATCAATTCCACCGCCCCTTCCCCCGTACATCACCCCCCGAAATAGGCCGCGCGGCGGTTAACCTCGGCGAAACAAATGGGTCATGCTTGGGAAATCCCGCCTGCCTATGGTCGGGCAAGCGCGCCACCGCACATGACGCGCTCCGAGTAGCAACCCCGTGTACGCCGATCGTCGGTGACCGGGCTAGGAGGAGTTGGATGTTCCAGAACGCCGACGAGGCCAAGAAGTTCATCGCGGACGAGGACGTCAAGTTCGTCGACGTCCGGTTCTGCGACCTGCCCGGTGTGATGCAGCACTTCACCGTGCCGGCGGAGGCGTTCGACCCGGCCGAGGAGCTGGCCTTCGACGGCTCCTCGATCCGCGGCTTCCAGGCCATCCACGAGTCCGACATGGCCCTGCGCGCCGACCTCTCCACCGCCCGCGTGGACCCGTTCCGCCGCGACAAGACCCTCAACGTCAACTTCTTCATCCACGACCCGATCACCGGCGAGCAGTACAGCCGTGACCCGCGCAACGTGGCGAAGAAGGCCGAGGCGTACCTGGCCTCCACCGGCATCGCCGACACCGCGTTCTTCGGCCCGGAGGCCGAGTTCTACGTGTTCGACTCGGTCCGCTTCGAGACCTCCGCCAACCGCTCGGTGTACGAGATCGACTCCGAGGCCGGCGCCTGGAACACCGGTTCCGAGGTCAACAACCGCGGCTACAAGGTCCGCTACAAGGGCGGTTACTTCCCGGCTCCCCCGGTCGACCACTTCGCCGATCTGCGCGCCGAGATCTCCCTGGAGCTCGACCGCGCCGGCCTGAAGGTCGAGCGCCAGCACCACGAGGTCGGCACCGCCGGCCAGGCCGAGATCAACTACAAGTTCAACACCCTCCTGGCCGCCGCCGACGACCTGATGCTGTTCAAGTACATCGTCAAGAACGTCGCCTGGCGCAACGGCAAGACCGCCACCTTCATGCCCAAGCCGATCTTCGGCGACAACGGCTCCGGCATGCACGTCCACCAGTCCCTGTGGGCCGGCGGCGAGCCCCTCTTCTACGACGAGCAGGGCTACGCGGGCCTCTCGGACACCGCCCGCTACTACATCGGCGGCATCCTCAAGCACGCCCCGTCGCTGCTCGCCTTCACCAACCCGACGGTGAACTCCTACCACCGCCTGGTCCCCGGCTTCGAGGCCCCGGTCAACCTGGTCTACTCGCAGCGCAACCGCTCCGCCGCGATGCGCATCCCGATCACCGGCTCCAACCCGAAGGCCAAGCGCGTCGAGTTCCGCGCCCCGGACCCGTCCTCCAACCCGTACCTGGCCTTCTCCGCCCTCCTCCTCGCGGGCCTGGACGGCGTCAAGAACAAGATCGAGCCCGCCGAGCCGATCGACAAGGACCTCTACGAGCTGGCCCCCGAGGAACACGCCAACGTCGCCCAGGTCCCCACCTCCCTCCCGGCCGTCCTCGACGCCCTGGAAGCCGACAACGAGTACCTCCAGCAGGGCGGCGTCTTCACCTCCGACCTCATCGAAACCTGGATCGACTACAAGCGCACCGCCGAAATCGCCCCCATCCAGCTCCGCCCTCACCCGCACGAGTTCGAGCTGTACTTCGACATCTAAGATCGCCGCAGATCAGAGCCAACTCTCGCTCTCCTGGGCCAACTGTCCGCCGGCCGTGCTCTTCCCCATCGGAAGGCACGGCCGTCGGCTGTTTTTCAGTGGTTGCGCTCCGGCTGCGGCCATCGCTCCCCCGTTGTGCCCGCCGTCCTCTCAGCGATAGCCCTTGTTACAGGAATCTCAGCTCGGGTCAGCTGGTGACGGAAGGCGAAGCCAGGCAGTGCGGCGCGAGCGGTGATTGTCTCGGCCAGTGCAGTTGCGTACTTACCTTCGCAGGCGACTTCCGTCTCGCTTCGAACACGGGTGTCGTCTGTGTATACGTTGCAGGCGTGTTCTTCGCATCGCTGAGCCATCTACGTTCGCGGGCGGTGTTTCGCGGCGGTCGATGCGTCAGGAGCGGGCTGTAGGGCAGTAGGCGAGAGCGGCGGCCAGGCCCAGAGCAACAAGCGGCGGGGACGAGGCCGTCGGGGTACCCGCAAGCACCGGTCAGGGGCAAGCCCGCCGGAGGCGGTGAACTCCGCTCAGTGAGGATGTTGTCGGCCCTGGCCTTCACGCTGCCGCACTGCAGCGCATAATTGGGCCGTATGGCCGTGTTCGGTACATTCAGTAAAACGATCGGTCCGGACAACGGTGACCGAATCGTGGGCGCGTTCGCGGCAATTCAGCCAGATGCACATGCCCTTGCCTATCCAGGCGACAGACGGGCTCGTGCGCGGCCCAGCGGGTCCAGACATGGCCACACATCGACGGGCATAGCTTTCCATAACATTCATCGCCAGAGGCGAAGAAATTCACCCACTCTACTCAGCAAAGACATACTTCGTGAGCGCGGATCGAAGCTCCCGCTGATCTCCTGCTGCAGCGCACCAGTCGAGGAACATCACCTGTTCCGACGCTCCTCCGGGGGCAGCTTCGGGTGGCTGGCGTCGACGGTGGTCGTAAGTTCGTGCGATTCAGGGGTGGTGGTTGCGTGTGCTGCGGCTTTCGGGTCTCTGTGGGGTCGATGCCGGGAAGTGAGGTGTCTCCCGAATCATACGTACTTACGGTCTGTCAAGACGGTGGGTAAGTGGTGGGTGGGGTGGGTAGTGCTGTGGCCGCTGGGCGGGTGGCGTGGGGAGTTGGTGATGGCCGGCTTGCTTGCGTGGCGGGGGGGCTCGTCCCGTGGAGTGGAGAGACGGACGAGGAAGGGGTGGGTCGTGGTGGGGCAGCCGTTTGAATTGCCGGGGTTTTATTTGCCTTATCCGGCGCGGTTGAATGGGCATGTGGAGGAGGCTCGGGAGCATTCCAAGGAGTGGGCTCGGGGGATGGGGATGTTGGAGGGGTCGGGGATTTGGGAGGAGGGGGATCTGGATGCGCACGATTACGCGTTGTTGTGCGCGTATACGCATCCGGACTGTTCGGCGGACGTGCTGTCGCTGGTGACGGACTGGTATGTGTGGGTGTTCTTCTTCGACGATCATTTCCTGGAGGCGTTCAAGCGGACGCAGGACCGGGTCGGCGGGAAGGCCTACCTGGACCGGCTGCCGTTGTTCATGCCGATGGATCTGGATACGCCGGTGCCGGCGGCCACCAACCCGGTGGAGGCGGGGCTCGCGGATCTGTGGGCGCGTACGGTGCCTTCGATGTCGGAAGGGTGGCGGGCGCGGTTCCGGGAGAATACGGAGCACCTGCTGAACGAGTCGCTGTGGGAGCTGTCGAACATCAACGCGGGGCGGTTGCCCAACCCCGTCGAGTACATCGAGATGCGGCGGAAAGTGGGGGGCGCGCCCTGGTCGGCGGGGCTGGTGGAGTTCGCGGCGGGGGCCGAGGTGCCGGCGGCGGTGGCCGGGTCGCGGCCGTTGCGGGTGCTCAGGGACACATTCGCGGACGGGGTGCACCTGCGGAACGACCTGTTCTCGTACCAGCGGGAGACTGAGGATGAGGGGGAACTCAGTAATGGAGTGCTGGTGCTGGAGAACTTCCTGGGGTGTTCGACTCAGGAGGCGGCGGATGCCGTCAACGATCTGATCACCTCGCGGGTGCAGCAGTTCGAGAACACGGTGGTGACAGAGCTGCCGGTGCTGTTCGCGGAGAAGGGGCTCAGTCCGCAGGAGTGCGCGGATGTACTGGCTTATGCCAAGGGGCTGCAGGACTGGCAGTCGGGTGGGCACGAGTGGCACATGCGGTCGAGCCGGTACATGAACGGGGGCGGGGCCGGAAAGGCGGCGGGGACGGCGGAAACCTGGTCGCCGTTTGTGTTCGGAGGGCTGGGGACTTCGGGCTTCGATGCACGGCGGGCCGTCGCGGTCACCGGCGCCAAGCGGATGCGGAACTTCACGCATGTGCCGTTTCAGAAGGTCGGGCCTTCGCAACTGCCGGACTTCTCCATGCCGTTCCCGACGACGCTCAGTCCGCATCTGGACGGGGCCCGGGTGAACGCGGTGGAGTGGGCGCGGCGGATGGGGATGTTGCGACCGCAGGCAGGGGTGCCGCTGTCGGACATCTGGAGTGCCGAAAAGGTGGCGGATTACGACTTTCCGCTGTGTGCTGCCGGACTGCATCCCGAGGCGACGCCGGAGGAACTGGATCTGGGGTCGCAGTGGCTCACCTGGGGTACGTACGGGGACGACTACTATCCCGCGGTGTTCGGGGCGGTACGGGACCTGGCCGGGGCGAAGGCGTGCAATGCACGGCTTTCGCTGTTCATGCCGGTGGAGGACGGTGAAACTGCACCGGAGCCGGCGAATGCGATCGAGCGCGGGCTGGCGGATCTCTGGGGCCGTACGACGCAGTCGATGGATGCCGCGGCGCGGCAGATGTTCCGGGACAGCGTCGAGGTGATGACGGCCGGGTGGATCTGGGAGCTGGAGAACCAGGCGCTGCACCACATTCCCGACCCGGTGGATTACATCGAGATGCGGCGGGCGACGTTCGGCTCCGACATGACGATGAGCCTGAGCCGTATCGGGCATGGGCGACGGGTTCCGGAGGAGATCTACCGCAGTGGTCCGATGCGTTCGCTGGAGAACGCCGCTGTCGACTACGCGACGCTGCTGAACGACGTGTTCTCGTACCAGAAGGAGATCGAGTACGAGGGGGAGGTGCACAACGGGGTCCTGGTCGTGCAGAACTTCTTCGACTGCGATTACCCGACGGCACTGGCCATCGTCCACGATCTCATGACGTCGCGTATGCGGGAGTTCCAGCACGTGGCGGCGAATGAGCTGCCGGTGCTGTACGACGACTTCGACCTGTCGGAAGAGGCGCGGGCGCTGCTGGACGGGTATGTGAAGGAGCTGGAGAACTGGATGGCCGGGATTCTCACCTGGCACCGGGGGTGCCGGCGGTACCGCGAGGAGGACCTGCGGCGTCATAAGGGGGTCGCGGGTGCGCCGGTGGCATCCGGGGCCGGTGTGGGGACTGCGGTCTCTGCGAAGTCTGTGACCTCTGCGGGTTCTGCGAACTCTGCGGGGCTTGGCCGGTGGAGTGGTGGGCCCACCGGGCTGGGGACTTCGGCGGCTCGGGTCGTGCCGGGGACGGCGGGAGCGTCGAGAACGGTACGGACGTCGGGGGCCTCGGAGACGTCGCGTACCGCTGGAGTGGCTCGACGGTCGCGGTGAGGGCGAGCCGGCAGTGACAGTTCAGGGCAATGGGATGAAGGGTGTGGTGCGGATGCGGTTGATGCGAAGGGCTGTTTCGGGGGTCGGGGCGGTCGCGTTGGCTCTCGGGGGTGTGCTGGCCGCGGGGCCGCCCGCGGTGGCGGCCGGGAAATGGTGCAACCACTCCGTTTGCATCGAGACGTACGACACCGGCACGTACCTCGGCCGGGTGGAGGTGTCGGTCGTCAACACCAATCAGCCGCACCGGATCTCCGCCCGCGTCTGGACCACGAACGGCTGGGGTGCGAACACCAAGGTCGAGGATGTCGCCGCGTTCCGTACCTATCGCGATCAGGCATATCCGCAGCGGCACTTCCCGGCCGGGACGCGGCTGTGCGCGGAAGGGTTCCGCGGGGGTGCGAGCGTGGGACTGCCGTGTGTGACGCTCACGGACTGAACGGAGTGAGGGGCACGCAGCGAAGGTGAGGGTCTCGCGTCCGCGGGCATGACGTGTGGCCCCTCCTGGGTCAGGGCCGGGAGGGGCCGCCGGGGCCGGCCGGCCGCATCGAGGACGGTGGCGGGGCCCGGTCGTCAGGTGGTCAGGTCAGGGTCGGTTGGAGTCGTCGCTCGTATTCGCGCGCAGGCGGCGGCGCGGCGCCTGCCGGTTCAGCGGGCGTTCTCAGTGATGAGGGAACGGACCAGGCGGCAGGTGGTGTTGGAGGGCGGGTGCACTCCGATACGGGCCGCGGTGGTGCGTATGGTGCGGTTGCGGGCCCGCTCCGGGGTGTAGACACCACCGTCGAGCAGGGCTATCGCCAGGCGCATGGCCTTCAGACGGCGGTTGTGGGCTTCGTACCACTCGCGCGGGAGACCGGCGGGCAGCGGCTTCTTGCCCATCGGCGTGCGGCGGACGGCCCGGCGCGCGGTGGTCTTCCCGTACGAGCGCTTTCCGTCCGAGCGTTTACCGTCCGAGGGCTGTCCGTAGGTGGTCTTCCCGTAGGTGGTGTGCTTCGCAGCGGTGGGGTTCGTGGACGGTGCGGCTACGGCCATCGGCAACCTCCTGGGTCGGCGCGGAAGCAGTCCCGGACTGCTTCCTTTCTGCCTCCGATTTTAGTGGGCACCACTGACAAAGCCCCCTGGTCAGGGAGTACTTCGGCGGGAGCCCGGGCCATGGTGCGGCAGTGCGCGTTCAGCGCGTACCGGGGCTGCCGGAGCCGTCCGGGGCGGGGGTGGGAGCGGGGGTCCGGGAGCCCTCTGGTCCGGTGGCTGCCGGGAAGGCGATGCCGCTGCTGGAACAGCGCACCGTCCACGGCTCACCGCGGCCCGCCGGCTCGTAGATGCGTACGTCGACCTGGGTGGCCGGGCGTCCACCGGGGATGTCGGCATTGGCGGCGGTGCACGCGATCTGGTGGATCGCCGCCGCCTCCATCCGGGCCACCGGCGTGGGGAGGTGGACGCTCACCGCGCCGGTCGCGGGGACGGCGGTCAGCCGGCCCGGCATCGGTGGCACCACGCTGACCAGCCCGCGCGCCCGTTCCGCGGCGGTCGGTCCGCTGACCAGCAGGTCCAGGGCTTCCTGCGGCCCGACCGGGCCGTCGGCCGGACGGGCGGCGGCGCGGATGCCGAGAGGGGAGACGAAAAAGATGCGGGCGGTGTAGGTGTCGGTGCCGGGCTGCCGGATGCCTTGCGCGGGGGCTCCTGCCTGTACGTAGCCGGTGGGGGTGATGCCGCAGCCGGTGAGGAGGAGGCCGAGGAAGGGGAGGAAGAGGAGGACGGCGGTGCACAGAGTGGTGCATGTGGTCGCGGTGGCGGGTGTGAACCTGGTGAGCGGTGTGGGGCGGGCGGGGCTCCTCATGGGCGGTCCTCGGGAGCGGGGGCAGGGGCGGGAGCGGGAGCGGGAGCACTGGGGTGGGAGCCCGGGGCCCCCGGCCCCGGGCCTGGCCCCGCCCCGCCCCCTTCAGGCCCCTCCAGCGGATCCACCGGCAGCTCCACCGTGAACACCGCTCCCCCGCCGGGCGCGTTGGCCGCGCGCAGGGTGCCTCCGTGCAGCCGTACGTTCTCCATCGCGATGGCCAGGCCCAGGCCGCTGCCGCTGGAGCGTGCCCGGGCGGCGTCGGCCTTGTAGAAGCGGTCGAAGACGTGGGGAAGGGCTTGCGGGTCGATACCGGGGCCCTGGTCCGCCACGTCGATACGCAGCCGTCCCGTCGTCGCGTACGCGGTCAGCCGTACCGGTGCGCCGCCGTGCCGCAGCGCGTTGCCGACCAGGTTGGCCACGACGACGTCGATGCGGCGCGGGTCGAAGCGGGCCCGCAGGCCCTCGGGGAGGCGGGTCTCGACCTGGTCCTGCCAGCCGCGCAGCTGGAGTGTCTTGCGGAGCGCCACGGCGACGTCGATCTCGTCGAGGTGCAGGTCGGCGGCGCCCGCGTCAAAGCGCGAGACCTCTATCAGGTCCTCCACCATGCGGGCGAGCTTGGTGGTCTCGTCGCTGATGAGACGTACCGCGTCGGCGGTGTCGGGGTCCAGCCGGGCGGCGTCCTCGTCGAGGACCTCGGTGACGGCGGACATGGCGGCCAGCGGGGTGCGCAGCTCGTGCGAGACGTCGGCGGCGAAGCGCCGGGCGTTGGCTTCCATACGGCGCAGTTCGGCGTCGTCCTTCTCCAGGGCGCGGGCCATTTCGTTGAAGGTGACGGTGAGGTCGGCGAGTTCGTCGCGGCCGGTCACCGGAAGCCGGGTGTCCAGTTCGCCGGAGGTGATGCGCTCGGCCGCCTCCCGCAGGCGGCGGACCGGCCGCAGCACGCGCCGGGCGGCGAACAGCGCGGGTACGACGGCCAGCGCGAGCGCGGGCAGGGCACCCGCCTGAGCGGCGGTGACCAGGGCGGAGATGTCGGCCTTCTCGTCGTCGAGGGCGAATTCCGCGTAGACGACGAGGCCGGAGGGCTTTCCCTTCCGGGGGCCGGCCGACGGCGTACCGGTGGGGGCGGCCCGGTCGCCTTCCCGTGCAGCGTTGTCGGCATCGCCGTCGTCATCCCGGGCGGCACTTGCGCCGGAGTCCGTCCGGCCCGGCCCGTGCCCCCCGGCCGCCGGGCCGGTGAAGTCCACCGGCATGCCGATCGCCAGCCAGGGCTGCCCGTCCCGGTCCACCCGCTGGAAGATCGGCGCGTGGTGCTCGCGTACGGCCTGGCGCAGACCGTCGGTGACCGCGCTGCCGCGCACGCGCCCCGGCGCACCCTCCCCGCTCTGCTCCGGCGCATCGCCGCCCTCCCGCCCCGGCGCACCACCGGCGCCCCGGCCCGGCGCACCCCCGTCCTCCCGCCCCGCCTCGTCCCCGCTCCACGGCCCCGGCACCACCGGCGCGTCCTTGTACTGCGCGTACGTACGCCAGTTCCGGGAGCCGCCCGCCCGGTCGAGCTGGACGACGAGGTTCTGCAGGTCCTCGCGCCGGGGCGGAAAGGGCAGGTCGGGGCCGAGCGACCCCATCTGGGCGCGCAGGTCGTGCACCGCCGTGTTCTGCGTGCGGGCCAGTATCGCCGTACGGGCCTGCCGGAACGTGAGCGCCGCGGTGATCAGCGCGCTGAGCGCGGAGACGACGAGGAAGCCGACGACGAGACGGGTACGCAGTCCGCGCAGCCGGGTGTAGGCGGCGGTCAGCCGCTCCCGGCCCCGCGTCGGCGCGGTCCCTCCCGGGGACGGCCGGGTGCTCACAGGGGGCCGAACCGGTAGCCGAACCCCCGTACCGTCTGTACGTACGTGGGCGCGCGCGAATCGTCCTCGATCTTGGCACGCAGCCGCATCACGCACGCGTCCACCAGCCGTACGTCCCCGTAGAAGCTGTGCTCCCAGACCTGTTCGAGGAGTTGCTGGCGGCTGAAGACCTGGCCGGGCGAATCGGACAGGAAGAGCAGCAGCTTCAGTTCGGAGGGGGCCAGTACGACGTCCCGGCCGTTCTTGGAGACCAGCAGCGCCGAGCGGTCGATGGTCAGTGCCCCGTACGTCTGCATGGCGGAAGCGGCGGCGGACGGGCCGGGCGGGCCGGTCTCCCGGGCACCGGCCCCGGCGCCGTCCCCCTCCCCCGGCCCCGCCACGCGCCGCAGCACCGCCCGCATCCGCGCCTGGAGCACTTCGCCGCTGGCGGGCTTGACCACGTAGTCGTCCGCGCCGGCCTCCAGCCCCACGACCATGTCGATGTCGTCGCCGCGCGCGGACAGGATGATGATCGGGATCTGCTGCGTCTCGCGGATGCGGCGGCACACCTCCAGGCCGCTCATGCCGGGCAGCATCAGGTCGAGCAGCACCAGCTCCGGCCGGAAGCGTTCCAGTGCGAGGAGCCCGGTCTCGCCGCTGGCGGCCGCCTCGACCTCGTGCCCGCGGCGGCGCAGCGCGAGGTCGACGCCTTTGCGTACGGCGGGGTCGTCCTCGATCAGCAGCACACGGGTCATGGGGCGGTGTTCTCCGAAGCGTATGGCCGGGCGGACGCTCGTCGAAAGCGTACGGCGGGGGCGGGAGCTGACCATGGTGCGCGCCGTTCGTGACGCCGTGTCGCGCATTGTGTGAGGAATCGATGACGGCTCCGGTCACCCGCCCGGCCGCCGCCCCGGCCCGTACGCGGCTACGCCCCACCTGCCCTCGCCCCGTATTCGCCGAGGCCCCGCCCGCCCCCGGCCCTCCGCTCCTACCCCCGCCCCAGCACCTCCGCCCTGAGCCGCTTCTTGTCCGGCTTGCCGACCGGGGTGAGCGGGATGGTGTCCACCTGGTGCACGACCCGCGGCGCGTACATCGCGCCCTTGTGCTCCACGACGAAATCGCTGATCCGCCCGGGATCGACCGTGCGCCCCGGTGCCGGAACGATCGCGCAGTGCACCTCCTCGACCTGGTCCGCGGAGCGCACGCCGAAGACCGCGCACCGCGCGATGTCCGGGTGGGAGTGCAGCAGATCCTCCAGCTCGCCCGGGTAGACGTGTCCGCCCACCACGATGATCATGTCCTTGACCCGGTCCACCAGATAGAGGTAGCCGTCCTCGTCCAGGTAGCCGACGTCCCCCGTGCGCACCCACCCGTCGCGCAGCACCTGCGCGGTCAGCTCGGGCTGTTTCCAGTAGCCGGTCATCATGCCCTCGGAGCGGACGTACACCTCGCCGCTGGTGTCCGGCGGAAGGCGATGGCCGTGCTCGTCCCGGATCTCGATGCTCACGCCGGGTACGGGGCGGCCGGCGGTGATCTGCCCGCCCCGCCCGGTGATGCGGTGTTCCGCCGGCGCCACCTCGGTGAGCAGCATGGCCTCGGACTGGCCGTACCAGCCGTAGAGCACCGGTCCGAGGAGGTCCAGGGCCTGCCGCAGCCGCGAGGGGGACGCCGGAGAACCGCCGTAGGTGATGCGGGTGAGGCTGCTGAGGTCGGTGGTGGCGAGGGCGGGGTGGTCGAGCAGTTCGTAGAGGAGGGGCGGCAGCAGCCACATGTGGGTGATGCGCTCGCGTTCGACGGCGGCGAGGACCGCGCCGGGCTCGAACCCGTCCTGGAGGACGACGCTGCCGCCCGCGGCCAGCGTCATGTCGGCCATCGTCCCGGCGAGGTGGACGAGCGAGGTGCAGGCGAGCAGGCGGGGCGGGTCGCCGGCCGCTTCGAAGGGGTGGGCGAATCCTGCCGCGTACGGGCCGTGTGCCATCCGGATGCCCTTGGGGACGCCGGTCGTGCCGCCCGTGTAGCGGATGCACCAGTCGTCGTCGGGGCGGGCCGCGCTCTCGACCGTACGGCCTGCCGGACGGGCGGCGGCCAGGGCGGTCAGGTCCTCGGCATCGAGGCCGGTGGCACCGGGCCCGCCCGCGCCGCCGGACCCACCGGGCCCCAGCAACAGCACGTCCGGTGCGGTGCCGTCCAGGTGGGAGAGCAGTTCCGCGGCGGTCCCGGCCGATTCCGGGCCGACGAGGAGCAGGACGGTCTCCGCGCTCTCCACGACGCGCGCCTGGGTTTCCGGGGCCTGCCCCTCGTACAGCAGGACGATCCGGGCGCCCAGCAGGTTGACCGCGTACCGGGCGGACAGTGCTTCCGGCCGGTTCCCGGCCAGCATCGCGACCGTGCGATCGCGCCCGATGCCGCGGCCGGCCAGCTCCGCCGCCATCCGGTGCACGCTGTCGTGGAACTCGGCGGCGGTGATGTCCCGCCCGTCGGCCGTGGTGAGCACCGGACGGCCGGGGCGGTCCGTCAGGTTCTGGAGGATGCTTTCGACGTAACTCGTGAACGCTGTCATGAGCTGCGCCTCCTTGTCGTACAGCGCACCGGCGCGCGGCACGGGGTACGTGCGGCGCGGAGTGCGTGCGGATGGGGAGCGCGAAGGGCGCGATCACGACGTTAGGCGGGATTCGTGATGCCTTCCAAGACCAATTTCGGCATGTGGCCATAGCAGTTGAGGTATGAGGCGGGGCGGAGAGCGGGAAGGAACCGCGGCCGACGCGGCCAGGGTCCCCTGCCGCGGGTTCAGAGATTTTTTATGCCTTCGATCAGGCGGGGGAAACTCTCCGGCCCGTGGCCCGCGCCGATCTGTCGGCGTATCAGCTCCCGAAGCGGAAGCAGGACGTCTGCGCCGATGCCCGCTTTCCGGCCAGTGTGTACAAGGTGTTCGACGGCCGCCGCGTTGAATTCCAGATTACCCACTGGAGTGCGGTACTTACCCGGATGTCAGTGAGCGCCGGGCCGGAGGCCGCCGGTGGGCACCGGCATTCCCGGCCGAAGGCCGTCGGTGAGGACCGGCATTCCCGCCCCGAGGGCCTAAGAAATTCCGCCGTCGCCACGCGTTGTCATACCTTCGGCCATTTCTTTCTCCCCCATTACGGTGACGCCGGGGGCGGCCCCGCCGATTAGCGTGGACGGCTCATTTCGCAGATGCGGCACGGCCGTATCACCGGGGAACGGAGCTTTCCGTGGGTTCCAACGTGCTGTTCGGAGGCGTGTACGGAACGGTGCTCGCCAGCGCGCTGCTGGCCGCTCTGCAGAGCGAGGGGACGCCGTTCACGCCCGTCTACGACGCTTTGTGGGTGCTGGTGACGGCCGTGACGGCCGCGCTCGCGCACGGCTACGCGCACCACATGTCCACCCACCGCGGGCACACCGCCGGCCACCGCTGGTACGCACTCGGGCACCGGCTGATCGACGAGTGGCCGCTCGTCGTCGCCTCGCTGCCCACGGTCGCGCTGCTGCTGGCCGCCGGGGGCTGGAACTGGCCCGAGGGTCCCACCACGGCGGCCGGGCTGACGCTCAACGCCACGCTGCTGTTCTGCTGGGGCATGGCCGCCGCGCTGCGGATGGGTTACCGCAGGCGCGGGGCCGTGCTCATCGGCGTGGCCGACGCCGCGCTCGGCCTGCTGATCGCGGTGGCGAACGCCCTGATCAAGTGAGAGCCCGGCCCGCTTGCCCGACTCCTCGGGAACCTCCGCCTGCTCCGCCTCCCGGACTCACCCGACTCCCCCGCCCCCGCCGTCCCCCATGAACGAGGCCTCCGCCGCCGCCAGCACCTCCGTGACCCGCAGTCCGAACCGCGCGTCGCACGCGTGCCCGTTCCCGCTGCGTACGGAGGCGAGCAGCGCGTCCACGGCGCGTTCGTAGGCGACTTCCGGACCGTCCTGGCGGCGCGGCAGCGAGGTGGCGCCCGAAGTGCCGTACAGCGTGACGGACACGCCGGACGCCGCCCGCGGCGCGGTCAGGCTGACCGTCGCGGAACTCGCCGCGCCGCCCATGTGCCGCAGTGTGAGCAGCACGGTGTCGCCGGGGCCGCGGGCGGCCGTGACGTGCTCGGCGTCGCCGAGGACGGGCAGCAGCAGGGACAGTGCGTGCGGGCCGACGTCCCACAGGGCGCCCTTCTCGCGGCGCCAGGGCGAGGCCGAATACGGGCTGTCGCTGTCCGCCGCGAAGACCGAGCCGAGCCAGTCGGCGTGCGCGGTGAACCAGCCGCCGGCCGCGGCGGCCCGGTCGATCCACTCGCCCTCGGCGATGCCGAAGCGCGCGGTGAAGAACACGATCGAGGCGACGCCCGCGCGCTCCGCCGCGTCGGCCACCGCCCGCGCCTCCGCGACCGTGGTGGCGACCGGCTTGTCCAGCAGCAGGTGCCGGCCGGCCTCGGCGGCCCGTACGGCGAGGTCTGCCTGGACGGACGGCGGGAGCGCGATGGCGAGGGCGTCGGTGTCGGTGAAGAGGTCCTCCGGGGTGGCGTACGGGCGGGTGCCGTGGCTCGCGGCCAGCGCGGCGGCCGCCTCCGGGCGACGCCCCCACACACCGGTGAAGGTGACGCCTGGGTGAGCGGCGAGGGCGGGGGCGTGGACGCGCTGCGCCCAAGGGCCGGTGCCGAGGAGTCCGATGCGCAAGGTCGTCGTCATGACCGCCAGTGTGCCCACGCGCCCACCCGCGCGCACCGTGGCGACCGACCGTCACCGCTGGCCAAGGCCCACCTCGCGCCCGCCCGCGCGCGCATCTGCCGCGCGCCGAACCGGTGCGCAAGGTCCGGTGGTGCCCGTTCTCGGTGCGGAAGTTCCGCGCGGCGCGGGTGCCCTGCTTTCGCGGGCGGTCTCGTGCTGTTGCCGGGGCACTTCGGGACAGATGACGTAGAGGAGGGCCATCCACAAGAATTCGCCGCATCTTTCGTTGTCCACTCCCGGGGCCCGCAGTACAAGGAGAGGACTCCTTTCAGGAGGAACCCCACCGTGCACCGCGAGAACCGAGAGGCCCGGTGACCAGCAATGCCGATCGAGTTCCACACCGCTGTCTCGAACGAGCCCGAGGAACAGCAGGTCATCTTCACCGCCGAGGAGCTGGCCGTCCAACCGCCGTCCGAGGGGCCGCAGGGCGACGCGGCCAGGGCGACCGCGGACGGCCTGGAGAACGTCCGTGGTTACAGCCGCCCCGAGGGCACGCCGGAGCAGCTCTGGCAGCCGCCGACCGCCGCGCTGCCGGACATCGGCGAGGCGTCCTTCGGCCCGCCCCCGGTCGCCGCCGAGACCGTGCACGGCCCGGACGACCGCGTACAGATCACCGACACGTCCGTCTACCCGTGGCGGGTGCACTGCTCGCTGCTGATCACCGCGGCGGACAACTCCCGCTGGATCGGCACCGGCTGGTTCATCGGCCCGCACACCCTGGCCACCGCGGGGCACGTCGTCTACATCAAGAACAGCGGCGTCGCCGGGCGCGACGGCTGGGTCAAGAGCATCAACGTGATGCCGGGCCGCAACGGCAACACCCTCCCGTACGGCGTCGTCACCAGCACCAGCTTCCGTACGGTCAACGGCTGGGCCAACAACGGCGACGAGAACTACGACTACGGCGCGATCATCCTGCCCACCAACCTGGGCAACACCACCGGCTGGTTCGGCTTCGGCGTGTGGTCCGACGCCGACCTGCTCAAGACCGTCGGCAACATCTCCGGCTACCCGGGCGACAAGCCGGCCGGCACCCAGTGGTACGACGCGCGCGGCGTCGCCTCCGTCGGGCCGCGCAAGGTGTACTACGACATCGACACGGCGGGCGGCCAGAGCGGCAGCTCCGTCTACCACTTCTACAACGGCGGCCGGTACGGCATCGCGATCCACGCGTACGGCGGCGCGGTCACCAACTCCGGCACCCGGATCACCACGCCGGTGTACAACAACTACGTGGCGTGGAAGGCGTGACCGGGTGGTTCCACGCCGGGCGCGGGACGCCATGACCCGCGCCCGGTCCCGTACGGCACGAGGAAACGAAAGGTCCCGGTATGGCGGTGATCTCCGGAGTCGTGGTGGACGCTGACGGCCGGGCCGTCCCGGACGCCCGGGTGTACCTCACCGCGGGTCCCGGGTCCTTCCCGGACGTGGCCGCGCTCACGGACGCCGACGGGCGCTTCGCCCTCTCCGCCGGCGCCGACGGCCGTTACACCGTCGAGTGCCGGTCGGAGTGGGGCGGCGGTGTGGCGCAGGCCGCCGGGGCCTCGGTCACGGTGCGCGGCGGCTCGGCGGAGCCGGTGGAGATCCGGCTCGGCTGACCGGGCGCCGGGCCCGGCGCCGGCCATGGGCACCGGCGTCGGCACCGGTCCCGTGGACACGGGGGACGGCCGGGGATGATGGAGGGCATGAAAGCGCCCTCCGCCTGTGCCCCCTGGCTCACCCCGCTGTACGTCGGCGCCGTCCAGCTCGGCGCGTACGCCACCGCGCGGATGCCCGCGCACCGGCGCGCCGAGTTGCTGCGCGCGCACTCCACCAACGTCGACAACCTGCGTGCCGGCCGCTGGCGGACGCTGGCGACCAGCGCCGTTTTCGTCGAGAGCCCGCTGCCCGTCCCGTACGGGCTGGCGCTGCTCGCGGCGCTCGGCACGGCCGAGGCGGCGTGGGGCACCCGGCGGGCGGCGGGCATGTTCGCGGCCGGGCACATCGGCGCGAGCCTGCTCGTGTACGGCGGGCTGCGGGCGGCCCGCGCACTCTCCCACGAGTACGTCACGCCCGACACCGAGCGCGCCGTGGACGTCGGCGCGAGCTACGGCTTCTACGCCACGGTGGGCGCGCTCGCCGTCTCCGTACCGCACCGCGGGGTGCGGGCCGCGGCCACGGCGGGGCTGCTGGCACTGGGCGCGCGCCCGGTGCTGCGCCGGGAGCGGGACTTCACGGACGTGGGGCATCTGACGGCGCTGCTGCTGGGCATGGGCGCGGGCGCCGCGTTCCGGAGGCGTCACCGGGCGGGCCGTCGTATTCGCGTCGGTCCGCAGGCCGCGTGAGGGACAGATCAACGCCCGTCTGGTTGAATGGGGGCATGGCCAGCCTCACCGAAACCGCGACGGGTCGCAGCGACCTCGAGCCTTTCTGGCCCTCCCGGCAGGCGCACCACTTCGACCGTCTGTGTTGCCGCGCGCACTGAGCGCGGGCCCGCACACGCCTCTTCGACGCCTTCCGCGTCCCCAGCCCTGCCCGCGCGCACGACGTCCGCCGACGCCCCTCTGCGCGAAAGAGCTGCCCCATCATGACGAACCTCCGTACCCTTCCCGCCGCTTCCGCTTCCGCTTCCGCGACCGCCGCCTCTCCCGTCTCCCCCGCCCGTCCCGCTCCGGGGCGCCAGCGCCTGCGCGCCGTGGCGCCCGACGAGCTGCCACCCGTCGCCGACCTGCTCGACGCGGGCGCGACCTGGCTCCCGGCGCCGCAGCACAGCCTGCCCGCGCTCCCGGGACAGCCGGCCATGGTCGGCTACCTGGTGCTCGTCCCGGCGGAGCAGGTACCGGCCGCCGCGGCCCGCACGACCGCCACGGCGCCGCCCGGGGAACCGGACGCCGCCGTGGCAGGGACCGGCGGCCTCGGTGACGCGACCGTACGGATCGACCCCGAGCAGCGGACCGTGCACGTCCGCGGCCGGGCGCTGGACCTGACGTACCTCGAATTCGAGCTGCTCGCCCACCTCGTGGCCCACCCGCACCGGGTGCACACCCGCGACCAGCTGGTGACCACGGTGTGGGGCTACGGGCACGTCGGCGACGGCCGGACGGTCGACGTCCATGTCGCCCGGCTGCGCCGCAAGTTGGGCGCGGACCTGCGGTCGTCGATCGTCACCGTGCGGCGCGTCGGCTACAAGTACGTGCCGAGCGCCTGACCCGGTACGGACGCGGGCGTCACCCGACCCGCACCCCGGCACGCACCCGGCGCGTACCGGTCCGGCTTCCGGCCGGTGCCGGTGACGGCGGTACGGGCGAGGTCCGCCAGCGCCCGCCGGTCGTGCGTGCCGGGCCGCGGGAGCAGCGGCGGATGCACGGTGACCCGGACCGCCAGGCCGTGCGCGCCGACCACCCGCCGTACGGAGGACAGGAAGGGCTCGTCGCCGAGGAAACCCGCGACCGTGCTGGGCAGCCCCAGTTGCTCGTAGGTGATGGTCACCGGCCGTACCGGGGCGCCCGCGTCCAGCGCCGCCTGGAAGGTGGCGCGGCGGAACGCGCCGTACGCCGCCGAGCACCAGGTGGTGGCCTGCGGGAACGCGGCCACGGACCGGCCCGAGCGCAGCAGGTCCGCCAAGGCGGTGACGGTGGCGGGCAGTTGCCGGGGGCTGGCGCGGTCGATGAAGCGGGTGCCGGCGCGGCGGGCCAGGCCGCCGACCAGCGGCCAGTCGCCGACCTCGCGCTTGGCGAGCAGCGTCACCGGCTCAACGGCGAGGAGGGCGGGGATGTCCAGCCAGGAGATGTGGTTGGCGACGACGAGGGTGCCGGGGCGGCGGGCGGACGGGATGGACGGGGCGGGCGACCGGACGTCCCCGTCGTACGGGGCGACCGGCGGCACCTCCCCGCCGTACGGGGCGACCGGCGGCACCTCCGCGCCCCACGCGACCGACAGCCCCGCCGTGTCGGCCGTCGCCTCGATGGCGAGCCGTACGCCGATCGAGGCGAGCACCGCCCGCGCGTGCGCCCGCAGGCGTGCCGGTTCGGCCATCCGCTCGCCGTCCCGCAGCGCCCGTCCCGCGGCGTGCGCGAAGGCGGCGAGGCGGCGGGCGGTCTCCCCGAACGGGACCCGTGGCGCGGCGTGGACGGCACAGCGCGGGGTGCACTCGGACCGCACCTCCCAGGTACTCACGACGGGCTCCCGGCCACCGGGCCGCACGGGCCCGCCGCGCCCTGTCCAACCACCGTGCCCCGGCCGTCCGCCGCGCCCCGCCCCGCCGGCCGCTCCCCCAGAAAGAACCGGCGGTACCGGTCATCGAGGCGTTCCATGTCGAGCAGCACGAAGAAGTCGGCCACGTCGAACTCCGGGTCGTGCGCGGGCGGACCGCACACCCACGCGCCGATCCGCAGGTAGCCGCGCAGCAGTGGCGGCAGCAGCGACGGGTTCGGGCGGGCGTCCGGCCCCGGGCCCGCGGGCCGCCACGGGCGGTGCGGGGCGACGCGCAGGGCGGGCGGTGCGGCGTGCCGGGTGCGGCCCAGCTGCCACGCGGCGGCTGCGGCCACGCCGCCGTCCCCCAGCGGTACGGAGGCGCAGCCCGCCAGGTAGCGGTGCCCGGAGAGCAGGGTGTAGCGGGCCAGCGCGGCCCACATCAGGTTGATGACGGCTCCGCTGCGGTGCTCGGCATGCACGCAGGACCGCCCCGCCTCGATGAGCGAGGGCCGCAGCGCGGCCAGTGCCGACAGGTCGAATTCGCCGTCGGAGTAGAGGCGCTCGCCGCGGCCGGGCGGCAGCAGCCGGTAGGTGCCGACCACGTCGCCGGTCGCGGTCTCGGTGACGATCAGGTGGTCCGCGAGATCGTCGACGGGGTCGATGTCGTGGCCCGCCAGGGGCGAGTGCAGGGTGGCGCCCAGCTCCGCGCCGAAGACCTGGTGACGCAGGCGCTGCGCGGCACGTATCCGGTCCGGCGCGTCGGCGATCGAGGTCTCGTACGCGGCGGCGGTGGCGGGCGGGTGGGCGGCGGGCACGGTCGCGGGAACGCTCATGGGGCTCTCCGTCCGGAGGTCGAGACGTGGTGAGGCCGGCAGGAAACGCGTACGGAAAGAACGGCGGCCACCGGGCGCCCTCGCCCCGGGGGTGGTGCCGGATACACCCCCGTTCCGGGGGCGCAACCCAGTGACCTGGTCTTCTCCGCCAGGCAGACTGTTCCCGCGCCCGACGTCCGGGCGCGTGAAGCACAGGGAGCGTACGGATGAGGGTCCGCCGAACACTGGTCGCCGGGGCACGTGGGCTCGGGCTCGCCGCCCTGTCCCTCGCGGGCTCGGTGGCGCTCTTCTCGCTCACGCTCGTCTCGCTGGCCCTGCTGCCGATCGGCGTGGGCTGGCTGACCACCCCGCTCGTCGTGACCCTGACCCGCCGCTACGCGGACCTGCGGCGGGTGTGGGCGCTCGACTGGGCAGGTATCCGCGTACCGGCCGGCTACCGCCCGCCGCCCGCCCGCCGGTCCGATCCCGGCCTGCCCGGTCTCGTACAGCACTGCCAGCACCTGCTGCGCGATCCGGCCACCTGGCGGGAACTGCTGTGGCTCTTCGTCGACATGACTGCGGGGTTCTTCGCGGCGCTGCTGCCCGCCGTGCTGATCGCGTTCGGCGTCGAGGGGTTCGTCATCCCGCTGCTGGTCTGGAACGGCGTGCAGCTCGACGGCCAGATGTACGGCTTCCTGTTCGCCTCGGACCCGGTACAGGTGGCCTTCATGCCGGTGCTGGGCGCGGCGGTGCTCGCCGCGTCCGTCTTCGGACCGAAGCTGCTGGCGCTGCACTTCCGGCTCGCCGCGGTGTTCCTCACCCCGCCCAAGGCCGAGCTGGCTGCCCGGGTGGCGCGGCTGACCGAGACCCGGCACGACGCGGTGGACGCCTCGGCCGCCGAGCTGCGCCGTATCGAACGCGACCTGCACGACGGCGCCCAGGCCCGGCTGGTCGCGATGGGCATGGACCTGGGCACGATAGAGGCGCTGATCGAACGTGACCCGGCGAAGGCCAAGGAGCTGGTCGCCCGCGCCCGTACGTCCTCGGCGCAGGCCCTGACCGAACTGCGCGACCTGGTGCGCGGCATCCATCCCCCGGTGCTCGCCGAACGCGGGCTGGACGACGCCGTACGGGCGCTGGCCCTGCGGATGCCGCTGCCGGTGGAGGTGACCGGACGGCTGCCGGGCCGGCTGGAGGCGCCGGTGGAGTCGGCCGCGTACTTCTCCGTGAGCGAGCTGCTCACCAACACCGCGAAGCACGCGGGTGCGGCGCGGGCCTGGGTGGACCTGGAGTACACCGACGGGCGGCTGCGGATCAGCGTGGGCGACGACGGCCGCGGCGGGGTGGTCCTGCCGCCCGCGGGCGGCGCGGAGGTGCCCGGCCAGGGCGGTACGCACTCCGGTCTGCGCGGCCTCGAACGCCGGCTCGGTACATTCGACGGCATCGTGGCCGTCAGCAGCCCCGCGGGCGGCCCCACCCTGGTCACGCTGGAGATCCCGTGCGCGTTGTGCTCGCCGAAGACCTCTTCCTCCTGAGGGACGGGCTGATACGGATGCTGGAGGCGTTCGACTTCGAGATCGCCGCCGCCGTCGACAACGGGCCCGATCTGGCACGGGCGCTGGCGGACGAGCAGCCGGACGTCGCGGTCGTCGACGTCCGGCTGCCGCCCTCCCTCACGGACGAGGGCCTGCAGTGCGCGCTGGCCGCCCGCCGCGCGCGGCCCGGCCTGCCGGTCCTGGTCCTCTCCCAGCACGTGGAGCAGCTGTACGCGCGCGAACTGCTCGCCGACGGCACCGGCGGCGTCGGCTACCTGCTCAAGGACCGGGTCTTCGACGCCGAGCAGTTCATCGACGCGGTCCGGCGGGTGGCGGCCGGCGGTACGGCCATGGACCCGCAGGTGATCGCCCAACTGCTGTCCCGGCGGGCGCGGGACCGGCCGCTGGCCCGGCTGACGCCGCGCGAGACCGAGGTGCTGGAGCTGATGGCCGAGGGCCGGTCGAACACCGCCATCGCGGGCAAGCTGGTCATCACCGAGCGGGCCGTCGCCAAGCACACCTCCAACATCTTCGGGAAGCTCGAACTGCCGCCGTCCGACGACGACAACCGCCGGGTGCTGGCGGTGCTGGCGTACCTGGACCGCGGCTGACGCCACCGTCCCGTCCGGCCCGCCCGCCGGCCTCCCGGCACCGCTGGAAGCTCGTCCGGCCACCGCGTACGCTGACGATCCGTACGCAGACCCGTACGGACCGCGAGCGAGGAGTTCACCGTATGAGTGCCGCAGCTGAGAAGGAGTGGCTCTACGCCCTCGACATCTCCGACGCCACCTGGCAGCGCGCCCCGGGCGAGTCCGAGGAGGCGGTGGAGATCGCCTTCCTGGAGAAGGGCGCGGTGGCCATGCGGAATTCGAAGGAGCCGGACGTGGTGCTGCGGTACACCGAAGCGGAGTGGCGGGCGTTCGTGCTGGGCGCGCGGGACGGCGAGTTCGACCTCGACCGCCACCAGCGCCCGGAGTAACCGCGCACCCGGGTACGGCGGCACCCGCCGCCGTACCCCTGAGGCGGGCCCTCCCGCTCCGGGGCGGGGGACGAGGTGACCATCCCAGGATTCACTCGTTTCACCGAACGTGGAGCAGCAGCAGGCAACAGCCCCCCGTCCGGAAAGCCCCGGCACCGGTGCCGGCACGGCCGTCTTCGTCGGTGTCGGCCAGGCCGAGGCCGCCCTCGTCGAGCACTATCCGCGGTTGACGCGCCTCGCCTACCTGGTGCTGCCGCCGTCCCTGGGGCGCAACCGGCGCGTGCTGACGGCGCATTCGATCGTCCAGCGCGCGCTGCCGCGCCAGGGCGCCCGCGCACAGCTCCCCGTCCTGCCGTCCCAGCGCCGCTCCGGCCGCCCGGCCGCCGATCCCGGTTACGCGTTCGTCCGGCAGCGGGTGCTGCGCGCCGCCCTGGCCGCCGAACGGCCCCGGCTGCGCCTGCCGTTGGTGCGCCGGGAAGTGCCCGTACCGCCGCTGCCCCCGCTGCTGCCGCAGGTCTGGGGGCTGCGGCTGTTCCCGCGGGCCGGCGGCGCGGACGAACTCGCCCTCGACCAGGCGCTGTCGGCCCTGTCCGGTCCGGCCCGCGCGGCGTACGTGCTGCGCTCTCTGGAGGGGCTGGGTGACGTGGACGTGCGGGCGGTCCTGGAGGCGGCCGGGGCCGAGGACGCGCCGGGCGCGCTCGCCGCGGCGGCCGGCACGCCGCAGCCCGTCGGCAACCGGGGCCGCCCGCTGCTGGAATCCGCCGAATTCGACCCCTGCTCGCTCCAGGCCCGGCCCACCGACCTCATGCGGCGCCGCCAGCACACCCGCGCGGTGCTGGCGGCCGGGGCGGCGGCGCTGGTCTGCGGCGCGCTGCTGGGTCTGCCGGGCGACGACTGGGGCCCCGATGGCGCCGCGGCTCCCCCGTACGCCCAGAACGGGGCGGCGCAGGCCGCCCTCGACCCCGCCAAGGTGACGCGGGCCGCCGCCGGGACCTGGCGGAACGCGACACGGCGGGGTTTCGCGGCATGGCCCGCCCGCGGCGACCGCACGCACGACAGGGCGCTGCTGCGGCGCGCCCTGGCCGTGTGGGCCAGGCCCGGCCCGGACGTGCAGGTCTCCGCCACCCCGGGCACTGCCAAGGGCCCCGCGGCCGGTCCGCCACAGCTGTTGTACGCGGGTGTGGTGGACCGGTCCGCGGTGGTGCTGCTGTACGACGGGCTGCGCGTGGCGCGCTATGCGGAACCGGCGGACGGCGCGGGCGAGCAGGGCAGCGGCTCCGGCGCGGCACTGGACTTCGCCCGTACGGACGGCGCGGACGACACCTCCGCCCCGGCGCTCGTGCTCAGCCGCTCGGACAGCAACGTCCGCTACCTGACCGCTCCATGGGTCGAGCGCGCGGACCTCACGGACCTCCTGGAGCCCACCGCCGCCGCCCGGCCGCTGCGTCTCGACGAGGACGGCACGACCGGCCCCGTACCGTCCCCCGCGCAGGCCACCACCTGCACGGCCTGGCAGGCCCTGCGCATGGACGGCCGCCTGTTCACCGACCTCGGCGAACTGCTCCCGGCCCGCCTGACGTACGGCGCGCCGGACCGGCCCGGCGACCCGTCCGGGCCGCAGGCACGCACGGCCTGGGCCCGTACGGCATGCCATCTGGGCGGGCTGCGCGGCCAGGGCGTACAGACGGTCAACTCCTGGGAGTTCGCGCGCCAGCAGCTGCCCGCGGGCGGCGGCACCGCCGCCTGGGTGTGCACGCGCGCCGAGACCTGGCGTGGCGCCGGCAGCCGCGCCTTCGCCCAGGTCCAGACCCCGCCCAGGAGCGGACCGCGCTACGCCCCGGGCGCCGTCGTGGCCCGCTCCGAAGGCGGCCCGGGCTGCGGCCCCCGCGAGCCGTGGGCCCTGGCCGGCGTCCTGTGGAAGGCACCGGGCGGGCAGTGGTGGCTGGTGGCGGCAGGCAGCGACCAGCTCACGAAGATCACCGCGAGCGGCGGGGTGACGGGCCGGGCGGCCGGTGCGCAGCTGGCCGTACCGGCCGCGGCGGGCGGCCGGGCCGAGTTGTCGGCCCGGCTCCCGAGCGGGGTGCAGGTGTCGGCGCTGCGCTAGCGCGCTCCGGACGGAGCTCCGCGGCATCGCGACGTCCTGGTGCCGAAATCCGTGCCGCGGGGCTGTTGCCCGTCCCGTACCCGCCAGTACATTGACGCCATGTCTAATACGGCCTCGTTGCGGCCCCGGCCGGTCGCGTCCGAGCACACCCCGCTGAAGGCCCGCGACGTCGCCTTCGACTGGGCGGACACCCCGTTGCACTGGATTCCCGGCGATCCGGACAGCACCCACACGATCAATGTGCTGCACCTGCTGCTGCCCGCCGGTGAGCGGTGGTTCGTGCACGTCTACAAGCAGGTCCTGCCGCAGATCCGCGATCCGCGGCTGCGGGAGGACGTCCTCGGGTTCATCGGGCAGGAGGCGATGCACTCGCAGGCGCACGACGACGTGCTGCCGCACCTCAAGCGGCTCGGGCTGGACCCGACGCCGTACACCGCGCAGGTCGACTGGCTCTTCGAGAAGCTGCTCGGGGACCGTCCCCCGGTGGTGCCACCACTGCCGCCGGGGCGGGCGCGCCAGTGGTGGCTGATGGAGCGGGTCGCGATCATCGCCGCGATCGAGCACTACACGGCCTTCCTCGGGGACTGGGTGCTCAACGCGCGGGCGCTGGACGCCCGGGGCGCCGATCCGACGATGCTGGACCTGCTGCGCTGGCACGGTGCCGAGGAGGTCGAGCACCGCTCGGTGGCCTTCGATCTGTTCCTGCACGTGGACGGCGGATACCGGCGGCGGGTACGGACCTGGGCCACCGCGTTCAGCGCGCTCGTCTTCCTCTGGCAGCGCGGCGTCCGCTTCTTCATGGCGAACGACCCGACGCTCCCGGACGGCCGGGCCAGCTTCCGGGAGTTCGCGCGGGCCGGCCGCCAGGGCGTGCTGCCCACCGCGGGCGCGATGGCCCGTTCCGTCCCGCAGTACCTGAGCCGCGCCTACCACCCCTCGCGGTACGGCAGCACCGCGCAGGCCGCCGCCTACCTCGCGGAATCCCCCGCCGCGACCGCCGCCGAGGCCCGTACGGAAGCCGCCGCGAGCCCCCGCACCGCGACGCCCGGCACCCCCGCGACCCGCCCGACAGGAGCCGCCTGACATGCCGCCCCTCCCCCGGATACGTACGGTCCTGATCGCCGCCGGTGCCGCGCTGGCCGTCCAGCGGGCGCTGCGGCGGCGCATCGACCGGTCGCCGCTGTGGCCGATGCCCGCCCTGGAGACACCCGTCTCCGGCCGGGGCCGGGACCGTTCCGGCCCGCGGCGGCTCCTGGTCGCGGAGCGCGCCGAGGAGGCCGAAGGCGTCGTACGGCTGCGCCTGGAGGGCGACGGCCTGCCGGCCTGGGAACCGGGCGCACACATCGACCTGGTGCTGCCGTCGGGCGCCGTACGCCCGTACTCGCTCTGCGGCGATCCCGCCGACACCGGCTCGTACACGATCGCGACCCGCCTGATCGAGGACGGCCGGGGCGGCTCGCGGGAGGTGCACGAGCAGCTGCACGAGGGCACCACCGTCGAGGTACGCGGCCCGCGCAACCGCTTCCGGCTGGAGGAGTGCCACGCCTGCCTGTTCATCGCGGGCGGCATCGGCATCACGCCGATCCTGCCGATGCTGCGGCAGGCCGAATCCGAGGGCGTGCCGTGGCGGCTGGTGTACGGCGGGCGGTCGCGTGCGTCGATGCCGTTCCTGGAGGAGATCGAGAAGCTGGCGGGCGCCGCGTCGGACCGGGTGACGGTGGTCCCCGAGGACGAGGCCGGCCTGCCCGACCTGGCCACCGCACTCACCGACGCCCCGCCACACGCCGCGGTGTACTGCTGCGGCCCCGACCCCCTGATGGACGCCGTCGCCACGCTGCTGCCGCACGGGGCGCCCGGCCTCACCCTGCACACCGAACGGTTCACACCCGCGACGGCAGAACCGACCGGGGAGAACACGGAGTTCGAGGTGGAGCTACGGCGCACCGGCCGTACGATCACCGTCCCCGCCGACCGCAGCGTCCTGCGCGCCCTCCGCGACCAGGCACTGCCCGACCTGCCGTACTCCTGCGAACAGGGCTTCTGCGGCACCTGCCAACAGCGCGTCCTCGCAGGCGAAGTGGACCACCGCGACACCCTCCTCACCGACACCGAACGCGCCGACTCCCTGCTGATCTGCGTGTCGCGGGGGCGTGGCGGGCGGTTGGTGCTGGATCTCTGACGGCCACCCCGGCCGGCCGGGCGAGCGGTGACCGGAGACCGCTGTCCGCACTCCGGTCGCTCGATTCCGCGGCGCCACCCCGCTCGTTAGGGTGTTCGTATGACCAACGGGGTGCGGCGCAGGATGGGTGTCGAGGAACGGCGTGAGCAGCTGATCGCGGTGGCGCTCGGGCTGTTCAGTCACCGGGCTCCGGAAGAGGTCTCGATCGATGAGATCGCGGAGGCCGCCGGCATCTCCCGGCCGCTGGTCTATCACTACTTTCCGGGCAAGCAGAGTCTGTACGAGGCGGCGCTGCGCCGGGCGGCCGACGAGCTGGCCGCCCGGTTCGTCGAGCCGCACGAGGGGCCGCTCGGCGCCCGCCTGCTGCGGGTCATGGAGCGCTTCTTCGACTTCGTCGAGGAGCACGGCCCCGGTTTCTCCGCGCTGATGCGCGGCGGGCCGTCGATCGGGGCCATGGACGCGGTGGGCTCGGGGCGGGCACGCGCGATGATCGACGGGGTGCGCCAGGCCGCGTACGAGCAGATCCTCGCCCACCTCGGGGTGACGGGCCCGGCGCCGCGCATGGAGCTGGTGGTCCGCTCCTGGATTTCGCTCGCCGAGACCACCGCGCTGATCTGGCTCGACAGCCGTGCCATCCCGCGCGGCGAGCTGGAACGGCAGCTGGTGCACGACTTCGCGGCGCTGGCGGCGGTGAGTGCCGCGTACGACGCGGAGATGGCGGACATGCTGGGCCGCGTCCTCGCCGGCGAACCGTCCGACGGCCCGTTCGGCGACCTGCTGACGCGGCTGGTGGCACTGGCGCCGCAGTCGGCGTAGGGCGGGGGCCGCGGGGCCGGGAAGTCCGTGCGGGGGCGTTGAGTCCGCGAGGCCCCGCCCCCTGCGGGTGCGGGGAGTTCGCAAGGGGCCGGGACATTCGCAAGGGGGCGGGCGCGCCAGGTTTCGCCGGGCCGGGTGGTGGCCGATGGCCGGTGACCGGCTGTGCGGTGCGCCCTGTGAGTCCGTTCGCGCCCCGGCACGGCCCCGGTTCCGCGGGTCGCCACGGCTCTCCGGCGCCACACTCGGAACAGTGCCCCCTCCCGTGCGAGGAGCCCCCGGCGGCACGTCCCGGACGGCCTGGGAGGCCCGGGGCGGCCGCATCGCATCAGAGCGAATCAGTCGGCGGCATTGCCCCTGCGGTTCCCACGGTCCGCAGGACTACCTTGACTGGCGCCCCGGGGACCGCCCCCGGGGCCGAAGCGAGGGGGCAGACATGGCGAATGCGGACTTCCGTCCCAGGACGATGCTCCGCCGCAACCAGGCGTGGACCTCCGGCAACGGCGAAACGCTGCTGCGCCTCCAGGAGGACGGCAACTTCGTCGTCTACCGCCACGGCAAGGCGGCCTGGCAGGCGGACAACGTCTACCCGAACGGTGAGACGGCCGCCTTCGAGATGGACGGCGACCTCGTCGTCTACGACTCCTCCGGCCGGCAGATCTGGCACTCCGACACCGGCGGGAACCACGGCGCCAAGCTCTCCGTGCAGGACGACGGCAATGTCGTCGTCTACAACGCCAGCGACAAGCCGATCTGGGCGACCAACACGGCGGGCTGAGCCACGGGGCGGGGCCGGTCTGCGCCGGAAGCGCTTTCCGGCCCTGCCCCATCGGTCGCTCGCCGATCTGTCGGACGCCGGTTGCCCCACCGGTCGTTCGCCGGCCCCTCGGGTGCCCGCCGCCCCACCGGGCGCTCCCCGCTTCACCGCATCACTGCCTCCCTCCGCCCCCGTGGGCCATCGAGCCACCCATCGCGGCCCGGACGGCAGCCCTCGCCCCGGCTGCGGCAGAATCCGCGCATGGACATGATCAGCTTCCGGATCGCCGAGGACACCGGCGACGACGTGGCCGCTCTCGTCGCCCTCTATGACGGCGCCGCCCGCTGGATGCGGGACCGCGGCATCGACCAGTGGCAGCCGGGGGAACGGGACGCGGACCACTTCCGGCTGCGTATCAAGCAGGACGAGGTGTGGTTCGCCGAGGTGCGCGGGGAGATCGTCGGCGCCTGGGAGCTGTGGTGGGAGGATCTGCCCGCCTGGGGGCCGCAGCCGCCCGTGGCGGGCTATCTGCACCGTCTGATGGTCGACCGCGACCGGGCCCCGGCGGGCACCGGCCGCGCGATGCTGGCCCGCGCGGAGCGGCGGATCGCCGCGGCGGGCCGTCCGCTGAGCCGTTTGGACTGCAAGTCGGGCAACCCGCGCCTGCGCCCGTACTACGAGAGCGCGGGCTACCGGGTCGTCGGCGAACAGCGGGCCAAAGAGGGCTCGGACGGCAGCAGGTACACCGTCACACTGCTGGAGAAGCGGCTGCTCGGGCCGGGTGCGCAGAGCCCGGCGCAAGGAGCGGAGTAGGGGCGCACACCCGGCGCTGAGCACCGGCGCGCGCCGGGCCGCCGCACCACCACGATGGGTTGTACGGCCCTTTGTCCGGCACCTTCAGGGCTTTCGGACAATTCATCGAGGCGACAGAGTGGATGTCACCGGGGCCTGCGGGTCAAGGGGATCACGGGGGCCCATGGAGTCCGCCCCGGCGGACATATGGGGGAACCATGGGAAAGATCCACGGGGGAAACCAGGCCCCGGAACCGCCTACGGCGGATGGGCCGTTCATGGGCAGGGCGGCCCATGAACGGCCCCCTAAGACGGCACCGTACGGAGACGACGATCAGGCGGGCGTACCCGCATCCACGGCGCAGCGGCGCGACCGGAGCCCGGTGGGAAAGACGCTGGCCGCATCCGGAAAGGCGCGGGCCGCGTCCGGAAGGCCCCACGAAGCGCCGAGCCCGATCCAGTGTCTGTGGCGTTCCTACGAACTGCCGTTCCGGGACGCCCTCCACGTCGCCGACGGCTGGTCCTACGACGCGGTGATCGACCCCGCCGCGCCGAGCGGGTGGCGGGTACGCGATCCCTTCGACCTCGCGAGCGTCCTGGCGGCCGAGCCGGACCGGACGTCCGAGGTGGACGGGCTGCGCGCGCTGCCCCTGGCGGACGGCGGGGTCCTCTGGGGCGGTGAGGGGTCGCACGGGTCGGAGGGGTTCTGCGCCCGGCTGACCGGCGAACTGTCCCTGGCCTGGGCGCTCTGCTTCCGCGATTCGAATCCGTTCACCGAGATCCACCTCGAACACGGCACGGGCGATCAGGCAACCGGCCGCGCAGCCGGTCGTACCGTCGGTCGCACCGCCGGCCGCGCCGTCTTCCGTTCCACGTCCGGCGTGTCGATCAGCGTGGACATCGCCGACCCCACGTGCGGCGCCGCGTGACCGCAGCGACCCGACGACCGGTCCCGAGCACCCGGCGCCACTCGGCACCACCCGGCTGCCGTGCCCCGGGCCCCGCCTACCGACCCACGAACACCCCCACCGTCCGCCCCGGCACCGCGAACGTTCCCGTCCGCTTCTCGTACGACGCCGTCCGCACCACCGGGTCCGCGCCCCGCGCCTGGACGCGGTGCAGGTCGTACCGGTGGCCCGCCAGCGACGGGACGCGCTGGAGCTGCCGTTGCGCGGTCGCGTTGAAGACCACGACCAGCTTGCCGAGCCGCATCGTCACGACACCCGGCGTCTCGGCCGTCCCCGGCAGGGGGAAGGAGAGCGCGGCTTGTACGGCCTCGGTGCTGTTCAGGCCGAATTCCGGTTCGGTGGCATGGATGCGGAGCAGGTCGCGGTAGGCGGCGGAGGCGGCGGTGATCTGCGCGCAGCCGGGGCGCAGGGCCGGGTCGGCCAGCAGCGGCCGGGCGTACGGCCATTTGTCCTTGTTGTCGGCGGCGGGCGGCAGGCCGCGCCCGAAGCCGTTGCCGTCCCGGCAGTCCCAGTGCAGCGCGTTGAACCAGTCGCCGCTCTCGAAGGAGTTGCGGTCCAGGGACTTCGAGCGGAGGAGGTCGCTGCCCGCCTGGGAGAGGGCCGGCCCCTGTGAGAGCGCCGGGATCGCCATCGCCACGACCTGCATACGGGCCCGGTCGGCGGCGGACGTGTCCTGCGGGAGCTTGTAGGCGAGGGCGTCGTACAGCGTCTCGTTGTCGTGCGCGTCGGCGTACGCGAGGGCGTCGCCCGGCGCCGCGGCGTATCCGGCGGGCGCGCCGTTGTAGTCGACCTCCGAGCCCTTGACCGTACGGCCGGAGGTGTCGGTGAACGTGAAGCCGGCGAGGTTGCCGGTCAGCCCGACCTTGATGAGGTCCTGGTAGTGCAGCAGGCGGGCGCGCTGTTCGGCCGGGGTGCCGTTGGCGGGCGAGGGGTTGGGGGCCGTGTAGAGGCCGGAGGCGAAGCCCTGGACGCGCGGGTCCGGGTCGAAGGGCCCGCCGCCGCGTACCGCGTCGCGCGAGCGGTCGTTGAAGGTGGCGATGCCGGTGCCCGCCATGTTCCGCTGGGTGGCCTGGACGAAGCGCGCGTCGTCCGCGGCCTCGCCGAAGTTCCAGCCTTCCCCGTACAGCACGATCGCTTTGCCGTCCACGCCGTCCTCGGCGACGGTCAGCGCGTCCAGGGCCTTGCGTACGGCCAGGATGTTGGCCTTCGGGTGGTGTCCCATCAGGTCGAACCGGAACCCGTCGATCTTGTACTGCCGGGCCCAGGTGACGACCGAGTCGACGACGAGCCGGCCCATCATCAGGTGCTCGGGCGCGGTGTTCGCGCAGCACGTGGAGGTGGCCACGGTCCCGTCGTCCAGCAGCCGGTGGTAGTACCCGGGCACGATCCGGTCCAGGACGGACAGCCGGTCCTGGCCGCTCGCGGCGGTGTGGTTGTAGACGACGTCCATGACGGTGCGCAGCCCGGCCCCGTTCAGCCCCTGCACCATGCGGCGGAATTCCGTCGTCCGCGCCCGCGGCGCATCCGGGTCGGAGGCGTACGAGCCTTCCGGCACCGTGTAGTGGAACGGGTCGTATCCCCAGTTGTACGCGTCGCGTGCGGCGCTGGCGCCCACGCACTCCTGCTGCCGCTCGGAGTCGGCAGGCAGTGCCGCCAGGTCGCAGTCGGGGCGGGCCTGGTCGGAGCGCCGTTCCGGGATGGTGGCGATGTCGAAGGCGGGCAGCAGGTGGACGTACGAGGTCCCCGCGTCCGCGAGCGCCTTCAGGTGCCGCATCCCGGCCGAGCGGCGGTCGGTGAAGGCCAGGTACTGCCCGGGATGGCGCGACGTGGGGTCGGCCACCGAGAAGTCCCGGATGTGCAGCTCCTGGATACGGGCCCGGTTCAGCGGAACGGCGGCAGGCTTCTTGAGCTTGCCCCAGCCCTTCGGCGCGAGCCGCGGGTCGGCGAGGTCGAGGACGACGCTGCGCTCGGAGTCGGCGGTCAGGGCGGTCGCGTACGGGTCGGTGACCTTGTTCGTGACGAAGCGGCCGACGCTCGGCGCCCAGACGGTCACGACGTACCGGTACGGCTTCCCCGCCCAGCCGCGCGCGCCGCGCACCTGCCATACGCCGCTCGCGTCGTCCCGGCGCATCGGCACGGTCCGTCCGTCCAGTTCCAGCGCGACGGTCCGGGCCGTCGGTGCCCAGACGGCGAGCGTCGGGCGGCCGTGCCGGAAGACCGGCCCGAGCGGTGCCTTGGCCGCCGCCGGGCCGTACAGGTCGTCCAGCACGCCGGGGATCTGCACGCCGGTGCTGACCCGCTGCCCGTCCGCGTCCCGCTGCACGGCGACCAGCCGCTCCCGCAGTGCGGCGGGGGCGAGCTTCTGGTCGCGCGGGTCGACGGCGAACGCCGGGAAGTCCTTCAGGTGCGGGTACGCGGCACGCTCGGCGGGGGTGAGGGTGCCGGGCGTGAGCCGTATCCGCCCCTGCGCGTGGCCGTGCCCGCGCTCCTGGCCCTGTCCCTGCCCCTCCGCCCCGAACTCCAGCTGGGCGGCCGCGTGCCGGGCGCCCTTCCACACCACCGTGTCGCGGTCGATCCACTGCGCCGCCGCCCGGCCGGGAGCCGGTGGCGGTGCGGCGTTCGCGGAGGGCGGGGCGGGCAGGACCGCCGCGCACAGGGCCATGGCCACGGCTGCGACGGTACGGCGGAGGGTGCGCCTCACGTAAGGACTCCTTCAGGACGTTCGGAGGTGAGCGGGGCCGGGCCGGCGGTCCGGACCGCGGTGACGGCGATGGCCGCGGACCGCGGCCCCTCCCGGCTGCGGTCCCGACGGTCCGGGCGGTCCGGGCGGACCGGGCGGACCGGGCGGACCCGCCGGTCCGGACCGGTGGCCCGGGATCAGCCGCAGCTGCGCGCGCCGACGTGCAGGGCCAGTGCCGTGTTCGGGGCGAGCGTGGCGGTGAAGCGGCCGTCACCGTCCACGGTCACCGGCTTCCGGCTCTGTACGTCGCAGTACGTGCCGACGGGCAGCGAGGTCTGGAACGTACGGGTGAGCGCGCTGCCCTGGTGGTTGATCACGGCGTACCCCTTGTCACCGCGCCCGAAGGCGATGGCGTCGTCGCCGTTGTCCCACCAGTGGGTGACGGCCGTGCCGCGGGTCGCGTTGCGGAAGCCGACCATGGCGCGGATCTCGGGCCAGTTGTGCTGGCACTTCCAGCCGTCCTGCCAGCACGCGCGCACCTGGCCGCCGTTGGGCGGCCCCGCGTCGTGGTCGGCGAACTCGTAACCGGAATGCACGTCCGGGGCGCCGTACGGCCAGGCCAGCATGAAGACGTTGGCCAGCGTGTAGTCCGCGCCGTCCTTGTAGCTGAGCGTCGTGCCGTTGCGCTCGGTGTCCCAGTTGTCGACGAAGACACCTGCCGCGCCCGACGGCAGATAGGCCCAGCCCTCGCCGAAGTTCTTCAGGTAGGCCAGCTTCTCGTTCTGGAACACCCGCTTCAGGTCCCGCCCGTACCGGAATTCCTGTACGTCCCCGTTGCCCAGGTACTCCGTCGGCGAGACGGCCTCGCCCTCCCCGTAGATCGCCTCCTGCTTCCAGTAGACCGACGGGTTCTTCAACTGCCGCTTGATCGCGGCCAGGTCCTCGGCGGGCATGTGCTTGGCCGCGTCGATCCGGAAGCCGTCCACGCCGAGCGACAGCAGGTCGTTGAGGTACGCGGCGATCCGCGACCGGACGTGGGGCTCGCCGGTGTCCAGGTCGGCCAGCCCGACCAGTTCGCAGTGCTGGACGTTCCACCGGTCGCGGTAGTCCGTTATCCGCCCGGTGCAGTCGTCCATGTCCTGGCGCTGGTAGAGCTTCGGGTAGTCGTACTTCGTATACGGGGACCCGCCCGTCCCCGTACCCGAACCGGCCGACATGTGGTTGATCACCGCGTCCGCGACGACCTTCACACCGGCCGCGTGACAGGTGTCCACCATGCGCTTGAAGGCCGCCCGGTCGCCGAGCCGCCCGGCGATCTTGTAGCTGACCGGCTGGTACGAGGTCCACCACTGGCCGCCCTGGATGTGCTCGGTGGCCGGTGACACCTCCACGTAGCCGTAACCGGTGGGGCCGAGGGTGTCCTTGCACTCCCTGGCCACCGACTCGTAGCGCCACTCGAAGAGTTCGGCGGTCACGTCCTTCGCGCCGGGCGGCTCCGCGTTCGCCGGCTGCGGCGGCGGGGCGAGGACGGCCGCCGCCGTGCCGGAGAGGAGGGCGAGGGCGGCGGCCACGGGTCTGCGGGCGCGCCGCCGGGGACGGATCGGATGGGTCACGGCTCCTCCTGAGGGGGTGGGAGGTGTTCGGCCGCTGTTCTATCCGCCGTGGTTGATTGTTGCAAGAGATTACGCAAAAGATTGCAACGGCGTTGCGGCGTCCTCCGGGCCGGGCACGTGTCCGCCGGGCACGAGGTCCAGCTCGGCGCGCACGGTCTTGCCGACCGGTACGCGGTCGAGGACCGCCCACCGGGTGGCGAGCGCGGCCACGACGAGCAGGCCGCGCCCGGCCTCCGCGTCGGGCGGCGCGGACACGAGGCCGTCGGGGGACGGCGGGCGCCGCTCGGTCCGCGTGTCGGTCACGTCGATCCGCAGCGTCCCCGTACGCGCGAGGCCGCCGACGACCGCGAGCCGCAACTCGAAGTCCCGGCCGGGGACGCGGCCGTGGGTCACGGCGTTGGCCGCCAGCTCCCCCACGACGGCACCCACATCGTCGGAGAACGCGGTCCCGTACGGAAACCCCCACGCGTCGAGCCGATGCACGGCAAGATGCCGCGCAAGCCGCGCCCCGAGCCGCGTACTACTGAAGCACTGGGTGAACACACGTACGGTGACGGGTGGGTGGGGTGGGCGGGTGATGAGTTGGGGTGTCATGGGCCTACGGTCCCGGGCGCGCCACCGGGCTGACCAGGCTTTCCGTCCGTACGGAAAGTCAGCGTACGGGTACGCGGAGTGGACAGTACGAGTAACGGCCCGTAACCATGGCCTGGTCGTGCGCGAGATCACCCCGGAGGTGCCGATCCATGGCAGGTGGCAGGGGCAGCAACGAGCCGGAATACATGGACAGCCTCAAGAGCTTCGGGGCCGTCCTCAAAGTGTTCCGAGAACGGGCCGGGCTGACGCAGGAAGAGCTGTCCCCACTGGTGCGGTTCTCCGCGCAGACCATCGCCTCGATCGAACAGGGGCGCAGGCTCGCACCACCGGAACTCATCGACCGAGCAGAGGTGGTGCTGGACGCGTTCGGTGTATTGCGGGCCGCGGCGGGGCCCTTGACGCGTCGGCGTGGGCTGGCGACGTGGTTCCGGCAGTGGGCAGCTTTGGAGCGGCAGGCGCTGCACCTCTGTACGTACGAGTGCCGACTGATCCCCGGGCTGCTGCAAACCGAGGCATACGCGCGGGCCGTCTTCAGGAACAGGGTGCCGCCCCTGGCTGACGACCAAATCGAAACCAGGCTCGCCGCCCGGATGGAGAGGCAACGCCTGCTCCAGGAGAGGCCGAACACCGCGTTCAGCTTCATCGTCGAGGAAGCTCTCTTCCGGCGCCCTGTGGGAGGGATCGACGTCATCCGGGATCTGATCGACCACATCCTCGAAGTCGCCAAGCTGCGGAACGTCGAGTTGCAGGTGATGCCGTTGGGGCAGGAGGAGCACGCGGGCCTGGACGGGCCCATTCGGCTGCTGGAGACTCCTGACAACACGTGGTACGGCTACTCCGAAGGCCAACGAAGCGGCCAGTTGTTCGCTGGTCGGCACGACATCAGCGTGCTCCAGATGCGGTATGCGAAACTGCGTTCGCAGGCCCCCAGCCCCCAAGACTCCGTGAGCCTGCTGAAGCGGATCCGAGGAGCACTGTGAAGACCACTGAGGTGTCCTGGTTCAAGAGCAGCTACAGCGGCGGCGACGGCGACGATTGCGTCGAAGCCGCCTTCTCCTGGCACAAGTCCAGCTACAGCAGCAGCTCAGGTGACAACTGCGTCGAAGTCTCTGCCGCCCGCGTCACCGTCCGCATACGAGACTCGAAGAACGCACAAGGCCCCCACCTCACCGTCCCGGCCGACTCCTGGGCCGCGTTCCTCCCGTACGCAACCGGCCTCGTAGCCTGACGCTAGGTCACTCGTGGGCGGCCTTGGCCATGGACCGCGTCCAGGACGCGTACTCCGGCTCCGGGCCGTCGAGCAGTTCGGCCGCTCGACGGTCCACGTGCCGCACGATCGCGGACTGCGCCATCGCCTGGTCGGGGTCCGTGAGGACTTCGGCCACCCGGGCGGGTTCATCGCCGTCGGCGCCGTCCGCGGCCTGTTCCAGCGCCCGCAGGTGCAGGGCGAAACGGGCGTGTTCCGGTGGTTCCGGTGGTTCCGGCGGCTCGGCCCCGGTCCGTCTCAGGACGGTCGGTCCTGTTCGTGCGCCGTCGCGAAGACGCCCCGTACCCTCTGCCCCGTCGGGACCGTCCATGTCGCGCTGACGTGGCCCAGGGGCGCCCCGGTGGGCTCGTCGCCCGCCGTCAGCACGCGGTGTATGCGCAGGAGCAGCGGGCGGGACGAGTGGATGTGGATGTCGGTCGCGTCGGGGCCGTCTGTCACCGACTGGGGGCCCGTTGCCGCTTCGTGGCCCGTTTCGGTGAAGTGCGGGTGGACCGTGGGGTCGAGGGTGTCGGTCTCGCTCTGGGCCTGCGGGGTGGCCTTGCCGATGAGGAGGGCGAAGAGCTGGGCGGCCAGGACCGGGTCGTGGGTGCCGTCGTAGACCCAGCGCTTGCCCAGGACGCCGTGTTCCAGCGTGCCGACCAGCGCGTGGTCGGCGCCTTCCAGAGGCGCGCCCCGATACGTGAACGGGGCGTGGTACGCGACGGGTTCGGCGCCGGCGGTGTCGGTGGCCACCATGAACTCCATGCCGACGTCGCCCGCCGGGTCGTCGAGCCGGAAGCCGCCCGCCCTGGTCAGCTCGGGGGCCCGGCCGTCGCCCGCGTACCAGGGGCGGCCGGGGAGCCACGTGGCGAGGAGTTCCAGCTTCGTGGGGCTCAGCGTGGTGTGGTGGATGATGGCCATGGTCGTCCGGCACCTTTCCCGTGGGTGGCTGCGGTGGCTGCGGTGGTTGCGGCCACCGCGGTGGTCATCCTGCCATCTGCCTTGGTCGGCACGGCAGTCCGTCACCCGGCTCCCGGGAGGACCGGCCCCGCCGGGACGCGCGCACAAGGTCTCCACGCGCACACCTCCGTACGCGCGCACGCGGCCCGTGCGCGCTCACTCGGCCGGTGAGTCCTCGACCGGTCACCCCTCGGCCGGCCGTCGGCCCGCGGCCGGTGACCGGGGCAGGTCTCCGGTGGCGACGACGTGCTGGGCGACGTCGTGCAGCAGAAAGTGGTGGCTGCGGGCGTGGTGGCGCATGGTGCCGAACGCGTCGCCGAGCGAGATGTTGTGGTGGGCGGCGAGGAATCCTTTGGCCTGCTCGATGAGGATGCGGCTGTGCAGGGCGGTGTGCAGCTGCTCGTTGACGGTGTCGGTGTGCTTCAGGGTGCGGGCGTGCAGCAGCCCGATGGTGGCCGCGTCGGCGAACGCCTGGGCCGTGATCAGGTCGTCGGCGGGCAGGGGGCTGTCCGCGGTGCGCAGGAGCAACAGGGCGCCGAGGGTCTGCCGGCGCAATCGCAGGGGTACGGCACAGGCGTAGGAGTAACCGGCCCGGCGAGCCTGCGCGGTGAAACCGTGCCAGGCCGCGGGCGCACGGGCGAGTTCGCCGGGGGTGACCGCGGCGGCGGTGCGGTAGGCGTCCAGGGCGGGCCCTTCGCGCAGGGCCAGTTCCAGCAGCTTGGTCAGGGCGGGGCTGGGGTCGCAAGGGGCGGGGCTGTGCAAGTGCGGCCCCGGATAGGCCAGCAGGACCGCGGCGTCGTCGACGGCGAAGATGTCACGGCAGCGGCAGGTCAGCTGCTCCAGGAAGTCGATGACGTCGAAGTCCGCGACAAAGGTGTCGGCGAGTTCCACGAAAGTCCGGGCGATCTTCTCTTCCCTGCTCATGTCCATACTCCTCGGTGCACGGGCGCGGCACGTGGGCCCGTGGGCGGCGCGGCCGCTGGGGGACGGTCGGTCACGGTGGCAGCTCCCGCAGAATGTCGCGGGCCGCCTCGGAGATGGGCCGGCCGGACGCGAACGCCCGGGCGCGCAGCCGGACCAGCGCCTCCTCCAGCGGGACGCCGAGCCGGCAGCTCAGCACACCGGTGGCCTGGTGCACCTCGGCCCAGTGCAGGTCGATGGCGCCCGCGGTGCCCGGCCCGTTGGTGGAGTTCTGGGCCTCCGGCTGCCAGGCCAGCAGTCGGTCGGCCAGTGCGTCGGCCACCCGGAGCCCGTCCGCCACCTGCCGCCCGGTCAGCGGTCCGGGCGTCGTGCGGTATCCGCTCAGCGCCCCGAACCGGACCGCTCCGGCCCGGACCGGCCACACGAATACCGCCCGCACACCCAGGGAGCGGACTTCGGCGGCGAACTGCGGCCACCGGTTGTCCGCGGACGCGTCCAGGTCCGCCACCTCGATGGCCCCGTGACTCAGGTCTGCCGTCAGTCCGGGTCCCTCCCCCAGGGTGAACTGGGCGTCTTCCAGGCGCGCGCTGATGTCGTCGCTGAACCAGACCAGCTCCGTGCCCCACCGCAAGGAGACCGCTATCCCCTCCAGTCCCAGCGCGTGGGCGCAGCGCACCGCCCACACGCGGTGTTCGCCCGCGTCGACGGCACGATCCAGGCCGACGAGCAACTCCTGTACGGACACCCGCTGCTCCATGGGATGAGCCTTCCGCCGTACGGAGCGGGCCGGCCCTTCGAGACCGTCACGTTCCGCATCTGGAGATTACTCCCCGCCGTGCCCCCGGGACCCGTCTTCGCCGAAACCGGAACGCCCCGGACCGGCCGGACCGGCCGGGGCCGTCGATCCCCGTACCACCAGCTCCGGCTGGAAGACGAACTCCGTGTGGCGGTCCGGCGGCCGGTCACCGTCCGCGCGGGCGCGGATCTCCTCGATGAGCGCGTCCACGGCGGCCGTGGCCATCGCCCGCACCGGCTGGCGCACGGTCGTCAGCGGCGGGTCGGTGAAGGCGATCAGCTGGGAGTCGTCGAAGCCGACGACCGACACCTGTGCCGGTACCTCCAGGCCGCGCTGGCGCGCCGCCCGTACGACGCCGAGCGCCATCAGGTCGCTGCCGCAGACGACTGCCGTACAGCCCGCGTCCAGCAGGGAAGCGGCTGCCGCGTGTCCCCCTTCGACGCCGAACAGGGTGTGGCGTACGAGGCGTTCGGCCTGCCCCCTCCGCAGGCCGAACGCCTCGGTGAGCGCCGCGGCGAAGCCTTCGGCCTTGCGGCGCGACGGGACGTAGCGGACCGGGCCGACGGCCAGGCCGATGTGCCGGTGGCCGAGTTCGGCGAGGTGGCGTACGGCCATGCGGGCCGCCGCCCGGTCGTCCGGGGAGACGAAGGGGGCGGCGATGTCCTCGTGGTAGCCGTTGATCAGGACGTACGGGACGCCGCGGTCGGTGAGGCGGGTGTAGCGGGCGGGGTCGGTGGTGCTGTCGGAGTGCAGGCCGGAGAGGAAGATGATGCCGGTGACGCCGCGTGCCTCCAGCTGTTCGACCAGTTCGTCCTCCGTGGCGCCGCCGGGGAGCTGGGTGCACAGGACCGGCGTGTAGCCGTGCCCGGCGAGGGCCTGCTCGATGAGCTGGGCGAAGGCCGGGAAGATCGGGTTGGTCAGTTCGGGGACGATCAGCCCGACCAGTCCGGCGCTGGTGCGGCGCAGCCGTACCGGGCGCTCGCCGCCGAGCAGGTCGAGGGCCGCCAGGACCCGCTGCCGGGTGCCCCGGGCCACGCCCGCCTTCCCGTTGAGCACCCGGCTGACCGTCGCCTCGCTGACCTGGGCCTGCGCGGCGATGTGCGCCAGCCGGGGACCGTCGGCCCCGGCCGGCGGCACGTCGGGGCGGTCGGTCACGCCTGCCACCACACGGCGGTGTCCGCCGGGATGGTCAGCTCGTCGTCGATGGTACGCAGTTCGGCCGAGGACAGCAGGACGCGCCAGCCGGGCCGGGCGGGCGCGCGGACCGGCTCCGGTGTCGTGTTGACGACGCAGACGAAGCCGCCGGGGCGGCGGAAGGCCAGCACGCCGTCGGGTGCGCCCAGCCAGGTGACGGCGTCGCCCGCACCAAGCCCGGGGTGGGCGCGGCGCAGCTTGAGGGCCGTACGGTACAGCTCCAGCATGGAGGCCGGGTCGCCGGTTTGGGCGGCAACACTGAGCCGGGCCCACTCCGCGGGCTGCGGCAGCCAGCTGCCGCCCGTGCCGAAGCCGTACGGGGCGGTGTCGCCGGACCAAGGGATCGGCACCCGGCAGCCGTCGCGCAGGCCGTCCTGGCCGTCGCCGCGGAAGAACGCCGGGTCCTGGCGCACCTCGTCGGGCAGGTCGGTGACCTCCGGCAGGCCCAGTTCCTCGCCCTGGTAGACGTAGGCCGAGCCGGGGAGGGCGAGCATGAGCAGGGCCGCGGCGCGGGCCCGGCGCTCGCCGCCGCCGAGCCGGGTGCGGTGCCGTACGACGTCGTGGTTGGACAGGACCCAGGTGGTGGGGGCGCCGACCGGTCGCATCGCCGCCAGGGAGGCGTCGATGACGGCGCGCAGTTCGGCGGCGTCCCAGCCGGTGTCGAGGTAGTGGAAGTTGAACGCCTGGTGCAGCTCGTCGGGGCGCAGGTAGAGGGCGGTGCGGTCGGCGCTGGGCGTCCAGGCTTCGGCGACGCCGATGCGCTCGCCCGCGTACTCGTCGAGGACGCGGCGCCAGGAGCGGTAGATCTCGTGGACGCCGTCCTGGTCGAAGAACGGCAGCACCTGGTTGCCGAGCAGTTTGAGCTGGTCGGTACGGCCCATGTCGGGCAGGCCGGGGGCCTTGACCAGGCCGTGGGCGACGTCGATGCGGAAGCCGTCCACGCCCAGGTCGAGCCAGAAGCGCAGGATGGAGCGGAACTCGTCCTGGACGGCGGGGCTGTCCCAGTTGAAGTCGGGCTGTTCGGGGGCGAACAGGTGCAGGTACCACTCGCCGTCCGGGACGCGGGTCCAGGCGGGGCCGCCGAAGACGGACTCCCAGTCGTTCGGCGGGAGTTCGCCGTTCTCGCCGCGGCCCTTGCGGAAGTGGAAGCGCTCGCGGAGCGTCGAGCCGGGGCCCTCCTCCAGCGCCTGCCGGAACCAGGCGTGCTGGTCGGAGCAGTGGTTGGGGACGATGTCCACGATGACGCGCAGGCCCAGGCCGTGCGCGTCGCGGATGACGGCCTCGGCGTCGGCGAGGGTGCCGAAGGCCGGGTCGATGACGCGGTAGTCGGCCACGTCGTAGCCGGCGTCGGCCTGCGGGGAGGCGTAGAAGGGGCTGAGCCAGACGGCGTCGACGCCCAGGTCCCTCAGGTACGGCAGACGGGCGCGGATGCCGGGCAGGTCGCCCATCCCGTCGCCGTTGCCGTCGGCGAAGCTGCGCGGGTAGACCTGGTAGATCACCGCGTCGCGCCACCACTGGGTGGCGGCGAACGCGGCCGGGTCCGCGGCGTCGGCGGTCGCTCCGGTGGCGTGGTGCTCGGTCATGTCATCCCTTGGTGGTGCCGGAGGTCAGCCCGGCGACGAGGTGGCGTTGGGCGAAGGCGAAGACCAGGGCCGCGGGCACCGCGATGATCACGGCGGCGGCGGTCATCGAGCCCCAGTCGTTCAGGTACTGGTTGACGAAGGTCTGGAGGCCGCCGGCGAGGGTCAGGTTCTCCTCGCCGGTCATGAAGGCGGAGGCGTACGCGACCTCGGCCCAGGCCGTGACGAAGGTGTAGAAGCCGGTGACGGCCAGGCCGGGGCGGGCCAGCGGCAGGACCAGGCGCCAGAAGGTGCCGAACGGGTTGAGGCCGTCCACCCGCCCGGCTTCGTCGATCTCCACCGGGATGGTGTCGAAGAAGCCCTTCATCATCCAGGCGCAGAACGGGACGGCGATGGTCAGGTAGGTGATGACCAGGCCGGCCGGCTGGTTGAGCAGGCCCAGGCCCGCCAGCAGGTTGTACAGCGGCACGATCAGTACGGCGACCGGGAACATCTGCGTGACCAGCAGCAGCCACATCAGCGGGCGCATGCCGGGGAACCGGAAGCGGCTGACGGCGTAGCCGGTGGTGGCGGCGATGAAGACGCCGAGGACGGTGGTGACGCCGACGACGAGCACCGAGTTGCCGAACCAGGTCAGGAACTCGGTGTCGGCGACCACGTGCCGGTAGTTGGCGAAGGTGAAGTTGCTGACCAGCTCGGTGGTGAAGGCGTCGTTCTTCGGCTTGAAGGAGGTGATCAGCAGCCACAGCGGCGGGAAGACCGCGATGACGGCGGCGGCCAGGAGGGCCAGGTGCAGGCCCACGGAGGCCAGCGGGCTTCGCTTGGAGCGCATGGTCACCACACCTCTCCCTGCTTGCGCAGCGAGCGGCGGTAGACCACCGCGATCAGGGACAGCAGGAGCAGGATCAGCACGCCCCAGGCGGCCGAGCCGGAGAAGTCGCGCGGACTGTCGACGAAGGAGAGCCGGTAGGCGTAGGTCACCAGGATCTCCGTGGCGTCGCCGGGGCCGCCCCGGGTGAGCAGGTAGATCACCGGGAACATGTTGAACGTCCAGATGGTGGAGAGCAGGATCACGGTGCTGCTGACCCCGCGCAGGCCGGGCACGGTGATGTTGCGGAACCGCTGCCAGGCGCCCGCGCCGTCCATCTCGGCGGCCTCGTACAGCTCGCCGGGGATGGACTGGAGGCCGCCGAGCAGGGCGACGAGCATGAAGGGCACGCCGAGCCAGACGTTGACGGCGATGACCGACAGCTTGGCCCAGGTGGGGTCGTTCAGCCACGGCACGGCGTCGATGCCGCCGCCCGCCAGCAGTTTGTTCAGCAGGCCGTTCTTCTCGTTGTAGAGGAGCCGCCAGGTGAAGACGGAGACGAAGGCGGGGATGGCCCAGGGCAGGATCAGCGCCAGCCGGTAGAAGGTGCGGCCGCGCAGCTTCCGGTTGAGCAGGTTGGCCAGGGTCAGGCCGATGGCGAAGGTGAGGCCGACGCAGGCCACCGTCCACAGCACGGTCCAGCCGAGCCGGCTCCAGAAGACGCCGTCGCCGAGGATCTCGGTGTAGTTCTCCAGGCCGGTGAACTTGTAGGTGGCCGGGATGTGGTTCATGCCGATGTGGCGCTCGACATTGGCCTCGTTGGCGTCGGTCAGCGACAGGTACAGGCCGCGGACCAGCGGGTAGCCGATGATGACGCCGATGACGAGCACCACCGGGGCGACCATGGTCCAGGCGTACCAGTGGGTGGCCAGGGCTCTGCGTACCCGGCCCGGCGGCGCGGGAGCGGCAGCCCCCTTCCGCCGGCCCCGGGACATCCGTACCGCGTCCGTCACTTGTAGTCCTTGAGGATCTTGCGATAGCTGTCACCGACGGCCTTGGCGGCCTGCTCGGGGGTGCTCGCGCCGGTGAGGACCTTGTTCATCTGCACCTTGATGGGCTCGAAGAGGGCGTTGCCCTCGGCGATCCAGGGGCGCTGGACGGCCTTGTCGACGGCGGGCTTGAAGAAGCCGACCATCTCGTTGTGCGCCACGGACGGCACCGCGTACACCGACTTGCGGGTGGGCAGCAGGCTCAGCTTCTCGGTGGTCTGCTGCTGGACCTTGGCCGAGCTCATGTACTTCACGAAGGCGTAGGACGCCTGGAGGTTCTTCGAACCGGCGTAGACGGAGAGGTTCCAGCCGCCCTGCGGGGAGCCCTGGGAGGCGCTGCCGCCGGGCACCGGCGCGACGCCGAGGTTCTTCCCGTCCTTGAACTCCTTGCCCGCGCGGACGCCTTCGATGTCCCAGGGGCCGCTGACCGCCATCGCGACGGTGCCGTCCTTGAGGGCCTTGAGCTGGTTCTCCTGGCCGTCGGTGGCATCGGTGACGGCGGCCTTGGAGTCGACCAGGTCCTTGATGGTCTTGAACGCCCTGACGCCGGCGTCGTCGTCGATCGTGACGATCTTGTCGCGGGCGTCGACCATGTCGCCGCCCTCGCCGTACAGATACGGCAGGAACCAGTACGGGTCGTCGCCGCGCAGGTAGAGCGCGGTGGCGCCGGTCTTGTCCTTGATCGTCTTGGCGGCGGCGGACAGCTCGGCGAAGGTCTTGGGGACCTCGACACCGGCCTCCTTCAGGAGCCGCTTGTTGTAGAAGAGGCCGAGGGTGTCGGTGACCTGCGGCACGGCGTAGGTCTTGTCCTTGAACTTCGTGCTTCCCAGGGCCTGCGGGAGGTAGTCGCCGGGGTCGTCCAGGGCCGGGGTGTCGTCCAGCGGCGCCAGGTAGCCGAGGTTGGCGAAGTCGGCGACCCAGGCGACCTCGGTCCGCATCACGTCGGGGGCGCCGGCCCCGCCGCCCGCGGCGTTCTTGAACTTGGCGTTGGCGTCGCCGAACGGGACGCTGACGTACTTGACGTCGACCTTGGGGTGTTCCTTCTCGAAGTCCTCGGCCAGCTTCTTGTACGTCGCCTTCTCGGCGTCGTTGGAGGTGTCCCAGAAGGTCACGGTGCCCGACAGCTCGCCTCCGCTCCGATCGCCTCCGCCGCCGTCACCACCGCACGCTGTCGCCGCCAGTGCCAGTCCCGCGACCAACGCGGTGGCCGCCATGCCACGCCGCATGTGAACTCCTTAGGGAAACGCCCGAAATGGCGCCGGAACGCCTCGTTCGGCCGTTCGGAACGCCTGTGATGGCGGACAGGAACGTAACAGCGCGGAAATGAATTCGAAAGACCTTGCGGCAAATTTCTGCAAGGCTGCTGACAGGGGTTGCCGGGGGCGGCGCCCGCGCACAGCGCGCCCCGCGCACCCCCGCAGGCCCCCCACCAGGGGATTGAGCCGCCCGTCGGCCCGTCACCCCGCCGTGCCCCGCGCGTTGAGCCCATAGACGACCGTCCGCCGATCGAGGCCAGGACCCTGCAAGACGATGCATGGCCGCCCCGCCCCGAAACGCCCCACTCTCGACAGGGAAGCCGGATGACCCAGGAGCTGACTTCGACCGACCCCGCCCGCGCGGCCCACGCCACCGGCAGCCGTACGGGCTGGTGGCGCGACGCCGTCATCTACCAGGTGTACGTACGCTCCTTCGCCGACTGCGACGGGGACGGGATCGGCGACCTGCGCGGCGCCCGGGAACGCCTGCCCTACCTCCGGGACCTGGGCGTGGACGCCGTCTGGCTCACCCCGTTCTACGCCTCGCCGCAGGCCGACGGCGGGTACGACGTCGCCGACCACCGCTCCGTGGACCCGCTGTTCGGCAGCCTCGCGGACGCCGACGACCTGGTACGGGCCGCGCACACGCTGGGCCTGCGGGTGATCGTCGACATCGTGCCCAACCACACCTCCGACCAGCACCCCTGGTTCCAGGACCCGGAGCTGGCCCGGGAGCGCTACATCTTCCGGCCCGGCAAGGGCGCGTCCGGCGAGCTGCCGCCCAACGACTGGGAGTCGGTCTTCGGCGGGCCCGCCTGGACCCGTACCGAACGCGGCGACTGGTACCTGCACCTGTTCGCCCCGGAGCAGCCCGACCTGAACTGGGAGAACCCGGAGGTGCACGCCGAGTTCGAGGCCATCCTGCGGTTCTGGCTCGACCTCGGGGTGGACGGCTTCCGCATCGACGTGGCACACGGCATGATCAAGGCGCCCGGGCTGCCGGACATCGGGCACAAGGAGCAGGCGAAGCTCATCGGCAGCCAGGTGCTGCCCTTCTTCGACCAGGACGGCGTCCACGAGATCCACCGCTCCTGGCGCCGCCTGCTGGACTCCTACCCCGGCGAGCGGATCGGCGTCGCCGAGGCGTGGGCCCCCTCCCCCGAGCGCCTGGCGATGTACGTACGCCCCGACGAGCTGCACCAGGCGTTCAACTTCCAGTTCCTGACCGCCGACTGGTCCGCCGACGCGCTGCGCGCGATCATCGACGCCTCGCTCGCCGCGACCGCCTCGGTCGGCGCCACCACCTCCTGGGTACTGTCCAACCACGACGTGGTGCGGCACACCACCCGGCTCGGCGGCCTGCGGCGCGCCCGCGCCGCCACCCTCATGATGCTCGCGCTGCCCGGCTCGGCCTACCTCTACCAGGGCGAGGAGCTGGGCCTGCCGGAGGTCACCGACCTGCCCGACGAGGTGCGCCAGGACCCGGCGTTCTTCCGCGGCGACGGCCAGGACGGGCACCGCGACGGCTGCCGGGTGCCGCTGCCCTGGTGCGGCGAGACGGCCGCGTACGGCTTCGGGCCCGGCGGCAGCTGGCTGCCGCAGCCGCGCGCCTGGAAGGAGCTGTCCGTCCGTGCCCAGACCGGCGACCCCGCCTCCACCCTGGAGCTGTACCGCGCGGCGCTGGCCCTGCGCCGGGCCCACACCAGCCTCGGCGACGGCAGTCTGACCTGGGCCGACGCCCCCGACGGGCTGCTGGCCTTCACCCGTACCGGCCGCTCCGGCCACACCGACCTGCTGTGCACCCTCAACACCCTGGACCGCGCGGTGGAACTCCCGCGCCCCGGCCGGGTGCTGCTGTCCTCCACGACGGTCGCGGCCGAAGGGGACACCGCGCTGCTGCCGGGCGACTCCTGCACCTGGTGGGGGCTCTGACGGGCGGTCGGGGCGGGCGGGCCGGGGCGCTGCCCGCCCGCGGTCGGTGCGGGCAGCGTGGGCAATCCGACAGGCGACCGGTACAGTCCCCTCCATGACCGCCCGGCTGGCCGACATCGCAGCGCAGGCGGGTGTCAGCGAGGCCACCGTCAGCCGGGTGCTCAACGGGAAACCCGGCGTCTCCGCGACCACCCGCCAGTCCGTGCTGGCCGCGCTCGACGTGCTCGGGTACGAGCGTCCGGTACGGCTGCGGCAGCGCAGCGCCGGCCTGGTCGGCCTGATAACGCCGGAGCTGGAGAACCCGATCTTTCCGGCGTTCGCGCAGGTCATCGGCCAGGCGCTGACCCGCCAGGGCTACACCCCGGTGCTGGCCACCCAGACGCCGGGCGGCTCCACCGAGGACGAACTGACCGAGATGCTGGTGGACCGGGGCGTCGCCGGGATCATCTTCGTCTCCGGGCTGCACGCGGACACCTCCGCCGACATGCAGCGCTACGCGCGGCTGCGCGGCCAGGGCGTGCCCTTCGTCCTGATCAACGGCTTCTCCGACAAGGTGCAGGCGCCGTTCGTCTCACCGGACGACCGGGCCGCGATCCGCCTCGCCGTCACCCATCTGGCGGCACTGGGCCACGAACGGATCGGGCTGGCCCTCGGGCCGAAGCGCTTCGTGCCCGTCCAGCGCAAGATCGAGGGCTTCCTGCACAGCATGCGCGAGCAGCTCGGCCTGGGCCGGGAAGCGGCCCAGGAGCTGGTCCAGCACTCCCTGTACACGCTGGAGGGCGGGCAGGCCGCGGCCGGCGCGCTGCTCGCCCGCGGCTGTACGGCGGTGGTGTGCGCCAGCGACATGATGGCGCTGGGCGCGATCCGGGCCGCCCGGCAGCGGGGCCTGGACGTGCCCCGCGAGGTCTCCGTCGTCGGCTACGACGACTCCCCGCTGATCGCCTTCACGGACCCGCCGCTGACCACGATCCGGCAGCCGGTCACGGCGATGGGGCAGGCCGCGGTGCGCGCCCTGCTGGAGGAGGTCGGCGGCACCCCGGCGCCGCACAGCGAATTCGTCTTCCACCCCGAGCTGGTCGTTCGCGGTTCAACCGCTTCGGTGCCCAGGGCCGCCCGGATTCCCGGTCCGGCCGTCCCGTCTGATACGAATGGAAGCCGGGCGTAAGGGTTCCCCCTCCCCCTGAGGTGCTACGCGGGGCCCTCCGGGACCCGACCAGAGGGTGATCGGCCCCGGACCCCTTTCTGGCAGACTGTCTGCCTATGGGTGAAGCGCATGTGAAGACTCTTGACGGCCGTACGGCCGTGCCGCCACCCACCGAGGAGCGCGCGCCGAGCGCCTCCGCCGGTGGCCGGCTGGCCCGACTGCGCTCCCCCCGTACCCCGCGGCTCTGGTTCGAGATCCTGCTGATCGCGGTCAGCTACTGGGTGTACTCCCTCATCCGCAACGCCGTGCCCGAGCAGAAGGCGCAGGCACTGAAGAACGCGGACTGGATCTGGCGGGCCGAGCACACCCTCGGCATAGCGGTGGAGAAAACCGTCAACCACGCCGTCGACTCGGTGACCTGGCTCATCGTGTCGATGAACTACTACTACGCCACGCTGCACTTCATACTGACCATCGGCGTGCTGGTCTGGCTCTACCGCTGGCACCCCGGCCGGTACGCGGCCGCCCGCCTCGCGCTCTTCGCGACCACGGGCGTGGCCCTGCTCGGCTACTACCTCTACCCGCTGGCCCCGCCCCGCCTGATGAACGGCGGCGGCTTCATCGACACCGTCATCGTCCACCACACCTGGGGCTCGATGGCCTCCGGCAACCTGGCCTCGATGTCCAACCAGTACGCGGCGATGCCGTCGATGCACATCGGCTGGTCGCTGTGGTGCGGCGTGATGATCGCGCTGATCGCCCGGCCGGTGTGGGCCAAGGTGCTGGGCCTGCTCTACCCGGCCACCACCCTCGTGGTGATCGTCTCCACCGCCAACCACTTCTGGCTGGACGCGGTGGGCGGCATCCTGTGCCTGGCCTTCGGGATCGGCCTGGCCTTCGCCTGGTACGCGGCGCTGCCGCACCGGCTGCCGCGCCGGGTCGCCGCGGTCTGAGGCGGCGGGCCCCCGGCGGCCCGGACCGTCCCGCGGCAGGGCTCAGGAGGCCCCGTAGAAGATCGTCTCCACCACCGCCCGGGCCCGGCGCGTCGTCCGCCGGTAGTCGTCCAGCATCTCCCCGACGTGCCCCTCCTCGTAGCCGAGGTAGCGGCCGACCGCCGCCAGCTCGCGCGCGTCGGACGGGAAGGTGTCGCCGGGACGGCCCCGGACCAGCATCACCGCGTTGCGCACCCGGGACGCCAGCACCCACGCCTCGTCGAGGATCTGCGCGTCCTCCGTGGCGAGCAGCCCGGCGTCGCGGGCCGCGGCCAGCGCCGCACGCGTACGGGTCGTGCGCAGGCCCGGCTCGGCCCAGGCGTGCTGCATCTGGAGCAGCTGCACGGTCCACTCCACGTCGCTCAGGCCGCCGCGGCCGAGCTTGGTGTGGGTGGTGGGGTCGGCGCCGCGCGGCAGCCGTTCGGTCTCCATACGGGCCTTGAGCCGGCGGATCTCCCGTACGGCGTCCTCGCCCAGGCCCTCCACCGGATAGCGCAGCGGGTCGATCAGCTCGGTGAACCGCTCCCCCAGCCCGGCGTCGCCCGCGACCGGCTCGGCGCGCAGCAGGGCCTGGGACTCCCATACGAGCGACCAGCGGCGGTAGTACGAGGCGTACGAGGCCAGGGTGCGCACCAGCGGGCCGGTGCGGCCCTCCGGGCGCAGATCGGCGTCGATCGGCAGCGGCGGGTCGGCGGACGGCAGCTGGAGGAGGCGGCGCAGCTCGTCGGCGACGGCGTGCGCGGCCTTGGCGGCCTCCTGCTCGTCGACGCCCTCGCGCGGCTCGTGCACGAACAGCACGTCGGCGTCGGAGCCGTAGCCCAGCTCGTGGCCGCCGAAGCGGCCCATGCCGATCACGGTGAAGCGGGTGGGCAGGGTGTCGCCCCACCGCTCGCGCACGGCGGCGCGCAGGGCGCCCGCGATGGTGGCGGCGGTCAGGTCGGAGACGGCGCCGCCGATCACGTCGGCGGCGTGCCCGCGGTCCTGCTCGGCGGGGTGGCCGTCGGTGCCGTACGCGCCGATCAGGTCCGCCGCGGCGGTGCGGAACAGCTCGCGGCGCCGTACCCCGCGGGCCGCGGCGGCGGCCTGCTCGGCGCCCTCCGCGCGGCCGACCGCGGCCAGCACCTCCTGCTCCAGCGCGGCCCGGCCGCGCGGCTGCAGGCCGTCCTTCGCGCCGAGCAGCGCGACCGCCTCGGGCGCGCGCAGCAGCAGGTCGGGGGCGAACCGGCCGGCCGACAGGACACGGGCCAGGTTCTCGGCCGCGGCGCCCTCATCGCGCAGCAGCCGCAGGTACCAGGGGGTCTTGCCGAGCGCGTCGGAGACCTTGCGGAAGTTCAGCAGCCCGGCGTCCGGGTCGGCGGAGTCGGCGAACCAGGCCAGCAGGACGGGCAGCAGGGTGCGCTGGATGGCGGCCTTGCGGGTGACGCCGGAGGCCAGCGCTTCGAGGTGGCGCAGCGCGGCGACCGGGTCGGCGTAGCCGAGCGCTTCGAGGCGCTGCCCGGCGGCCTTGGCGGAGAGCCGGGTGCCGCCGGCCTCCAGGTGCGCCACGGCGTCCAGCAGCGGCCGGTAGAACAGCTTCTCGTGGAGCCGCCGCACCTCACGGGCGTGCCATTTCCACTCCTTGCGCAGCGTCTCCACCGGCTCGGTGCGCAGGCCCATCGAGCGGGCCAGGCGCCGCAGGTCGCGCTCGTCCTCGGGCATCAGGTGCGTACGGCGCAGCTTGTAGAGCTGGATGCGGTGTTCCAGGGTGCGCAGGAAGCAGTACGCGGCGTCCAGCGCCTTGGCGTCCTCGCGGCCCACGTAGCCGCCGGAGGCCAGCGCCGAGAGGGCGTCGAGGGTGGTCGGGCTGTGCAGTGTGGCGTCGGTGCGGCCGTGCACCAACTGGAGGAGCTGGACGGCGAATTCGACGTCGCGCAGCCCGCCGGGGCCGAGCTTCAGTTCGCGGTCGACCTGGGCGGCGGGGATGTTCTCCACGACGCGGCGGCGCATCTGCCGTACATCGGTCACGAAGTTCTCGCGCTCGGAGACCTGCCAGACCAGCGGGGTGACCGCGGCCACGTACTCCTTGCCCAGCTCCTCGTCGCCGGCCATCGGCCGGGCCTTCAGCAGGGCCTGGAACTCCCAGGTCTTGGCCCAGCGTTCGTAGTAGGCGAGGTGGCTGTTGAGGGTGCGCACGAGCGGCCCGTTGCGGCCCTCGGGGCGCAGGTTGGCGTCCACCGGCCAGATCGTGCCCTCGGCGGTGACGTCCGAGCAGACCCGCATCAGCCGGCCCGCCAGCCGGGTCGCGGCCTGGAGTGCCTTGGGCTCCGCTACGCCGTCCCGCGCCTCCGCGACGAAGATGACGTCCACGTCCGAGACGTAGTTCAGCTCCCGGCCGCCGCACTTGCCCATGGCGATCACGGCGAGGCGGCAGGCGGCGGCGTCGGTGGGCTGCTCCTCGGTGGCGATCTCCAGCGCGGCACGGACCGTCGCGGTCGCCAGGTCGGCCAGTTCGGCGGCGGTCTCGGCCAGGTCGGTGGTCCCGCACACGTCCCGGGCCGCGATGCCCAGCAGGCACCGGCGGTAGGCGGCGCGCAGCGCGTCCGGGCGCGGCCGGTCCCGGCCCGGCTCGCCCCAGACGCCCTCGGCGAGCGCCGCCTCGAACTCGGGCGTCGCCGGATGCAGGTCGGCCGCCTCGTAGGTGACCAGCGAATGCCAGTCGTGCGGATGCCGTACGAGGTGGTCGCCGAGCGCCTCGGACGCGCCGAGCACGCCCAGCAGCCGGTCGCGCAGCGGCTTGGCGGTGATCAGGGTGCTCAGCAGCTTGTGCCGCTCGTCCTCGCCCTGTGCCTCGGCCAGCCGGACCAGCGCGGTCAGCGCGAGGTCGGGGTCGGCGGTGGCGCCCAGCGCCTCCAGGAGCACCGAGTCGTCCCGTACGGCGGCCAGTTCGGGCGCCTGGAGCAGCCGTCCGGCCGCCGACGGGTCGCTGAAACCGTGCCGCAGCAGCCGGGTGAAGGCGCTGCTGCGCCGCCCCTGGTGCTGCGGAGCGGGGTGCGCGGTCACAGGACCGGCAGCATCTTGCGCAGCTCGAACGCGGTCACCTCGGAGCGGTATTCCTCCCACTCCTGCTTCTTGTTGCGCAGAAAGAAGTCGAAGACGTGCTCGCCGAGGGTCTCCGCGACCAGTTCGCTGCGCTCCATCAGGTCGATGGCCTCGCCGAGGTTCTGCGGCAGCGGCTCGATGCCCAGGGCGCGGCGCTCGGAATCGGACAGCGCCCACACGTCGTCGTCGGCGCCGGCCGGGAGTTCGTAGCCCTCCTCGATGCCCTTGAGGCCGGCGGCGAGCAGCACCGCGTACGTCAGGTACGGGTTGGCGCCGGAGTCGATGGAGCGGACCTCGACCCGGGTGGAGCCCATCTTGCCCGGCTTGTACATGGGCACGCGGATGAGCGCGGAGCGGTTGTTGTGGCCCCAGCAGATGTACGAGGGGGCCTCGCCGCCGGCGCCCGCGGTGCGGTTGGCGCCGCCCCAGATGCGCTTGTAGGAGTTGACCCACTGGTTGGTGACGGCGGAGATCTCGCCCGCGTGCCGCAGCAGGCCGGCGATGAAGGAGCGGCCCACCTTGGAGAGCTGGTACTCGGCGCCCGACTCGTGGAAGGCGTTGCGGTCGCCCTCGAACAGCGAGAGGTGGGTGTGCATGCCGGAACCCGGGTATTCGGAGAACGGCTTGGGCATGAACGTGGCCTGCACGCCCTGTTCCAGCGCGACCTGCTTCATGACGAGCCGGAACGTCATGATGTTGTCGGCCGTGGAGAGCGCGTCCGCGTAGCGCAGGTCGATCTCCTGCTGGCCCGGGGCGCCTTCGTGGTGGCTGAACTCCACCGAGATGCCCATCGATTCGAGCATGGTGATCGCCTGGCGGCGGAAGTCCATGCCGACGTTCTGCGGGGTGTGGTCGAAGTACCCGGAGGAGTCCGCGGGGCTGGGCCGGGTGCCGTCCACCGGCTTGTCCCTGAGCAGGAAGAACTCGATCTCGGGGTGGGTGTAGAAGGTGAAGCCGAGGTCGGAGGTCTTGGCCAGGATGCGCTTGAGGACGTACCGCGGGTCGGCGTAGGACGGGGAGCCGTCCGGCATGAGGATGTCGCAGAACATCCGGGCGGTGCCGGGGGCCTCGGCGCGCCACGGCAGGATCTGGAAGGTGCCCGGGTCCGGCTTGGCGATCATGTCGGACTCGTAGACCCGCGCGAAGCCCTCGATGGCGGAGCCGTCGAAGCCGATGCCCTCGTCGAACGCCTGCTCAAGCTCGGCGGGCGCCACCGCCACGGACTTCAGGAACCCCAGTACGTCGGTGAACCACAGTCGTACGAAGCGGATGTCGCGCTCCTCCAGCGTGCGGAGCACAAACTCCTGCTGCTTGTCCATGGCTCACCAATCCTCGCAGGTCAATCGGCCTGTCCACCCCAGTCGGTCAACGAGGTGTGGCACACCAGTATCACGTGAGGGGGTTACCGTCACATTACGCACCCTCGGCCGAGATCAGAACTGCCGGGCCGCGCGGCGGCACCGGCACGTTTGCCCGGGAGCGGCGGGCGGTACCCCGGGAAGGGGCGGCCCGGATCGTCCCGCTTTGTTCCGCGGGTTCCGGGGCCGCACCGCCCCGCCGCACCCGCGCCCCGCCCCGAGTGCCCGCCGACGGCCGAGGAGAACCCGTGAGCACACACTTCGACGTCACGGCCGTGACGTTCTACTTCGACCCCGCCTGCCCCTGGACCTGGCGTACCGCGCAGTGGCTGGCGGACGCCACCGGGCGCCGGGGCGTCCCGCTGTCCTACCGCGCCTTCGACCTGACCGACGGCGCCCCGCCGGACGAGCTGCCCGCCGAGCGCCGCCCGGCCGCCGCCGGGAGCCGCTGCCTGCTGCGGCTGGCCGAGGCCGCGCACGCCGACGGCCGGGACACGCTGACCGGCAGGGTCTACGCCGCGTACGGCGCCGCGGTGCACGACGACGGCGCGGACCCGTCGCCGGAGCTGGCCGAGCGGTGCCTGGCGGAGGCGGGCGCCGCGGCGTACGCCTATGTGCTGCACGACGCGGCGCTGGACCGGCCGGTGGCCCGGGCCCGCGCCCAGGCCCAGGAGTACTCCGGCGAGGACGCGGGCTCGCCCGTCACGGTCCTCACCACGCCCGGCGGCGAGCGCGGCTTCTTCGGGCCCGTGGTGGCGCCCGCGCCCACCGGCCCGGGCGCCGACCGCCTGTGGGACGCGCTCGCCGGAGCCGCGTCCGTACCGCAGTTCTTCGAGCTGCGGGCACGGCGCACCGCGAAGCCGTGAGCGGCCCGGCTCAGCGCCCGCGCGGCGGCCCTTCGAGGTCCGGGTCGGCGGTGAGCGTCAGGACGGCGGTGGCCACCGCGTCCGGCGCGTCGGCCATGACCAGGTGCCCGGCCGGGGCGGCGACGGCGAAGGTGCCGCCCAGCTCGGCGGCGAGCGCCCGCTGCCGCTCCAGCCAGCGCAGCTCGCGCGGCGTCTCGCTGCCGTCGTACGCCGCCAGGACCGTCACCGGCAGGCCCCGCAGCGGGTGGCCGGGGCGCAGCGCGGCGACCTCGGCGGCCTGGTAGGCGTAGGTCGCGTTCTCCAGGGCGCAGGCGCGCAGCACCCGGCTGGTGCGGTAGGCACCGGCCTCGTGCGGGCCGCGCGGGTGGGTGCGCACCGTCGAGGCACGGACGGTCAGGCGGCGCGCGGCGGGACCGAAAGCGCGCGGCAGCCCGGCGGCCGACAGGACGGACGCGAGGCCGCCGGCCCAGGCCGTACGGACCGTACGCGGCAGCCGCGGGCGGGCGTCCTCCTCCACGCTGCCGTCCACGAGGACGAGACCGGCCGCCCGGTCCGGGTGGAGCCGGGCGAACGCCTCGGCGTGGAAGGCGGCCAGGCTGTGTCCGACGACGGTGCACGGCCCGGGCAGCCCGAGCGCGTCCAGGACGTGCGCGATCCGGCCGGCCTCGCCCGCCGCGGTGGGCGGGCCGGGGGCGGGCGCGCTCAGCCCCAGGCCGGGCCGGTCGAAGCGGACGACCGTACGGTGCGGGGCCAGCCGGGCCACGACCGGGTCCCAGTCGAACCAGCCCAGCCCCAGCCCGCCGCTGAGCACGCACACCGGGCCGCTGCCCTCGCGCAGGACGTGCAGCACCGTGCCGTCCACCCGCAGCATGCGGCCGGGGGCGGTGCCCCTCCGCTTGCCGTCCCCGCTCATGGCGTTCCCCCTTCCCTCCCCGTAGTGGTGCCCGCTCGCCCGACGCACCACGCGAGCAGACCGACGTACAGGGCGACCAGCAGGACCTGGAGGCGCTGGCCGACGCCGAGCGCCCAGGTGCCGTGGCCCTCGGTGAAGGCGGCGATGGAGGTGAGCGTCCAGGCGGTGGCGGCCAGTTCGGCGGCGGCCAGCCACGGCGCGATCCGGCCGAGCGGCGGCCACCAGCCGTAGCGGCGGGCGGCGACGGTCAGCAGCACCAGGGCGGCCAGCGCGCCCACCATGGCCAGCGAGCTGCTGATCGCGTGGGCGGTGTGGGTGGCGGGCACCAAACCCGCGGTCTCCCGGGCCGCGCACTCCGGGTCGCTGGTCGGCGCGCAGCTCAGCGGCAGCCGGGAGTCGACGGCGGTGGCCGCGCCGAAGAGGGCGAGCGCCGCCCAGCCGGCCGTCGCCCAGGGCCGCCGCTCCCGTGTGAGCAGCGCGGCCACCGCGCCGGCCAGCACCAGCACGCCGGCGGTCAGGTCCGTGGCGCGGAACAGGCCGCCGAGCGGCTGGTCGGCGGCGGCCAGTTCGCTGACGTACGTCCGTACCGGATCGAGGCCGGTGGACAGCACCACCTCCAGCACCCAGGCGGTGTACGCCACCGCGCCGAGCAGGAGGAGGGCGGGGGCGGCGCGGCGGCTCTTGCTCGTCTGCACGGACATCAAGGTCAAGGATAAGCAAAGTCGAGGGCCCGGGCGGCGCGGGGGCGGATACCCCGCGGGGGTAGGGTGCTGGGCAGTGGTTCCGGGAGGCCGTGCAGAGATGCCGTACGAGACGTGTGGACGTGGACAGGGGAAGGCCGCCGCGTGGTGCGGCCGTCTGCTGCTGTTCGCCGCGCTCATCGTCGGCATCGTCGGGATGCACACGCTGGGGCATCCGGTGGGCGGGCACGGGTCGGGGCCGATGGCCGCGGCGCACCAAGGGCAAGCCGTCCACGAGGCGCAGCGGGCCCCTCAAGACCACACCCATCAGGCCCAGCACACCCATCAGGCCCAGCACACCCATCAGGCGCCGCACACCCATCAGGCGCCGCACACCCATCAGGCGCCGCAGCAGGCCCGGCTCTCCTCCTCCACCGCCGACGACCACCACGCCATGGACCCCGGCGCGGTCTGTCTGGCCGTGCTCTCCCTGTGGGTGCTCGTCCTGGTCCGTACGGGGCGGCTGCTGGGGCGGCGCGCCGCCGACCTGCTCGCCGCCGTACGGGCCCGGCTGCTGCGCGGCCTGCGGCCCCTGCCGCCGCCCGTCCCCCGGCACAAACACCTCGCCCGGCTCTCGGTCCTGCGCGTGTAGGAGCGCGGCCGGCCGCCGACGCCTGCGCGCGTCCGGCCCGGTCACCGCGCGCTCACCGCAAACCGACTCCACCACGAGGTGTTTCTCCAGCATGCGTACCCACACCCGCCGCGCCGTGCTCGGCGCGGGCATCGCGGCCGCCGGCGGCGGCCTGCTCGCCGCCTGTGCGTCCGGCTCCGGCGCCAAGGACGGCGCGGGCCACTCCGGCCACGGCGCCGCTGACGACCCGGCTCAGGCGCCGGGCGATTACGTCTCCCCCGACGGCCCGGAGGTGGCGGCCGCCGAGGCCGAGCGCGGCTCCGGCCCCGTACGGAAGGTCGCGCTGACGGCCACCGCCGCCCAGCTCGACCTGGGCGGCCGTACGGTCTCCACCTGGGCCTACGGGGACGACCTGCCCGGCAAGGAGGTACGGGTCACCGCGGGCGACACCCTGGAACTGACGCTCGCCAACCACCTGCCCGCGGCCACGTCCCTGCACTGGCACGGCCTGGCCCTGCGCAACGACATGGACGGCGTACCGGACCTGACCCAGCGCCCGGTCAGGCCGGGCGGCTCGTTCACGTACCGCTTCGCCGTCGGTCATCCCGGCACATACTGGTTCCACCCGCACTCCGGCGTGCAGCAGGACCGCGGCCTGTACGCGCCCCTGATCGTCGAGGACCCGAAGGAGCCGCTGGCGTACGACGGGGAGTGGGTCGTCGTCCTGGACGACTGGGTCGACGGGGTGGACGGCAGCACACCGGACGCGGTGCTGGCCGAACTGTCCAAGGGCATGGGCGGAATGGACCACGGCTCCGGCTCCGGCGGCATGGACCACGGCGGGATGAATCACGGAGCGCACTCCATGGGCGGCGAGCAGCCGTCCCCCGGCGGCCCCTCCCGCATGCTGATGGGCGCCACCAGCAAGCTGCTCGGCGGCGACGCGGGCGACGTGGACTACCCGTACCACCTCGTCAACGGCCGCACCCCGCAGGACCCGCAGACCTTCCGCGCGCGGCCCGGCGACCGGGTCCGCATCCGCTTCGTCAACGCGGGCGGCGACACCGCCTACCGCGTCGCGCTCGGCGGCCACACCATGACGGTGACGCACACCGACGGCTACCCCGTCGCGCACGCCACGACGGACGCCCTGCTGCTGGGCATGGGCGAACGCTACGACGTGGTGGTCACGGTCAAGGACGGCGTCTTCCCGCTGACCGCGCTCGCCGAGGGCAAGAAGCGCACCGGGCTGGCGCTGCTGCGCACCGGCGGCGGCGCCGCGCCCGACGCGTCCGTACGGCCGGAGGAGCTGGACGGGCGGCTGCTGACGGCCGACCGGCTCAAGGCCGACGGGTCCGTCCGGCTGGCGTCGCGCGCGCCGGACCGCACCCTCCGGTTCGACCTCACCGGCTCCATGGCGAAGTACGACTGGGCCGTCAACGGCAAGAAGTACGCGCCGTCGCAGCGCTATCCGGTGCGGGCCGGGGAACGCGTACGGCTGTCGTTCCGCAACAACACCGAGATGTGGCACCCGATGCACCTGCACGGGCACACCTTCGCGCTGCCGGACGGCGGCCCGCGCAAGGACACCGCGATCGTGCTGCCGGGCCGCCGCCTGGACGTCGATCTCGACGCCGACAACCCCGGCCTGTGGATGCTGCACTGCCACAACGTGTACCACGCGGAGTCCGGGATGATGACGGTCCTCGGCTACCAGAAGTAGGCGGACCGGGCCGGACGCCCGACCGGCGTCCGGCCCCGGGAGCCGCTCCCGCCGCCGGGAGGGCGCCGTGCGCGCCGTACACCGCGCCCTCCCGGCTCCGGAGCGGCCCGGCGCCTAAGCTCGGCCGCGTGCCTCGACTCCGTCTCGCCCTGAACCAGATCGACTCCTGTGTCGGGAACCTCGCCGGCAACACCGAGGCGGTCGTGCGCTGGACCCGGCACGCCGCCGGGCGCGGCGCCCACCTGATCGCCTTCCCCGAGATGGTGCTGACCGGCTATCCCGTCGAGGACCTGGCGCTGCGGTCGTCGTTCGTGGAGGCGAGCCGCGCCGCGCTGCGCGCGCTCGCGGTCCGGCTCGCCGACGAGGGTTTCGGCGACCTCCCGGTCGTCGTCGGCTACCTGGACCGCTGCGAGCAGGCCCAGCCGCGCTACGGGCAGCCCGCGGGCGCCCCGCAGAACGCCGCCGCCGTGCTGTACCGCGGCGCGGTCGCGCTCTCCTTCGCCAAGCACCACCTGCCCAACTACGGCGTCTTCGACGAGTTCCGGTACTTCGTGCCGGGCGGGACGCTGCCCGTCGTGCGCGTGCGCGGCGTGGACGTGGCGCTGGCGATCTGCGAGGACCTGTGGCAGGACGGCGGCCGGGTGCCGGCCGCCCGGTCGGCCGGGGCGGGGCTGCTGCTCTCCGTCAACGCCTCGCCGTACGAGCGGGACAAGGACGACACCCGGCTGGAGCTGGTCCGCCGGCGCGCCCGGGAGGCCGGCTGCACGACGGCGTACCTGGCGATGTCCGGCGCCCAGGACGACCTGGTCTTCGACGGCGACTCGATCGTGGTGGACCGGGACGGCGGGGTGCTCGCGCGGGCGCCGCAGTTCGAGGAGTGCTGTGTGGTGCTGGACCTGGACCTGCCGGCCGCCGCGCCCCGGCCGCCGTCCGGCGTGGTGGACGACGGGCTGCGCGTCGAGCACGTCGTCCTGACGCCGGATCCGCTGCCCGACGAGGGGCCGTGGGAGACCGGCGGGCAGGCCGCGCGCCTGGCGGACACCGAGGAGGTCTACGGCGCGCTGGTCGCCGGGCTGCGCGGGTACGTCGCCAAGAACGGGTTCCGCAGCGTGCTGCTCGGGCTGTCCGGCGGGATCGATTCCGCGCTGGTGGCGGCCATCGCGTGCGACGCGCTGGGCGCCGGGAACGTGTTCGGCGTCTCGATGCCGTCCCGCTACTCCTCCGAGCACTCCAAGGAGGACGCGGCCGAACTGGCCCGCCGTACCGGGCTGCGGCTGCGCACGGTGCCGATCGCGCCGATGTTCGACGCGTACATGGCGTCGCTGGAGCTGGCCGGGGTCGCCGAGGAGAACCTCCAGGCCCGGCTGCGCGGTACGACGCTGATGGCGATCTCCAACCAGGAGGGCCACCTGGTGCTCGCGCCGGGCAACAAGTCCGAGCTGGCGTGCGGCTACTCGACGCTGTACGGCGACGCGGTGGGCGGCTTCGGCCCGATCAAGGACGTGTACAAGAGCGATGTCTTCCGGCTCGCCCGCTGGCGCAACCGGTCGGCGGCCGAACACCGGCGGACACCGCCGATCCCGGAGCGCTCGATCACCAAGCCGCCCAGCGCCGAGCTGCGCCCGGGCCAGGTGGACACCGACTCGCTGCCCGACTACCCGACCCTGGACGCGATCCTGGAGCTGTACGTCGACCGCGACCAGGGGCGCGAGCAGATCGCCGGGCGCGGGTACGACGACGAGCTGGTGGTGCGGGTGCTGCGGATGGTGGACGCGGCCGAGTACAAGCGGCGGCAGTACCCGCCGGGCACGAAGATCTCCGCCAAGGGCTTCGGCAAGGACCGGCGGCTGCCGGTCACGAACCAGTGGCGGGAGTCGGTCTGACCGCGCGACCGGCCGGGGTCCGGGGACCGGGTACGCGTAGCGCGGGGTCGCATACGGCGGAGGGGCCGCGCGGTACGGCGGAGGGGCCGCGCGGTACGACGCGGCCCCTTCGCGCGGTGCGGGTTCAGCCCACCCGGTCCGGCAGTTCCGCCGGCACCTCGTCCTCGCTGCTCGCGACGATGCGCGAGGAGTCGCGGGCGCCGCGGTCCAGCAGCCCCGCGGCGGCCGCGATGCCCAGGCCGACGACGGCCAGGACCGCGCCGACCAGCGCCGGGGAGGTCCAGCCCCAGCCCGCAGCGATGGCCACGCCGCCGATCCAGGCGCCGCCCGCATTGGCCAGGTTGAACGCCGAGTGGTTGGAGGCGGAGGCCAGGGTGGGCGCGTGCCGCGCCTTCTGCATGACCAGCATCTGCAGCGGTGTGGTGGTCATGAAGCCGACCGCGCCCAGGATGACGACGCAGACCAGGGCCGCCCACTGCACGTGCACCGCGAAATTGAAGACGACGAGGGTCACGGCGAGGGCCGCGAGCGCCCCGTACAGCGTGGGCCGCAGCGCGCGGTCGGTCAGCGGACCGGCGGCCAGCGCGCCCAGCGTCATCCCGGCGCCGAACAGCGCCAGCACCAGCGGGACCGTGCCCTCGGCGAAACCGGAGACCTCGGTCATCATCGAGGCCAGGTAGCTGTAGACGGCGAACACACCGGCGAACCCGAAGACCGCGGTGACCAGACCGAGCACGACCTGCCGGTTGCCCATGGCACGCAGCTCGTGGGCCACGCCGCCGTGCTCCTCGCGCGGCATGTGCGGGACGAGCCGGGCCAGCGAGGCCATCGCGACCAGCCCGATGGCGGCCACGACCAGGAAGGTCGCGCGCCAGCCGAGGTGCTGGCCGAGCAACGTCGCGGCGGGCACGCCGACGATGTTGGCGACGGTCAGCCCGAGGAACATGGTGGCCACCGCCCGGGCCTGCCGGCCTTCCTTGACCAGCCGGGCGGCGACCACCGCGCCGACGCCGAAGAACGCGCCGTGCGGCAGTCCGGCGAGCAGCCGGCCCGCGATCAGCAGGCCGAAGTTGGGCGCCAGCGCCGAGGCCAGGTTGCCGACCGTGAAGACGGCCATCAGCAGCAGGAGCATCCGCTTGCGCGGGATGCGCGCGCCGAGCGCGGTCAGCAGCGGGGCGCCGATGACGACACCCAGCGCGTAGGCGGAGACGAGATAGCCGGCCGTGGGCACGGACGTACCCAGATCGCCCGCGACATTGGGCAGCAGGCCCATCATCACGAACTCGGTGGTGCCGATGCCGAAGGCGGAGACGGCCAGCGCGAGCAGCGCCAGGGGCATGAGAGACCTTTCGAAAACGGTGCGTACGGACCCCCTGGGCGTGGTGATGCGCGAGGCAGGTGCAGGGGATCCGTACGACGGTGCAAGGCAGGATGTCCGTAAGTTCTTCTACGGAACAAAGTCTCTCAGGCCATTCATTCCGGCGGAAGAACGGAATGTTGCGCCCAGGCGGCGAGCACGCCGGAACGGCCCCGCACAGCGGGGTGGAAGCGCTCTCACCCCGGCCGCGGGGGCCGTTCCGGCTTTGTCAGATCTTGACCGAGGCGGCCAGCGGAAGGTGATCGCTGCCGGTCCGGGGCAGCGACCAGGAGGACACCGGGTCGATCCCCTTCATCATGATCTGGTCGATCCGCGCCATCGGGAAGCCGGCCGGCCAGCTGAACCCGAAGCCGTCGCCCGCCGCGCCCTGGGCCGAGCGCATCTGCGAGGTGACCGGGGCGAGTGAACGGTCGTTCATCGTGCCGTTGAGATCACCCAGCAGGATGACCTGCTTGACGGTCTCCCGGGAGATCGCCTCACCGAGCGCGGCCGCGCTGTCGTCGCGCTGGTTGGCGGTGAAGCCCGCGTTCAGCTTGACCCGTACCGAGGGCAGGTGCGCGACGTAGAAGGCGACCTGCCGGCCGTCCGGCACCCGGACGGTGGCGCGCAGTGCGCGGGTCCAGCCCATCTTGATGTTCACCGGCGCCGCGTCGGAGAGCGGGTACTTGCTCCACAGCCCGACCGTGCCCTGCACCGTGCGGTACGGGTACGCCTTGGCCAGCCCTTCCTTGTACGTGGGCAGCGCGTCGCCGGTCAGCTCCTCCAGGGCCACCACGTCCGCGCCGGCCTTGACGATGTCCCTGGCCGTGCCCGCCGGGTCGGGGTTGTCGGCGTCGACGTTGTGGGTGGCGACGGTCAGGTTGCCGCCGGTGCCCTTCTTGTCCGTGACCTGCCCGCCGAAGAGGCTCACCCAGACCACGGCGGGCAGCACCAGCGCGACGATCGCGGTCGTGGAGCGGCGCAGCACGGCGGCGACCAGCAGCACCGGGACGCCGATCATGCCGAGCCACGGCAGGAACGTCTCCAGCAGGCTGCCCAGGTTGCCCACGGTGTTGGGAACGTGCGCGTGCAGGATCATCAGCAGCCCGAGCAGGACCGCCAGCACCGCGAGCACGATGCCCCGCCGCCACATGCCTTCCGGGCGCCACCAGTCGCGCAGGCGCCGTGCTCGGGAGGCGGCCCGCTCAGGGCCGTGACCCTGCCCCGACTCCGTCATGTATGCCTGCGCCATGCCGCTGTCCTCACTGCCTTGCCTCGTGCGCCCCGCCTGTGATCCCCGACCCTAGGCGATGGCCCGTAATGCGCTTTCTTAGAAGTGAGGACGGCGCGCTGACGGGCCTGGGTTCCTGGACCCGGGGCCGTGGCGGCGGCTGTGACAGAACGGGCATAGTCCCGTCATGGTGCGGTCAGGTGATGTCGGCTTTTGCGGTTTCTTGTCTTGGTTTTGCGGTTTGCTCGCCTCCGGCCGGGTGAGTGGCCCCGCGTACCGTCAGCGGGCCGGCCGTACGCCGTCCAGCACCGTGTCCACGATCTCCTCGGCCAGCCCCTCCGGCAGCTCCGTCCACTCGTGCAGCAGGGCCCGGGACAGCATCGGGCTGACGAACAGTTCGGCGAGCAGATCGACGTCGCGGTCCGTACGGATCTCCCCCTGCGCCATGCCCCGGCGCAGCACCGACAGCAGCACCTCGCGGCGGGCCCGGACGACCGTCTCGTGGTACTCCCGCCAGAGCTCCGGCTGCGCCTTGACGTGCGCGACGACGGTGCGCAGCAGCGCGGAATTGCGCTTGGCCAGGCCGCGGATGCGCAGGAACTCGATGATCCCCACGAGATCGTCGCGGACGGACTCGCCGGCCGGCGGCGGGATGTCGGTGTCCAGGGAGCGCATCACGTCGAGCATCAGCTCGCTCTTGCCCGGCCACCGCCGGTAGACGGTGGCCTTGCCGACGCCCGCCTCGCGGGCGATGCGCTCCATCGACAGCTCGCCGATGGGGACGCCGTCCTCGATCATGCGCAGGACGGCCTCGATGATCGCGGTGTCGGCGGCGGCGTTGCGGGGGCGGCCACGGCGGGGGTCGGGCGCGTGGGTGTCCGGGCCGGGGGCCGGACCGGGGGCGTGGCCCGCGGCCGCCCCCGCGTCCGGGCCCGCGCCCGCGTCTTCCCGGTGTTCCCGATGGTGCCGGTGTTCCCGGGCAGCCGCCGCGCCCGTGCCCGCCGTCCGGTTCATGACCGTGCTCCCGCCTTTTCCTGTTCCGCCCGGTCCGTACCGCGCGTACCGGCCCCCATCCTGCCCGGCAGGAAGGCCGCGACCACCACCGCGCCGACCACCGCCACGCCGGCCGAGGCGACCGCGGTGACGTGCATGGCGTGCAGGAACGCGTCGTTCGCGGCGTCGGCGAGCCGCTGTCCGGCCGCTCCCAGGTGCCGGGCGACACCGAGCGTCGCCTCGATGGACTCGCCCGCCGCGTGCCGCGCGGCGGCCGGCAGGCCCGGTACGGAGTTCAGCGTGCCGTCGATGCCGTCGCGGTAGACGGTGGACAGCAGCGAGCCCAGTACGGCGACCCCGAGCGTGCCGCCGACCTGCCGGAACGTGTTGTTGAGGGCCGATCCGGAGCCGGCCTTCTCGCGCGGCAGCGCCTGCATGATCGAGACGGTGACCGGCGGCATGATGTGCGCCGTACCGGTGCCCTGGACGAAGAAGAGCACCTCCATCACCCAGATGGGGGTGTCGGCGTCCAGCAGCAGGAAGCCGGCCATGCTGGCGGCGACCAGCAGCATCCCGACCGCGCAGACGGCGCGCGCGCCGAAGCGGTCGACGGCGTGCCGGGCCCTCGGCGAGAAGATCATCTGGGAGACGGCCAGCGGCAGGATCAGCAGGCCCGCCTGGAGCGGGGTGAAGCCGCGCACGCTCTGGATGTAGAAGACGATGAAGAACGTGACGCCCATCAGCGCGAAGAAGACCAGCGCGATGGCGCCCACGGCGGCGGAGAAGGCGGGCCTGCGGAAGAGGTTGACGTCGATCGACGGGTGATCGACCCGCTTCTCGTAGAGCACGAAGCCGACCAGGACGGCCAGTCCGCCCAGGACCGTGCCGAGCACCTGCGGATCGGTGAAGTCGGCGAGCTGGCCGCCCTTGATGATCCCGTAGACCAGCAGCACCAGGCCGACGACGGAGAGCAGCACACCGACCGGATCCAGCTTCCCGGGCCGCGGGTCCCTGGAGTCGGGCACCAGGAGGGCCATCGCGATCAGTGCGAAGAGCACGATCGGAACGTTCACGAGGAAGACCGAACCCCACCAGAAGTGGTCCAGCAGCAGACCGCCCGCGATCGGGCCGATCGCGATGGCCAGGCCGACGCCGCCCGCCCAGATGCCGATCGCCTTGGGCTGCTCGTCCCGCTCGAAGACGTTCATCAGGACGGCGAGGGTGGCGGGCATCACGAAGGCGCCGCCCAGGCCCATCACCGCCCGGAAGGCGATCAGCTGCCCCGGCGACCCGGAGACGGCCGCCAGCACCGAACCGGCGCCGAACACCAGCAGGCCGAAGATCAGCACCTTCTTGCGGCCCAGGCGGTCGCCGAGCAGCCCGGAGGTGAACAGCAGGCCCGCGAAGACCAGTGTGTAGGAGTTGATCGCCCACTCCAGCTGGCTCTGGGTGGCGCCGAGGCCGACGGGGGCCGGGGTGGCGATCGTCTTCATCGCCACGTTGAGGATCGAGTTGTCCAGCACCACGATCAGCAGGCTGAGCATCAGGACGGACAGGATCGCCCAGCGGCGGCGGTGGATGTGCTCGGGAACGTGCCGGGACGCGGCGGATATACCGGAAGGTTCGGAGCTGGTCATGACAGCAGCGTACGCCATTTCCGATACGGCTCCGTTCCGTATCGTTCCGCATCGGAAGGCGCCCGGGCCCCGGCCGCCTCACTGGGGGCCCCTCCCCTCCTCCCGGCGCCCCTTCCACTCCCCGGGGTGGGCGTGCCAGCATGGAAGGGAGTCCGGAGACGCCGTCAGGGCGCTTCGAGATGATGAACAGGAGCCGTCACCATGACGCAGCTTTCGCCTGCCCGGAAACCGGCCGCGGAGGGGACCACCGCGCCCGGCGGGTCCGCCGCCAAGCCCGCATCCGACAGCAGCAAGGCGCTGTACGGAGGAAAGAGTTCGCGGCGCGTGACCGTACGCGACATCGCCGCCGCCAAGGAGCGCGGCGAGAAGTGGCCGATGCTCACCGCCTACGACGCGATGACCGCCTCCGTCTTCGACGAGGCCGGCATCCCGGTGCTGCTGGTCGGCGATTCGATGGGCAACTGCCACCTCGGCTACGAGTCCACCGTGCCGGTCACGATGGACGAGATCACGATCCTGTCCGCGGCGGTCGTCCGCGGCACCAAACGCGCCCTGATCGTCGCCGACCTGCCCTTCGGCGCCTTCCAGGAGAGCCCCGTGCAGGCGCTGCGCAACGCCACCCGCCTGGTCAAGGAGGCCGGGGTCGGCGCGGTCAAGCTGGAGGGCGGGGAGCGTTCCGCCCACCAGATCGAGCTGCTGGTCTCCGCCGGCATCCCGGTCATGGCCCACGTCGGCCTGACGCCGCAGTCCGTCAACGCGTACGGGGGCTACCCGGTGCAGGGCCGCGGCGAGGAAGCGGCGCAGCAGCTGCTGCGCGACGCGAAGGCCGTGCAGGACGCGGGCGCCTTCTCCGTCGTCCTGGAGGCCGTACCGGCCGAACTGGCCGCCGAGGTCACGCGCTCGCTGCACATCCCCACGGTCGGCATCGGCGCGGGCGCCGGCTGTGACGCGCAGGTCCTGGTCTGGACCGACATGGCGGGGCTGACCAGCGGCCACGTCCCCCGCTTCGTGAAGAAGTACGCCGACCTGCGCAACGTCCTGGGCTCCGCGGCCAGGGACTTCGCCGAGGAGGTCGTCGGCGGCGCGTTCCCGGCCCGGGAGCACAGCTTCCGCTGAGCCGGACAACGGCCCCACCGCCGCGGCCACCGTGTCGCGGCGGCGGGGCCCCGCCACGTCTCCCGGGCCCGCCGCCCACGGGCCGACCTCGGCTGTCGGCCGGCTGTCGGTCGTTTGTCAGTGGGGGCTGCCATCGTGGGGGCATGACGCGAAAGACGACATCCAACGGCGCGGGGAACGCCGTCGAAGTGCGGGGGCTGGTCAAGCACTTCGGCGAGGTGAAGGCCGTGGACGGGGTGGATCTCGATGTGAAGGAAGGCACCGTCCTCGGCGTGCTGGGGCCGAACGGTGCCGGCAAGACGACGCTGGTGCGCTGCCTGTCCACGCTGCTGGTGCCGGACGCCGGCACGGCGACCGTGGCCGGTTTCGACGTGGTGCGCCAGCCGCGCGCGCTGCGCCGCACGATCGGGCTCACCGGACAGTACGCCTCGGTCGACGAGAAGCTCTCCGGCCGGGAGAACCTGTACATGATCGGCCGGCTGCTGGACCTCTCCCGCAAGGACGCCCGTGCGCGTGCGGACGAGCTCCTGGAGCGGTTCTCGCTCACCGAGGCCGCCGGCCGGGCCGCCGCCAAGTACTCCGGCGGTATGCGCCGCCGCCTGGACCTGGCCGCCTCCATGATCGGCAGGCCCGCGGTGCTGTATCTGGACGAGCCGACCACCGGCCTCGACCCCCGCACCCGCAACGAGGTGTGGGACGAGGTCCGCAGCATGGTGCGGGAGGGCGCGACGGTCCTGCTCACCACCCAGTACATGGAAGAGGCCGAGCAGCTGGCCCACGGGCTGACGGTCATCGACCGCGGCCGGGTCATCGCCGAGGGCAAGGTGGACGAGCTGAAGACCAAGGTCGGCGGCCGTACGCTCCAGATCCGCCCGGCGCACGCCGCCGAGCTGGACCGGATGGCCGGCGCCATCGCGCAGGCCGGCCTGGACGGCATCGCGGGGGCCACCGCCGACCCCGAGGACGGCGTGGTCAACGTGCCGATCGTCAGCGACGAGCAGCTGTCCGCCGTGGTCGGCATGCTCGGCGAGCGGGGCTTCGTGATCTCCGGCATCAACACCCATCTGCCCAGCCTGGACGAGGTGTTCCTGGCCATCACCGGCCAGAAGACCTCGGAGGCCGGCGGTGACGGCCCGGCGGACGGACCGCAGGGCCCCCAGGACGCGCAGGGTGCGCGCGACAAGCAGTACGAGGAGGTTCCGGCATGAGTGCCGCGACGGTGGCGGCGCCGGGCAGGCCGCAGCGGCCGGGTGCCGACGAGGGCCGCATCGGCCTGCGGGCCCATCTGCGCCACACGAGCGCCCTGGTGCGCCGCAACGCGATGCAGATCAAGAACGACCCGGAGTCGATGTTCGACGCCCTGTTGATGCCGATCGTCTTCACGCTGCTGTTCGTGTACGTCTTCGGCGGCGCGATGGGCGGCAGCCTCGGCGGCGACCGCTCCGCGTACGTGAACTACATCATCCCCGGCCTGCTGGCCATGGGCGGTCTGAACATCGCCATGTCGGTCGGCTCCGGCGTCAACGACGACTTCAACAAGGGGGTGATGGACCGCTTCCGCACGATGCCGATCGCCCGCTCCTCGGTGCTGACGGCGAAGATGCTCGTGGAGTCCGGGCGGATGCTGGTCTCCACCGTCATCCTGCTGGCGCTGGCGTTCCTGATCGGCTTCGACCTGCGGACCGGTCCGCTGGAGCTGCTGGCGGCCGTCGCCCTGGCGCTGCTCTTCGGTTCCTCGCTGACCTGGATATTCATGCTGCTGGGCCTGACCATGAAGACCCCGCAGGCGGTGCAGGGCGTCGGCTTCATGGTGCTGATGCCGCTGCAGTTCGGCTCCTCGATATTCGCGCCGCCCACCACGATGCCGGGCTGGATGGAGGCGTTCACCAAGATCAACCCGCTGTCGAACCTCGCGGACGCGGCACGCGCCCTGATGAACGGCCAGGGTGCGGTCGCCCAGCCCACGCTGATCACGCTGGCCTGGACCGCCGGTATCACCCTGGTGTTCGCACCGCTGGCGGTGTCCAAGTTCCGCCGGAAGACCTGACGCGTCACCTTCGCCCGGCTCGCGTCAGATGAGGGCGGCGGCCTCTTCGAGAGAGAGGCCGCCGCCTTCGGCGTAGGCCCGTGTGTAGGCGGTGTCGCCGAGCACCGCGCGGGCCTCGGACTCGGCGGTCGCCCGGTTCTGCCGGATGATCCGCGGCGGCCGTTGGGAGCTGCCGCGCAGCGCGTCGTACGCGCCGACCAGCCGCGCCGCGTCCGGCCCGCCCGCCGCGCCCCGTACGCCCAGCAACGCCCGTGCCCCGGTGAGGAGCTGGGTGACCGGCAGGTCCGGCGCCACCATCTGCGCGACCCGGTCCCGCAGCATCGGCATCGCCGCCCGCAGCCGGGGCAGCACGTCGTCGAAGTGCCCCTCCTCGATGTCCAGGGCCGCCAGTGCCGCCAGCACGACGCCCTGGAACATCGCCGGGCCGCGCGACCCGAACAGCTCCCGCACCTCCTCCAGATGGGTACGCGCTTCGCGCAGCCGCCCGACGTACGTGAGGTGCATGGCGAGCGTGAGGCGGGCGAACGGCACCGCGTCACGGCCGCTGCTGCCCTGCTTCGCCAGCCGCAGCACCTCGCGCAGCAGGTGCTCGCCGTCCTCGTCCGCACCGTCCTCGATCAGTACGTTGCCGAGCCGGGTCTGCAGCAGCAGGATCTGGCCGGCCGCCCCGAGGTCCTCCGCGTACCGCATGGCCGCCCGGTAGTCCTCGGCTGCGAGGGCGTACTCGCCCCGCCCCTCGCGGGACTCGCCGCGCCCCGACAGGGCTTCCGCGGCACCCCACGCGTCCCCGATCCGGACGAAGATCTCCAAGGACTCGTCGGCGTCCCGGCTGGCCTGGGCCAGGCCGCCCGGCCGGTCGTTGAAGATCTTGGCGCGCAGCTGGAGGACGAACGCCAGCTCCCAGTCGTAGCCGTACTCCCGGCAGGCGCGTACCGCCTCCTCGGCGAAGTGCGTCAGATCGTCGAACCGCCCCGCCAGCAGCACCGCGTAGTACCACAGCACGCCCGGCACCTTGCAGGTCTGCGGCAGGCCGGCGCGGTAGGCGGCGAGGATGCCCATCAGTTCGTCCCGCCGCTCCGGCGTGCGCAGCACGTCGATGTCGCTGTCCACACTGGCCAGCGACACCAGCCGGACCTCGCGGCGCGCCTCCTGCAACTGCTCCGGGTCCATCGGCGGCGGCGCGTCGATGGGCCGCGCGTGCAGGACGGGCGCGGGCTCGACGGGCGCCGCGAAGGGGTCGGGGCCGAGGGCCGCCACCGCGGCCGACCAGGCCCGGGCGTCGGCGCGGTGGTCGCGCAGCGACCAGAACCACTGGAGCGACAGCACCAGGCACAGCGCCTCGTGCTCGTCGCGGACGGCGACGGCCCGGCGCAGCGCGGTGCGCAGGTTGTCGTGCTCCAGCTCCAGCCGGTCCAGCCAGGCGCACTGGGCCGGGCCGCGCAGCAACGGGTCGGCGGTACGGGCGAGTTCGCGGTACGCGACCAGGTGCCGCCGCTCGGCCGCGGCCCGCTCCCCCGCCTCGTCCAGCCGCTCACCGGCGTACTCCGAGACGGTCTCCAGCAGCCGGTAGCGCATCCGCCCGTCCCCGCCCGGCGCGGCGACGACCAGCGACTTGTCGATCAGCGAGCCGAGCAGGGCGGCCACGTCGCGCGGGGCGACGTACGGGCTCGCGCCATCGACCCCCGGCGCACACGCCGCCTCCGGCGCGTGCGCCTTCGCCGTCCCGTCCGCCGTCCCCGGCGCGTGCGCCTTCACGGCCCCGTCCGCCACCCCCGGCGCGTCCCCGCAGACCTCCTCCGCGAGGGGCAGGTCGCAGCCGCCGGCGAAGACGGACAGGCGGCGCAGTACGGCGCGTTCGGCGTCGTCGAGCAGGTCCCAGGACCAGTCCACCACCGCGCGCAGCGTCTGCTGCCGGGGCAGTACGGTGCGGCTTCCGCTGGTCAGCAGCCGGAACCGGTCGTCCAGCCGGTCGGCGATCTGCCGCGGGCTGAGCAGCCGCAGCCGGGCCGCGGCCAGTTCGATGGCGAGCGGCAGCCCGTCGAGCCGCCGGCAGATCTCCGCGCACGCGACCGGGTCGTCCTCGACGCGGAACCCGGGCCGGGCGGCGGCACCGCGGTCGGCCAGCAGCCGCAGCGCGACCGGGTCGGGCAGCGGCTCCACCGGCCGCAGCGCCTCCCCCGGCACGGCCAGCGGCTCCCGGCTGGTGGCCAGCACGGTCACGCCGGGACACTCGGCCAGCAGCCGGTCCGCCAGGTCGGCGGCGGCACCGATCACATGCTCGCAGTTGTCGAGGACGAGCAGCATCCGGCGGCTCGCGCAGTGCTCGGCGAGGCGTGCCATCGGGTCGTACGTGGTCGGGTCGGCGGCGGCGCGAAGCTCCTCGGCGGTGGTGCGGACGACCGTCTCGCGCGCCCCGAGGGCCGTGAGCACCGCCTCCGGCACGGTCTGCGGATCGTCCACCGGCGCCAGCTCCGCGAACCACACACCGTCCGCCCACAGCTCCGGCGCCGAGGCGGCCGCCGCCTCGGCGCTCTCCTGCGAGAGCCGTGTCTTGCCCGCGCCGCCCGGCCCGAGCAGCGTCACCAGGCGGTGGGCGGCCAGGTCGGCACGGATCACCGCCAGGTCGTCCTCCCGTCCGACGAAGGAGGTGGGCCGGGACCGCAGGTTGCCCGGCCGGACGACGGGCCGGGCACTGCGAGCGCCGTCGGCGGCGTACGGGGCGGGGGCCGTACCGGAGCCGCGGTCTCCACCCGAGCCCCGGCTCCCGCCCAAGCCGCGGTCCCCGTCCGAGCCCCGGTCCCCGTCCGAGCCCCGGCCCTCGTCCGAGCCGCGGCTTCCATTCGAGCCGCGGCCTCCGCCCCAGCCGCGCCCTGCATCCGACCCATAGCTCTCACCCGCCCCCGGGCCCTCATCCGCCGCCTCCGGCCACGTCACCGCCTCCAGCGGCGTCGGCCCCGGCGCCGTCACCTCCGGACCCGCCACGTCCTCCTCCCGCAGCAACTCCGCGTGCAGACCGCGCAGTTCGGGCCCGGGTGCCGCCCCGAGGCGGTCGGCGATCAGGGCCCGTACCGAGGCGTACGCGTCGAGGGCCTCGGCCGTACGCCCCGCCGCCCGCAGCGCGCGCAGACGCAGCGCCTGGAGCGGCTCGTCGAGGGGGTGGTCCGCGCACAGGGCCGCGAGGGCGGGCAGGGCCTGGCCGGGCCGCCCGAGGGCGACCTCGGCGGCGAGCCGCGCACGCCGGGCGTCCAGATGACCGCGTTCGGCGCGGGCGGCCTCGCCCGTCGCCTCCGGGAGGTCGGCCAGCGCCGGACCGCGCCAGAGCGCCAGGGCGTCGTCGAGCAGCGCGGCGGCCTTGACCGGGTCGCCGTCGGCCAGCGTCTGCGCCCCCTCGTCGGCCAGCTGCTCGAAGCGGTGCAGATCCACGTCGGCGGGGTCGGCGCAGAGCCGGTACCCGCCGGGCACGGAGGCGATGGCGTCCCGGCCGACGGAGCGGCGCAGCCGCGCGATCAGCGCCTGCAACGCGCCGGTCGCGTCGGCGGGCGGCTCCGGGCCCCAGATGTCGGCGATCAGCAGCTCCGCGGTGAGCGCCCGGCCGGGGCGCAGCGCGAGCGCCGTGAGCAGTGCGCGCAGGCGCGGCCCGCCGAGGGCGACGGGCGTCCCGTCGCTCCGGTGGGCCTGGGCCGTACCGAGGATTCCGTAGCGCACCGCACCATTGTCCTGCACGGGTGACCGGTTCACGGCTCGCACCTCCCGCGTGCCACGGCCACCTCGACGATGACGCCGCACTCGTCCCGGTGGTACGAGCGGTCCCCCGGGCCCGCCCCTGGGGCCGCCTCCGGCTCCGCCGTGACCCGCCGCGCGAACCACTTCGGGCAGCGCTCCACCGGACGCAGCCACCGCTCACCGGGCACCCGTTCCCCCGCGCGGTACCCGGCCATCACCACCTGGATGGACCGGACGCGCCCCGCGACCACCGGTGCCCCGGACCCCTTCTCCGGCGCCGGACCGTGCCGGGTGGCCACCCGCAGCCGGCCGCGTTCGTCCAGGCAGTCGGCCCACACGGCCGCGTCCCCCGGTGCGACGTCCTCGTGGACCAGCGTCCACGCGATCTCGTCCCCCACCGAGAACGGCGTGCCGCAGCACTCCATCTCCCAATCCGGGTAGAACACCCGCACCGACCGCCCGGACCCTCCCGCCTGCTCCGTCTTCCGTCCCGCCCGCCCCGGCCCCGCATCCGTCATGGGGCCAGCCTGCCCGGAACTCCCCGCCCGCCGCCTATCGTTTTCCGTGCACGGTCGGCCCGTCCTTTGGATTACGGTCGTGACCGCCTGCCACCGCGACACCAGGAGCACCACGCGATGACCACAGCAGCACAGCGCGCCGACCGCCGCATCAGCCCGGTCTTCCTCGCGCTCGTCGCCGTCATGGCGGTGTCGGGGTGGGCCGTGTGGACGGGGCGGCTCGCGGCGAGCCCCGGCTTCGCCGTGTTCCTGTTCGTGGTCTCCGGGTGGATCGTCTCGCTGTGCCTGCACGAGTACGCGCACGCCCGTACGGCCCTGCACAGCGGCGACATCTCCATCGGCGCCAAGGGCTACCTCACGCTGAACCCCCTGAAGTACACCCACGCGTTGCTCAGCATCGTGCTGCCGGTGGTCTTCGTGATCCTGGGCGGGATCGGCCTGCCGGGCGGCGCGGTGTTCATCGAGCGCGGCCGTATCCGAGGCCGCTGGCGGCACAGCCTGATCTCGGCCGCCGGGCCGCTGACGAACATCCTCTTCGCGGCCGCCGTCTCGGCCCCCTTCTGGCTCGGCGCCATGGACGGCGTCCCCCAGCACTTCCGCTACGCCCTCGCCTTCCTGGCCCTCCTCCAGGTCACGGCCGCCATCTTGAACTTCGTCCCGGTCCCCGGCCTGGACGGCTACGGCGTCATCGAACCCTGGCTGTCCTACAAGATCCGCCGCCAGGTCGAGCCCTTCGCCCCGTTCGGCCTGATCGCCGTCTTCGGCCTGCTGTGGGTCCCGGAGATCAACCACGTCTTCTTCGACGCGGTGGACGCGATCCTCCGCGGCCTGGGCATCACGAACTGGGACACCTACTGGGGCCAGGAGCTGTTCCGCTTCTGGCAGGGCGAGCCGGCACTCCGCTGAGCCGGCCCGCTACTGCCCGCGCCCTACGTCACGACGCCCACGACGTCACGCGGATCATCCAGCCACACACGCTCCTCTCCCCCGTCCACGGTCAGCCCGAAGCGGTCGAAGCCCGGCCTTCCCCGCCCCTCCCACCAGCGGTGCGCGGCGACCACCTCGTCCCACAGGCGCCGAGGGCCGCTCTGCCGGACCTCGAACTCCGCACGTCCCGGTACGTAATCGACCGTCGCCCATGAGGTGACCGCCATGTCCCGGAGCCACAGCGTGTAGGAACCGTCGCCGTACGATTCCGCCCACGGAAACGCGTTCGGCATCTGCACTCCGATGGCGAACATGACGTGCCAGTCCCCGACGGCCTCGGGGGAAAGAAAGGTGGTACTGCGCATTCCGTCCGCCGGCCAATCACGTCCCCCGAGATATTCGCGTACGTGCCGACGCTCGGTACGCTGTCCCCGGAGCCGCATGAAAGCCGAGGAACCCATGAACCGGCCGGTCGCCGTACCGTCCCCGGACACCTCCAGGCGGACCACCGCTTCGCCGCCGTAAACCGGTCCCCATGGGGCGACGATGATCCCGCCCGGTCTTGTCTGTTTCACCCATGGGCGGGGCACGCTCCCGATGGAACATGTGGCGATCACGCGGTCGTACGGCGCGCTCTCGGCATAGCCTTCGGCTCCGTCGCCGACGACGACGAACGGCTCGAACCCGGCCGCCCTCAGGCGTTGCCGCGCGTCCCGGGCGCTGGCCGCGTCCACCTCCACGCTGATGACGTTCCCTGCCCCGAGCCGGTGCGACAGCAGCGCCGCGTTCCATCCCGTCCCGGTACCGATTTCCAGCACCCGGTGGCCCTTTTCGACGCTCAGCGCGTCCAGCATCGAGAAAACCATCGTCGGCATCGAATTTGAGCTGGACGGAATCCTGCCCTTTCCGGGGCCGGTGTATTTCCCGTCGTCCCACTGCGTCGTGATCGGCGCGTCCCGGTGAACAGCCGCCCACCACGTTGCGGGGTCCTCGGCACGGACCACCCGCTCGTCCTGCCGGTTCCTTCCGGCCCGGCCGGGCCAGATCACCTCGGGCACGAAAAGATGACGCGGCACCGCCTTATAGGCCGGCAGCCAGTCACTCGTGAGCGAGCCCTTTCCCATGAGCACGGCGGCAAGCCCTTCCGGTCCCGCCGCCGTTTCGCCGTGCGCGGTCACCGGCCCTCCGCCGGGCCCTGGCCGTCATTCGTGTTGCCGCCCTCGTCCGACCCGCCACCACCGTGCTTGTTGCCGCCGTCGCTGTCATCCTGCGGGTTGCCGTTCCTCATCAACCACCAAGCCATGACGCTCACTCCTCGCCTGTGCCGTGTACCGGACCGGGACCCACCACCGCCGTACCGCTGCCGCCCGCCCGCCCGGGCCGGTGCCGCGGATGCCGGCGGATCTCGTTGCTCGCGTCCACCGCCTCGAAGACGAACCCCGCATCACGCGCCGCCTCCCGACGCGAGGCTTCCGCCAGGCAACGATCGCAACCGCCCACGGGTACGGGGTTGATGTCCCCGGCGAAGGGGTCCATCAGGTGGACGGGCGGATCGAGGGTTCCTCGGTGTTCGTTCATGACGCCACGATGGCGTCCCCGCGCCACGCGACCCAGAGCTGCCACGTAGCAGTTCGGCGCGGAGATCCGCGCAACCACCACGTCGCGTGGTGGTCAGCCGTTGATCTCCAGGTGGGAGGCCAGCGTGCGCATGTCATCGGTGAGCGTGCGCGTCCGGGTCGCCAGCACCTTTCCCAGGACGCGGCGTGCCATCGGCTGGTGCCGCATCCACTCCGGCTGTGACCGGTACAGACCCATGAGTTCGCCCGTGGCCTCGTGGTGCGCGCCGGTCAGGCTGTGCGCACGTGCGACGTCGAGCCGGTACCGGCCCCAGACGTTGCTGCTGGGAGTGCCGTACGTTCCCAGGCTGTCCTTGTGGAGCGGGCCGGTGTCCGCCCGCCTCAGCACTCCCTTGACGTCGCCCTTCAGCGACAGGTCCTCGATGACCTTGATCTCCGCGGTGGCCGGGCCGAACGCTCCCCAGTGGGTCCGGAAGTCGATGTGCTCGCGGCCGATCGCGTGTGCCGCGGTGGCGGCCATGCGACGGGCGTCCTTCGCCTCTGCCTTCCGGTTGTTGCGGACAGCGGCAGCGGCGACGCGGAGCAGCAGTTCTCCCCAGACGGCGAGAGCCTCCGGCGTCGCCTTCGAGATCCGGGGCTCCATCGCGTCGGCGGTGTCCGACGCCAGGTCCGCGCATTCGGCGAAGCGGTCCTGCCGCAGCAGGAGCCAGCACATCCCGATGACGCCGACGGAGGCGGTCGGCATCGCTCCGATCTCACGGGCGTCCCGGATACCTGAAGCCAGAGCTTGGTACGCCAAGTCGTACTGCCGGACCTGCGTCAGATACTTGCCCGTCAGGAACAGGGAACGCGCCCTGGCCGACAGCGCCTGATACCGCTGATCGTCTCCGTCGGCCACCCGCACGCCGCCCTCGGCGGCCGACAGGATGCCGGGCAGCCGCCGCGCGACCGAGTCGTAGCGGTCGGCCTGGTAGAGCGCATGCGCTTCATCGATGGCGTGCAGCAGCCCACTTCGGAGGTCGCCCTCCGCAGGCGGCCCGGCCTCATCGGCGAGCCCGACGGGCGGCATCAGATGGCGGCGGAGATCCAGCAGCTGCTGGCGGCTGGGGCCGTCGCCCCGGATCGGTTCGGGGCTGGCGGCCGGCGCGAACAGTGCCGCCGTGTCGACGTCGAGGGCCTCCGCGAGCCGCACCAGCGTCTCGACGCGCGCCACGCCGCCCTGTTCCAGCTTGCGTACGGTGCCGAGGGACACTCCGGCCGCCTCGGCCAGTCGTTCCTGGCTCCACCCCCGGCAACGGCGGTGGTTGCGGATGTTGGTCGAGATTTCCGGAGACATGGCAATCACCTACCTCTGGCACCCAGAGTAGGGGTCGCCGCCGCGGCTCCGTGGCGCAGAAGCCGGGATCAGCCGGCCACCGCCCCCTCCCGCCGGGCGCGGTCCAGCTTGGCCTTGCGGAGGTAGAACCATGCCATGTTGCTGGAGATGCCCGCCATCAGGATCCACACGATGCCGAGCCAGCTCCCCTCGATGAACGAGACAACGGCCGCGGCGACGGCGAGGGCGCAGACGACGAGGGCGAAGACGGCGAGGCGGGGCATGGGGTCGGCTCCTGTGCGAGGGGGTACGGCTTCTCCTCCAGTGTCCCCTATGCCCTCGCGCCGGGGGCCGAGGCCCCGGGCGGCCGGGTCGGACGGCCGGGTCCCGGGGCCGGGCGGCCCGGCGGCGGAGGGCCGGTGGGGGCGGCGGGGCCGCCCCCCGAGGCGGTGATCAGTCGGTCCGCTCGCCGGTGACGTAGCCGCGGGCCGCGCGCCGGGCCGAGTGGCGCGCCTTGCGGTTGCCGGTCCGGACGAACCCCTGCCACTCCTTGACGCAGCCCCGTTTGTGGCAGCCCGCGCAGCAGGTGTGGCCGAACAGGATCATGCCCGGGTCCTCCCACCGGCAGCGGGTGGCGGCGGGCTGCCGCGCCGGGTGCGGCGGCAGGTCGCACGGGCCGTAGCGGTGATCATGGACGGACCGGGGGCCGTGTTCCGCGTGGCGTACCCACAGTGGTTTCGTCTTGTCCGTACGGGACATCGCGTTCCTTCCGGAACCCGCCGCCCGGGCTCCCGGACCTTCCGGGCGGACGGCCAGGGCAACCACTGCATGGCGTCACGTTCCTTCCGGGGTGGCACCGGACCGGCCGGGCTTCGGGCTACCCGGGCTACCCGGGCTACCCGGGCTACCCGGGCTACCCGGGCTACCGGGACTGTACGTCCGTGACCCGCAGCCCCGCATGCGCCTTGTAGCGCCGGTTGGTGGAGATCAGGTTGGCGACCAGCGACTCCACCTGGTGGGCGTTGCGCAGGCGGCCGGCGTAGATGCCGCGCATGCCGGGGATGCGGGCGGCCAGGGCCTGGACCCGGTCCGTGTCGGCGCGGGACTCGCCCAGCACCATCACGTCGGTGTCGATCTCCTCGACCTCCGGGTCCTGGAGGAGGACGGCGGAGAGGTGGTGGAAGGCGGCGGTGACGCGGGAGCCGGGCAGCAGGGCAGCGGCCTGTTCGGCGGCGCTGCCCTCCTCCGGCTTGAGCGCGTAGGCGCCCTTCTTGTCGAAGCCGAGCGGGTTGACGCAGTCGATGACCAGCTTGTCCGCCAGCTCGTCGCGCAGCGACCGGAGGGTCTTGGCGTGGCCGTCCCACGGGACCGCGACGATCACCACGTCGCTGCGCCGCGCGCACTCCGCGTTGTCCGCGCCCTCGACACCGTGGCCCAGTTCGTCGGCGGCGGCCTGCGCCCGTTCCGCCGCCCGGGAGCCGATGATCACCTTCTGGCCGGCCCGGGCGAGCCGGTAGGCCAGGCCGCGCCCCTGGTCGCCGGTGCCGCCGAGGACGCCGACGACGAGGCCGGAGACGTCGGGGAGGTCCCAGGGGTCCCGCTTCAGGGCCTTCTTGGCCTCGGTCGCGACATTCACGGGCTGCGTACCGCCGTTCGCGGTCGGCGCATCGTCAGGAGTAGTCATGACAGCGATACTGTCACGCCTTCACGCTGCCCTCGGTGAGCCCCGTACGCCAGTACCGCTGGAGGACCGTCATCAGCACCGTCAGCGGCAGTACGGACAGGAACGCGCCGCCCACCGTGTACTGGTACAGCTCCGGCTGCCGGTCCGCGTACCCGGTCCAGGAGGTCAGGCCGAGCTGGATCGGATACAGGTCGGAGTCGGCGAGCATGACCAGCGGCAGGAAGTAGTTGTTCCAGATGTGGACGAACTGGAAGAGGAAGACGGTGACCAGGGCGGGGGTCATCAGCCGCAGCCCCAGCCCGGCGAAGATGCGGGCCTCGCCCGCGCCGTCGATACGGGCCGCCTCCAGCAGCGAGTCGGGTACGGCGGCCGCCGCGTAGATCCGGCAGAGGTAGACCCCGAAGGGGCTGACCACGCTGGGGACGAGGACCGCCCAGTAGGTGTTGGCCAGGCCCATCGAGCTGAAGAGGAAGTAGAGCGGGAGGGCGAGGGCGGTGCCGGGGATCAGCACGCCTGCCAGCACGAGGTTGAAGACGGCTTCCCGGCCCGGGAACGGGAACTTGGCGAGCGCGTAGCCGGCCGCGGCGGACAGCAGGGTGGCGGCGAGTGCGCCGGCGCCCGCGTAGAGCAGGGAGTTGGCGAACCAGCGGACGTAGACGCCGTGGTCGTAGGTGAGCACGGCGCCCAGGTGGTCGAAGGGGCGCGGGTGCGCGAACCAGAAGCCGAAGGTGCCGAAGAGGTCGGCGCTGTTCTTCGTGGCGGAGACGATGAGCCAGTAGACGGGGGTGAGGAAGTAGACCGCGGCGAGGGTGAGGAGCGAGGCGGTGATGATGCGGTAGCGGAGGGGGACTTGCGTGGCGGCCCCGCGCGGGCGTCCGGCGGCGTTGGCCGCCCGTACGGGGACCTCACGGACGGCGGTACGGATGCTGCGAGTGGTACGGGTGCCACGGCTCACCGGTCGCTCCCCTCGCCCCGCTGCCCCATCAGCCGCAGGAAGCCGAACGACAGCACGCAGGCGACCAGCGCCAGCAGCACCGCCTCGGCCGCCGCCCCATGCTGGTTGTTGCTCACGAACGCCTCGCTGTAGGCGTGCAGGTTGGGCGTGAAGCCGGAGTCGATCGTGGCGGCGAGCGGGCGCAGCACCATCGGCTCGGCGAACAGCTGGAGCGTCCCGATGATGCTGAAGACGGTGGTCAGCACGAGTGCGGGCCGGATCAGCGGGATCTTGATGTGCCGGGCGAGGTGCCAGGCGTTCGCGCCGTCGATCCGCGCCGCCTCGTACAGCTCGTCCGGGACGGCCTTGAGCTGGGAGATCAGTACGAGCATGTTGTAGCCGGTGAACTGCCAGGTGACGATGTTGGCGATGGACCACAGGACGGTGTCGCGGGCGAGGAAGTCCACGTGGCCGCCGAGCGATCCGGCGATCTCCACGAGCGGGCTGATGCCCGGGACGTACAGGAAGCCCCACAGGATCGAGGCGATGACGCCGGGGACGCCGTACGGCAGGAAGTACGCGCTGCGGAAGAACGTGACGCCGCGCGCGCTCGCGCTCTCCAGGAGGAGGGCGAGAACGGTCGCCAGGGCGATCATCAGCGGTATCTGAACGGCACCGAAGAGCAGCACCCGTCCGAAACCGGTCAGGAAACGGTCGTCGGCGAGCGCGTGCGCATAGTTCGCGAAACCGGCGAAGACCTCGCGCTCCTGGCCGCCGAGGCCGAGCGGGCCGGTGCGCTCGGTGCGGTGCAGGCTCTGGTGGACGGCGTAGCCGATCGGGGCGACGAAGCAGAGGAGGAAGAGGGCGAGGAACGGCAGCACGAAACCGGCCGCGGCGCGGGCGTTGCGGGCCTCGGTGCGGGTGAGGCGGCGGGTGCGCGGCGCGCGCCCGGCGGCGGCCCGCGCCCGGTTCGCCCCGCTCACCCCCCGCTCTCCACCTTCAGGCCCTTGCCCCGCAGGTCCGCGACAGTCTGCCCCTGGACGGTCCTGAGCACCGACCGGAACGAGCTGCCGTCGTCGAGCGCTTCGGTGAAGGCGTCGCCGAGCCGCTGGTAGAGGGTGTCCACGCCCGGTCCCCACTGCCAGCTCGTGTCGACGTGCGCGCCCGCGTCCGCGAAGACCTTGCTGTACGCCTGGCCGCCGAAGAAGTCCTTGGCGACGTCGAGGTCGGCGGTGGCGTAGCCCTTCTTCACACTCGGGAAGCCGTACCCGCCCTTGATCAGCAGGGCGACGGACCGCGGGTCGGAGTTGAGCCACAGCGCGAAGTCCAGCGCGTCCCTGGGGTAGGCGGCCTTCGCGAAGACGGCCGTGGTGGAACCGCCCCAGTTCGCGTGCGCGTCGGCGCCCTTCCGCCACTGGGGCAGCGGTACGACGCGCCACTTCCCCCGCGTGCCGGGCGCGTTGCCCGCCAGCAGCGCGTCCCCCCAGCTGGCGCCGATCCAGGCGGGTACGGCGCCGGTCTGGATGTCCTTGTACCAGGCGTTCTGCCGGTCCGGGACGGTCTTGACGAGCTTGCGCCGGACCAGCGACTCCCAGTAGTCGGCGACCTTGCGGGTGGGCTCGTCGTCGATGTGCACGGTCCAGGTGTCGCCCCGGGCGGCGTACCACCTGGCGCCCGCCTGCCAGGCCAGTCCGGCGAAGCGGTTGCCGTTCGTGGGGGCGAACGTCTCGATCCAGGCGCCCTGCCGGCGGACGGCCTCGGCGGCCTCCGCGTACTCGTCCCAGGTCCGCGGGAGCTGGATGCTCCACCGGTCGAAGAGGTCCTGGCGCACGAACAGGCCCATCGGGCCGGACGCCTGGGGGACGGCGTAGACGCCCCGGCCGAACACCGACTGCTGCCACTGCCAGCCCACGAACCGGTCCTTGTAGCGGGCGGCGCCGAGTGCCGAGAGGTCGAGGAGGGCGTTGTCGAGCAGAAAGCCCGGGATCACGGGGAACTCGATCTGGGCGAGGTCCGGCGGGTTCCCGGCTTTCACGGCGGCGTGCATCTTGGCGTACTGGCGGCCGTCCACGGCGGACACCTTCTCCACCTCGACCCGTACCTCCGGGTGCTCGCGGTTCCACAGGTCCACCGGCTTGTCGATGCCCGGCACCCACGACCAGAAGGACAGCCGGATCCGCTGGCCCTTCTTGCGCTCCTTCGGCGCCGCGCCGCCGTCCGTGTCACCGCCGTCGCCGCAGCCGGCCAGCGTGAATCCGGCGGCAGCCGCGGCGGCACCGCCGAGCAGGGCCCGGCGGCGGACCCGGCTCCGGCCGTCGTCGTACGTACCGCTACCGGTGCTCATACCAGTTCCTCCACGGGGATGCGGCGGAAGGTGATCGTCGAATAGGCGCTGTAGTCGCCGGTCTCGTAGAGCAGCCCGACGGTCGCGGCGTCGATGCGTACGAGGTCGGAGTAGGCGGCCGGGAGCCCGTCGACGGTGTGCGCCGGGTACCACGTCAGGCCGCGGTCCCGGCTGGCCCGTACGGTCATCAGCGCGCGGTCGGCGGGGTCGGCGGGGCCGGAGAAGAGCAGCACGTCGGGCTCGCCCAGGTGCAGCACGCTGCCCTCGACGACGGGCCCGGTCAGCCCCGCCTGCGGGCGGAAGGGCTTGATCAGGTGCTCGCCGCCGTGCTGCGGCGCCGAGTACGCGTCGGCCCGGTTGCCGGGCGCCGGTGAATCGTTGCGGGTGTTGAAGTAGAGCGTGCCGTCCGGAAGTTCGGCCGCGGTCGTCTCGTTGGCGTTGATGTAGCCGTTGGGTTTGCTGTCCGTGTAGCCGATGCGCCAGTTCACGCCGTCGTCGTCGCTGAGCAGGACGTGGCCGCCGTTGTAGCGGCCCTCGGTGCCGTTGTCGCCGGAGTGGGTGGGGGCGATGGAGTGGTTGGCGGGGACGACCAGCCGGCCGGCGTGCGGGCCGTGCCGGAGTTGCAGGGCGTGGCCCGGGGTGGTGGCGTACCAGCGCCAGTTGGGGCGCTTGGTCTGCGCCGTGATCTCGCGCGGCGCGCTCCACGTGGTGCCGTCGTCGTCGCTGTGCTGCACCCATACGCGCCGCCCGTCGGCGGCGGTGACCAGGCCGCGGCGGATGCGGTCCTCGGTGGCGGTGGCGGCGTTGCGTACGTGGACGAGGACGGTCCGGCCGCCGTCCAGCACGACCGGGGCGGGGTTGCCCGCCGTACCGGTGCCGTTGCGGGCGACGGCCTGGAGCGGTCCCCAGGTGCGGCCGCCGTCGGCGGAGCGCTTCAGCACGATGTCGATGTCGCCGTGGTCGGCGGCGCCGTGCACCCGGCCCTCGGCGAAGGCGAGCAGGGTGCCGGGGGCGGTGCCGTCCGGCGGGCGGGTGACGGCCACGGCCGGGATGCGGAAGCTCGCGTAGCCCTCGGAGCCGGCACGGAACGGAAGGGAAGTCTCGTGCGCCATGGGTCCTCCCCGGCGGCCGGACGTAGAACGTCCTCTGTCTGCGGCGACCATAGGGAGCCCCCAACTGGCCGTCAAGGCACGGCACATCACGGCACGCGCCGCCACGCTCCAAGGGCGCGGGAGGGGCCCCGCGCCCGCCCGGCCCGCGCTCACCCGCCGAAATTCCGTTGCCCGTCCCCCGCCCCCGCCGCACGATGGTGCGTCGTGACCGGAAGAGACCGCCCCCCACGACGCCGCCGCGCCGCCGCCCTGCTCCCCGACCTGGCGCCGTGGCGCTCCTCCGCCGACTTCCGCCGGATGTGGTGCGCGGGCGCGGTGACCGTGTTCGGGTCGTTCCTGACGCTCGTCGCCGTTCCGTTCCAGCTCAAGGAGCTGACCGGTTCGGCGCTCGCGGTGGGCGCGGTGGGCGCGGTGGAACTCGTGCCGCTGATCGTCTTCGGCCTGTACGGCGGCGCGCTCGCGGACGCCATGGACCGCCGCAAGCTCATCCTGTGGACCGAGGTGGCGCTCGGCCTGCTGTCGGTGCTCCTGCTGCTCAACAGCCTGCTGCCGGACCCGCTGATCTGGCCGCTGTACGTGATCGTGGCGGCGACCAGTGCCCTGACCGGGCTCCAGCGCCCGGCCGTCGACTCGATCGTGCCGCGCATCGTCCCGCACGACCTGCTGCCCGCGGCGTCCGCGCTGAACGCCCTGCGCTGGCAGATCGGCGCCATCGCCGGGCCCGCGCTGGCCGGTGTGCTGCTCGCGTACGCGGGGCTGCGGTGGGCGTATGCGATCGACGCCGTCACGTACGCGATATCCGTCGCCCTCGCGGTCGGCCTGGCCCCCTCGCCCGCCTCGCACGACGCCGAGAAGCCGTCGCTGCGCGGCATCTGGGAGGGCGCGCGCTACGCCTGGAATCGCAAGGAACTGCTCGGTACGTACGCCGTCGACCTGACCGCCATGCTCTTCGCCTTCCCGATGGCGATCTTCCCGTTCCTGGCGGACGACCTGGGCGCGCCATGGGCCCTCGGCCTGATGTATGCGGCGCTGCCCGCCGGGTCCTGTGTGGTCAGCCTGACCAGCGGCTGGACGTCACGGGTGCACCGGCACGGGCGGGCGGTGCTGTACGCGGCGGCGGCCTGGGGCCTGGCGATGACCGCCGCGGGCCGGGCGTCCAACGTGTGGCTGGTGCTGCTGAGCCTGGCCGCGGCGGGGGCGTGCGACATGATCAGCGGCATCTTCCGGTCGGCCATGTGGAACCAGACCATCCCCGACGAGCTGCGGGGCCGGCTGGCGGGCATCGAGCTGCTGTCGTACTCGGCCGGGCCGCAGCTGGGCCAGGTCCGCTCGGGCGGCATGGCGGCCGTCACGTCCGTACGGACCTCGGTGTGGGCGGGCGGCGTGCTGTGCGTGGCCGGGGTGGCCGCGCTGGCCACGGCGCTGCCGAAGCTGCTGGCGTACGACGCGCGGACCAACGAGCACGCCGTGCGGATGCGCGAGGTCCGTGCCGCGGGGGCGGAGCCGACCCCGGCGGCGTAGCCCCGGCCCGCCCCCTCGCTCAGCCCTGCGCGGGCCCCTCCGGCCCCTTCTCGTGCCAGCGTGGGTCGGTCTCCCACTCCAGATTGCGCTCGCGGGCGGTCTCCATCGCGTGGGCCGCCTCCTCACGCGTCGCGTACGGACCGAAGCGGTCGGCGGCGCGGCACTCGGGGCCCTCTTCGACCGTTCCGTGCTTGAGGCAGTAGTACCACTCGCCGGGCTTGCCGGCCGTCCGCCTCTTGAACAGCGCCATCGCGGCCTCCTGTATGCGACTCCTGTGCCGCCATCCTGCCCGATGGGCCGCGGATACACTCGCTGGCATGTCTGGCCAGTCGCTTCTTGTCCCGGGGAAGATCTCCCCCACCCGCCCCGTCCCCGCCGCCATCCCGCGCCCCGAGTACGTGGGCAAGCCCGCCCCCACCCCGTACACGGGCCCGGAGGTGCAGGACGCGGAAACGATCGAGCGGATGCGCGTCGCGGGGCGGATCGCCGCCCAGGCGATGGCGGAGGCCGCCAAGCTGATCGCGCCGGGCGTGACCACCGACGAGCTGGACCGGGTCGCCCACGAGTTCATGTGCGACCACGGCGCCTACCCGTCCACCCTCGGCTACCGCGGCTTCCCGAAGTCCCTGTGCTCCTCGGTCAACGAGGTCATCTGCCACGGCATCCCGGACTCGACCGTCCTGCGGGACGGCGACATCGTGAACCTGGACGTGACCGCCTACATCAACGGCGTACACGGCGACAACAACGCCACGTACCTGTGCGGCGACGTGGACGAGGAGTCCAAGCTCCTGGTGGACCGGACCCGCGAGGCCCTCAACCGGGCGATCAAGGCGGTCAAGCCGGGCCGCCAGATCAACATCATCGGCCGGGTCATCGAGTCGTACGCCAAGCGCTTCGGCTACGGGGTCGTGCGCGACTTCACCGGCCACGGCATCAACACGTCCTTCCACTCCGGGCTGATCGTCCCGCACTACGACAGCCCGCACCACACCACCGACATCAAGCCCGGCATGACCTTCACCATCGAGCCGATGCTGACGCTGGGCACCCACGAGTACGACATGTGGGAGGACGGCTGGACGGTGGTGACGAAGGACCGCAAGCGGACCGCGCAGTTCGAGCACACGCTCGTCGTCACGGACACCGGCGCGGAGATCCTGACGCTGCCGTAGTCCGCGCCTTCCCGCACCGTCCCCGCAGGCCGGGGCCCGCACGTCGCCGGGCCCCGGCCTGCGGGCTCTCCCGGCGGTCCCTGCTTTCCCCGCGGTCGCCGCCTTCCTCCGCGGCCCTCGACTTCCTCCACTCCCCCCCGCTTTCCCCGCTTCCGCTGCGCCGGGAGGATCATCGGCAGTAGGGTTTTACCGACAGAGTGTCGGGAACAGGTTGACTTAGGTAAGCCTAACCAACCACAATCTGATCCCGTCCGCACCCCATCGGTCCCCGGAGGTCCGTCTTGGCCGCGCCCAGTTCGACCCCGTCCGCGCAGTCCGCCGCACCGGTGCCGTTCTCCACGCTGATCCGCACCGCGTCGCACGAGCAGCACACGGAGGCCGAGAACTCCTCCTTCATGGGCGACCTCCTCGGCGGCAAACTCGGCGTCACGGCCTACCGGCGCTACACCGAGCAGCTGTGGTTCGTCTACCGCGCGCTGGAGGACGCCTCCGAGGCGCTCGCCGGCGACCCGGTCGCCGGGCCGTTCATCCGGCCCGAGCTGGCCCGTACGGCCGAACTGGAGCGCGACCTGGCCCACCTCGGCGGCCCTTCCTGGCGTACGGGGCTGACGCCCCTGCCGGCCACCGCCGCGTACGCCGACCGCGTCACCGAGTGCGCCCGCCGCTGGCCCGCCGGGTACGTCGCGCACCACTACACCCGCTACCTCGGCGACCTCTCCGGCGGCCAGATCATCCGCGGCACGGCCGAGAAGACCTGGGGCTTCGCACGCAAGGGCGACGGCGTACGGTTCTACGTCTTCGAGGGCATAGGCAACCCCGCCGCCTTCAAGCGCGAGTACCGGCAGCTGCTGGACGCGCTGCCGGTGGACGACCTGGAGAAGCAGCGGGTGGTCGACGAGTGCAAGCGGGCCTTCGCGCTCAACACGGCGGTGTTCCGGGAGCTGGCGGACGAGTTCCCGCTCAGCGCGTGAGCAGTGAGCACGTGAGCGCCTGAGCCGTTTCCGCCGTCAGGGGCGCGGCGGCACGGGCCGCACACTGCCGCCCAGGGCGATCGTCCCGTCCGGATACGGGCGGGTGCGGATGCGGGAGCCGGTGCCCTGGCGGATGTCCAGGGCCCGGCCCAGTTCATGGGTGAGGGTGAGCGCCGCGGCGCCGGTGGCCTCGTCCTCCACGATGCCGTCGCCGCGGCGCGGGAAGTAGCGGGCGCGCACCGTGCCCGCGTCCCGGTCCTGCCACGCCCACACGTAGAGCGGGCCTTCGCCGGGCGGCGGCCCGTCCAGCGCGTCCACGTCCGCGGGCGTGGGGTACTCCTCCGTACGGCGCCCCGCCGACCACTCCGGCCGCCCGCGTACCCACACCACGTCCGCCCCGTCGTACGTGACCGGCACCGCACCGGCCGACGGGCGCAGCACGTCCACCGGCCGGCCCAGGTGCCGCAGCAGCCACGCGGTGCCGACCAGGGGGTGCCCGGCGAAGGGCAGGCGGACGCTGGGCGTGTGGATGTCGAGCCGCCCGCTGTCCGCATCGTCGACGAACACCGTCTCGCTGAAGCCGAGTTCGGCGGCGAGCGCGCGGCGCGCGGCGTGGTCCGGCACGGCGGCTCCGTCACGTATGACGCCCAGCGGGTTGCCGCCCTGACCGTCCGGGCCGCAGAAGACGCGTACGACGTGCAGTTCGTGGCGTTGCGGCGCGTGCGGTGCATGGGGTGCGGTCATGCGGACATTCTCCCTCTGCCGCACGACCGGGAACGCCGGAGTACCCGCCGCGCGGAGGCATGGCGCGGCGGGTACGGCCGGTCCCAGGGCCCGGGGCGCGCCGGTGGGGTGTGGGGGGCGCGCCCCAGGGGGAAGCGGGGCCCGGGGAAGGTGGGGGGTGGCGTACGGAGGGGTGCTCCCGCTGGTTTACCGGGTGGCGCGGCGGCGTACGGCGTAGGTGGCCGCGCCGCCCGCGACGATCAGCCCGGCGGCCACGCCCGTCAGCGTGCCGACCGGTGCCGAGCTGCCGGTGGCCGCGAGCGATCCGGTGCCGCCGACGGTGCTCGCGCTGCCGCTGCTGAACGAGGCCGTACCGCTGCCGGACGACGTGCTCGCACCCGATCCGGCGGCGGCCGGGAGCTGGGCCTTCGGGTCGACGGAGACGGTGGCGGTCACCGGGTCGAGGGCCTGGCCCGGCTGGTACATGCTCTCGAACGCCCGGGAACCGGCGGCGGTCAGCGTCGCGGGGACGTTCTTGAGGGTGACGACGCCGTTCTTGGCCACGAGGGCACCGGCCGGGACCTTGAGGTCGGCGAGGGCCATGCCGGGGGTGTTGGTGACCTTGCCGGTGGCGCGGGACTTCGCGGAGACGTCCGCGACCAGCGTGCCCTTGGTGCCGGCGGCCTTGACCTTGAGGTTGCTGAACTTGAGGTCGAGCGCGCCCCCGTGGCCCGTGAAGCGCACCGAGCCGTTGAACCCGGCGGTGAGGGCGGACGTGGCGCCGTCGAACGTGCCGTGCCCCTTGGGGAAGCGGTAACCGGCGGCGGAGGTGGCGGCGCCGCCCGCGAGTTCGGCCTTGCCGTGCGCGATGGGACCGGTCACGTAGTCGCGGAAGGACTTCTTCACACCCCAGTCGAGGGTGCCGTCGACGATCTTGCCGGAGGCGGCGGCCGGGGCCTGGGCAGCGGATTCGGCGGACTCGGCGGAGGAACCGGCGGTCCGCTTCTTGCCGGTGGTGCCGGAGCCGGTCCCGGCCGCCGAACCGGCACCCGGGCCCGGGTGCGCACCGGACTCGCCGGCCCCGCCCGCCTTGCCGCCCTGCTCGCCCTTGCCGCCCTGCTCGCCCTTGCCGGGCGCGGGCGTGCCGGGCACGGGCTTCCCGGGCTTCGGTTCCCCGGGTGTGCTCGCCGGTGTCACCGACAGCGTGGCCGGGTCGAGTTCCTGGCCCTCCTTGTACATGCCGTTGAACGCTTCGGCGCCCTTGGCGGTCAGTTTGACCGGGATCTTCGCGAACGTCATCGCGCCGCCCGCGCCGCCGCCCGGGCGCACTCCCGACAGGTCGAGCGAGGCCAGCGCCACGTCGTCCTGGGTCCTGCCCGCCGCCGTGACGTCCGCGGTGATGGTCCCCGCCTTGCCCTGGGTGGCCACCTTGAGGTCCGCCAGCTTGATGTCGAAGCCGTGTGCCTTCGAGGTGAAGCGGACGCTGCCCTTGAAGGTGGTGGCGACGGCGTGGGTGCTCATGTCGTACGTGCCGGTGCCGTCCGTGAAGGTGAACGGACCGTTGCCCGGGGCCTGCCGGGCGCCGTCGGCGGTGGTGATGTCGCCGAGCGCCATGCCCGTGACGTACTTGCGGAAGGATTCCTTGACACCCCAGTCGAGGGTGCCGTTCTTCAGCTCCGGCTTCGGCGCCGGGCCTGCGGGGGCGGCCGTGGCGGTGGCGGGCAGGCACAGGGCCGCGGTGGCGGCGGCGGTGGCGACGGCTGCCGCGAGGGCGAGCGGGCGGCGTAGGACGGCCATGGTCGGTGACTCTCCTTGGGTGGGGGCGGGGTGGGGACGGTGGTGCGGTGGGGTCGGGTGGGTCAGTCCTGCGGGGGCGCCGTGGGTGCCGTACGACGGCGGGCGCGCAGGACGAGGAACGCGGCGACGGCGACGAGCAGTACGCCGGCCACGACGAGGAGGGTGACGGTGCGGGCGGAGACGGCGGAGGAGTCGGCGGCCGGTGCGGCGGCCGGGGCCTGGTGCGCCCGCTTCCCGTCCCCGGCGGCGGCCTTCGGGTCGGTGCCGAGGTCGGGGAGGGCGGGGAGCGTGGCCTTGTCGTCCACGGCCACGGCGAGCGAGACGGGGTCCATGCCGGTGCCCGCCCGGTACAGGCCGCCGAACGCCTTCGCGCCGTCGGCCGTCAGCTTCGCCGGTGCCTCGGTGAGGGTGATCAGGCCCTTCTCCGGGGTGAGCCGCCCGGCCTCGAAGGTGGCCAGCGGGGTGTGCTCCGTACGCGTACCGCCGGTGGTGACATCGGCGGCCAGGGTGCCCCGGCCGTCCTTCACCTCGACCGAGACGGCGGTGAGGGTCAGGTCCAGGTTCTCGCCGGTGAAGCGGAGGGTGCCGGCGAAGACCGCTTCCAGGGTGCCCTTTTCGGCGTCGTAGGTGCCCTTGCCGCGCGGGAAGCGGAACAGCGCGCCGCCGTCCTGGGCACCGTCGCTCAGCGTCCACGAGCCCTTGGCGATGCCGCCGGTGACGTACTCGCGGAAGGTGCGGCGCACGCCCCAGTCGACGGCGGCGTCGGTGAAGGTGCCGCGCTCCGCGTCCTTGGCGCCGGGGACGCCGGAGGGGGTGGCCTCCGGGGAAGGCGCCGGGCTCTCGGCACCGGCCCGTACATCCGCCGACAGGCTCACCGGATCGAGCTGCGTGCCCTCCGTGTAGTACCCGGCGAAGGCCCGCGCACCCTGTGCGGTCAGCTTCGCGGGCACGTTGGTGAGCGCGATCGGCGAGCCGCCGCCGCGGGTGTCCAGGCCCCCGAGGTCGAGCGTGGCCAGCGGCACCCGGGCGGCCGTGGTGACGCGGCCGGTGCCCTTCTCCTTGCTGGTCATGTCGGCGAAGAGGGTGCCGCGTCCGTCGGCGACGGCGACCCGGGGGCGGCTGATGGTCAGGTCCAGTTCGTACGAGCCGTCCGGCTTGCGGTGGCCGGTGAAGTGGACGCCGCCGGAGAAGCCCGCCGTCAGGGCGCCGCTGTCCGGGTCGTAGCCGCCGGTGGCGGAGTGGAAGCGGAACCGGCTGTCGCCGACCGTGGCGGCGCCGCCGGTCAGGCTCCAACTGCCGTGCGCGATGGGCCCGGTGACATAGGACTGGAAGGAGGACTTGATACCCCAGTCCAGCCGCCCGCCCGCCACCGTCCGGGCCGCCGCCTGCGCGGTGTCCGCGGGCAGCGCGGGGAGCAGCGTGCCCAGCAGCGCCACCAGGAAGGCGGCGGCGAGCACGCGGGCACGGCCGCGTCCGCGGCCGCGGGCCGGTCTGAACGGCAGCATCGGGGACCCCTCCAGGGCTAGCGATTAAGGTAAGGCTAACCTAAGCTAAACGCGGCTGCCTACGGAACCCCGGGAGCAGCCCGGAGCCTCCCCGGCACCACCGGACACCGGCCAACCGGCGTACACAGAAAGGCGGGACAGTGACAGCAACCTTCCGGGAGCCGGTCCGCCGACGCCTGTTCCGGGGGCCGGGCCGCCGGCTTCTGTCCCGGGAGCCGGACCGTCGGCGCCCGTCCCCGGAGCCCGTCCGCCGACGTCTGTCCCGCCCCGCCGGCGCGCTGGCCGCCACCCTCGTCCTGGCCCTCGCGGTCACCGGCTGCGGCGGCGGTACGGACACCGCCGCTCCCACCGACCGGCCCGCCGCCAAGCCCGCCGCCGACCGCGTCGAGCCGCTGGCCGGCCCCGCGCCCCGGCCCGGACTGCCCGCGACCGTGCCGTCCGCCGACGGCCACGACGTGACGGTCCGCAAGGCCGACCGGATCGTGCCGCTCACCGGCTCCCTCTCGGAGATCGTCTTCTCCCTCGGACTCGGCGACCGGGTCGTCGCACGCGACATCACCGCCACCTTCGAACAGGCCGCCAAGCTGCCCGTGGTGACCCGCGCGCACGACGTGTCGGCGGAGAACGTGCTGTCGCTCAAGCCCGACGTGGTGCTGGCGGACACCTCCACCGGACCGGCCGAGGCCATCGGCCAGATACGGGCGGCCGGCATCCCGGTCGTCACGTACAAGCCGGCGACCCGGATGGCCGACGTCGGCACCCGTATCGACGCGGTGGCGGCGGCTCTCGGCGTACGGAAGGCGGGCGACGCGCTCAAGTCGCGCACCGCTCAGCGGATCAAGGCCGTCGAGAAGGACATCCCGCACACGGGCGACCGCCCCCGGGTGGCCTTCCTCTACCTGCGCGGCTCGGCCTCCGTCTACCTCATCGGCGGCGCCGGGTCCGGCGCGGACTCGCTGATCGAGGCGGCCGGCGGCATCGACGCGGGCAAGGAGTCCGGTCTGACGAAGGACTTCACGCCGATCACGAGCGAGGCACTGGCGAAGGCCGCGCCGGACGTGATCCTGGTGATGCGCAAGGGGCTGGAGTCCGTCGGCGGGATCGACGGCCTGGTGAAGATCCCCGGCGTGGCGCAGACACCGGCCGGGATGGACCGGCGGGTGGCCGCCGTCGACGACGGGGTGCTGCTCAACTTCGGGCCGCGGACGGACGCGGTGCTGCGCTCCCTGGTCCGGCAGATCCACGCCGAGGGGAAGTGAGATGACGGCACTTCCGCACACCGACGCGGATACGGGCTCGCACACGGGCCCGGGCGCGGGCACCAGCCCGGGCACGGACACGGGCCCGGGCGCGGACACCCGCCCCCGCCCGGGCGCGCGCCCGGACGCACCTGCCGGTACGGATGCGGGCGCCCCCGACGCCCCGGCCACCGCCCCGCCGGCCCACCGCTTCCCCCGCACCGCCCTCCTGACCGCCGGCCTCGCCCTCGCCCTGCTCGCGGGCTGTCTGCTCTCCGCCGGGCTCGGCGCCTACCGCATCCCGCTCGGCGACGTCCTCGGCTCGCTCCTGCACCATCTGCACCTCGGCGGCACCGAGTTGGACCGGGTGGGCGAGAGCGTGCTGTGGAACGTGCGGCTGCCGCGGGTCGTCCTGGCGCTGCTGGTCGGCTCCTCGCTCGGCTGCGCGGGCGCCCTCATGCAGGGCGTGTTCGGCAATCCGCTGGCCGAGCCGGGCGTCATCGGCATCTCGTCGGGCGCGGCGGTCGGTGCCGTCGGCGCCATCGCGCTCGGCCTCGGCTTCCTCGGTACGTGGACGGTGCCGGCCTGCGCGTTCGCCACCGGCCTGCTGACCGTCCTGATCGTCTACGCGCTCTCCCGCTCCGGCGGCCGGACCGAGGTCGTCACCCTGATCCTCACCGGCATCGCGGTGAACGCCTTCGCGGGCGCGCTGATCGGCCTGTTCCTCTTCTTCGCCGACAACGCGCAGGTCTCGCAGATCACCTTCTGGCAGCTCGGTTCGCTGTCCCAGGCCGTCTGGCCCAAGGTGCTGGCGGTCCTGCCCTGCGCCGTCGCCGGGCTGGCCGTCGCGCCCTGCTATGCCCGCAGACTCGACCTCCTGGCGCTCGGCGAACGCCCCGCCCGGCACCTCGGCGTGGACGTGGAACGGCTGCGCGTCGTCCTCATCCTGGTCGTCGCCCTGCTCACCGCCGCCGCCGTGGCGGTGGCCGGTGTCATCACCTTCGTCGGCCTGCTCGTCCCGCACCTGCTGCGGATGGCCGCCGGGCCCGGGCACCGCTTCCTGATCCCGGGCAGCGCCCTGGGTGGGGCCCTGGTCCTCGTCCTCGCCGACCTCGCCGCCCGCACGGCCGCCCAGCCCGCGGAGCTGCCGCTGGGTGTCCTGACCGCTCTGTTCGGCAGCCCGTTCTTCTTCTGGCTGCTGCGCAGGACCCGCCGCAAGCAAGGGGGCTGGGCATGAGCCGCGGCCGGATTCCGGTGCTCGGCAGGTGGTCCGCGGGACGCTCGCGCACCCTGCCCGGTCCCGTTCCCGACGGCACGGCGTACGCACGGGCCCGCGGCCTCGGCGTACGGATGGGCGGCCGGACGGTCCTGGACGGGGTGGACCTGGAGGTGACCGCGGGCCGGGTGCTGGCGCTCGTCGGGCCGAACGGCGCGGGCAAGTCCACGCTGCTCGCCGCGCTCGCCGCCGACCTGCCCGCCGCCACCGGGGAGGTGTGTGTCGACGGCCGCCCGGTCACCGACTGGACCGCGCCCGACCTCGCGCTGCGCCGGTCGGTCCTGCCGCAGTCCGCCGCGCTGTCCTTCCCCTTCACGGTGGCGGAGGTCGTACGGATGGGCCGGGCGCCCTGGTCGGGCACGCCGCGCGAGGACGAGGACGAGGCCGCCGTCGCGGAGGCGATGGCGGCGACCGAGGTGACCGGCTTCGCGGGACGGCCGTTCTCCGCGCTGTCCGGCGGCGAGCGGGCCCGGGTCGCGCTGGCGCGCGTCCTGGCGCAGCGCGCCCCGCTGCTGCTGCTCGACGAGCCGACCGCCGCACTGGACCTGCGCCACCAGGAGCTGGTGCTGCGGCTGTGCCGGGAGCGGGCGGCGGCGGGTGCCGCGGTCGCGGTGGTCCTGCACGACCTGGGCCTGGCGGCGGCGTACGCGGACCGGGCGGCCCTGCTGCACGACGGGCGGATCGCCGCGCAGGGCCCGCCCGCCGAGGTGTTCGGCGCCGGGCTGCTGAGCCGGGTCTACCGGCAGCCGGTCGAGGTGATCGGACACCCGCGCACCGGCGTTCCCCTGGTCATGCCGGTGCGTGCCCCCTGACCCGCGCCGGGTCCGGGCCCGGCCGCCGCGTCCCGGTATGACCGGCGGGGCGGGCAGCGCGCCAGGTCACGGTGCGGTCGCTGTTCCCGGTCCCCGCGCCCGCCCGGCTCCCCGCCCCCGGTAGGGTTGCGCCGAATCGTGCCACCCCGGCGGCCGTCCAGGCCGCCCCGGCCCCCGGTCGCCCCGAAGGAGCCCGAGCCCCATGACACGCAGGTCGCCGTTCCGGGTGCCCGTAGCGCTGACCGCCGCGAGCGCGGCGCTGCTGACGCTGAGCGGGTGCATGACCGTGCACGGCGAGCGGGAGATGCTGCCGGCGGTGTCGAAGGCGGAGGCCGCCAAGGCCGTCCAGCAGTTCGTCGACGGTTTCAACGCGTCCAACCGCAAGCTGGACCCGAAGCTGAACCCGGGCTACGAGACCGACACGCTGCTCGCCGTCGACCAGGCGCTCACCAAGGCCGGGCACGCGGTCAGCCCGCAGGGCAATCCCAAGTTCCCGCCGCTGACGCTGACCAGCCCGCACTTCACCGTGCCCCGGCAGGCGGGCTGGCCGAAGGTGTTCCTCGCGGACGCGGTCAGCAACCGCAACAACGCGCGGTGGTTCCTGGTGTTCACCCGGGACGCCGTGGGCGCCAAGTGGAAGGCGAGCTACCTCTCCACGCTGAGCGACCAGCAGGTGCCGCAGTTCAAGACGGACCGGGACGGCTACGCCGAGGTGGTGCCGGCCGACGCCAAGGACTCCGGACTGAAGATCGCCCCGGGCGGGCTGGGCAAGGCGTACGCGACGTACCTGAACACCGGCAAGGGCGGGCTCTTCGCCCCGGGGCCGCACACCGACCGGTGGCGGACGCTGCGCGAGCAGCAGGGCCGGCAGCCGGGCGCCCGCATCCAGTACGAGGACCAGCCGTCCGGTTTCGCGCCGGTCGCGCTGCGCACCAAGGACGGCGGGGCGCTGGTCTTCTTCTCGACCTACTACCACCAGCAGAAGACCGTCGCCGAGGGCTCGCGGATCAACATTCCCCCGGAGATAAAGGGGATCATGGACGGTCCGGCGAAGTCGTCCGACCGGATGACCTTCACGACCCTGTCGGAACAGGTGGTGAAGGTCCCGGCCGCGGGCGCCCCGGAGAAGGTGGCCTTCCTGCACCGGCTGGAGGCGAAGACGTCCGCCAAGTCGCTGTAGGCGGCGGGCGGCGGGGCGCGGTGCCGCGCACCGGCGTCAGCGGCCGATCGGCCAGGCCTCCGCCTCGTGGTCGTGGTCGTGCTGGTCCGCGTACTCCGCACAGGCGTCGGTGAGCGTCTCCAGGAGGGTCAGCGGGTCGGGCACCGGCCGCTCGGGGCCGCGCAGCCAGGACACCGCGGGCTGGTCACCGGGCAGCCGGGAGGGCGGCAGGAGCACGTAGCTGCCGCGGCAGTGCCAGCGCAGGCCCGGATGCTCGTCCATCGTCTCCGGATGGCAGTCCAGTTCGCAGGGCCACCACTCGTCCTCGTCGTCCGGGGTGCCGCGGGTGGCGGTGAAGAACAGCATCCGGCCCTCGCCGAACGCCGCGCCGCTCAGCGCGACCGGCCCGACCTCGATGCCGGCCGCCTCCAGCCGCTCCAGCGCGCTGCGGCCCGCCTCGGCGGGGACGTCCAGTACGTCGTGGGCGATGCCGGTGGCGGTGATGAAATTGGCCTGCGGATAGGCGCGCGCCCAGGCGGCGACCTTCTCCCGGTCGGTGCTGGCGACGGTCTGCCAGCCGAAGGAGACGGGGTGCCGGCCGGGCGTGGGACAGCCGATGCGCTCACAGGAACAGCCGTAGCCGGAGGGGTGGGCCGCCGGGGCGAGCGGGAAACCCGCGTCGGCGACCGCCAGCAGCAGGTCCTCGCGGCCTTGCGCCGCTGATCCCGTGTCCGTATCGCCGCCGTCCGAACCGCTCCTCGGCCGGCGAAGCCACTGGGAGAACCTGCTCTTGCGTTCCATCTATCCCCTCACTTCGAGCGGTGGTCTGGGATCAATGCTGCCACCATCCTCCTCCTCGGGTGACCGGAGTACGGATCCGGGGTGACCGATGAACGGGCGAATACCACCAATCCGGTCGGTATCCACCCTGATTCGTTCATCTTCCTTTACCTTCCGCGCCCCCGGTGGTATTCCCGCGCCTCACCCGGACGTGCCGCTCCGGGGCGCCCGGGGCCGCAGACCGGCGAGGACCAGGTCGACCAGCGTGTCCACGAACTCGTACGTCAGCTCCCCGGTCCGCATCAGCCAGCGCTGCGAGAACGGGCTCAGCACCAGTTCCGCCGCCACCCGCACGTCCACGTCCGGACCGATCTCCCCCCGCTCCCGGGCGGCCCGCATCCGGTCGACGTAGACCCTGATGCCGGGCTCCAGCAGCCGCTCGACGAACCGGGCCGACAGCTCCGCGTCGTTCGCCCCGGCCGCCGCGAGCGCACGGTAGGGGGCCTGCCACTTCTCGTCGTTGAACTCGTCGGCGGTGGCCCGCAGCACGAACTTGAGGTCGGCGGCGAGGTCGCCGGTGTCCGGCAGTCCGGCCTCGTAGCCCTCGACGTCCTGGGTGAAGGCGTCCAGCAGGACGGCGGCCTTCGAGGGCCACCAGCGGTAGATCGTCTGCTTGCCGACGCCGGCGCGGGCCGCGATGCCCTCGATCGTGAGCTTGTCGTAGCCGACCTCGCCGACGAGGGCGAGGGCCGCTTCGTAGATGGCGCGGCGCGAGCGTTCGCTGCGGCGGGTGGAGTCGGGCGCTGTCTTGTTGGCCATGGGCGGAGTCTAGCCAGCCATGAGCCGAGACGTATCGTCTTGACAAGACGATACGTCTCGTCGCAGACTCGACAGCGAGCGAGACGCAACGTCTCGCCAGTCGGCGGACGAAGGAGACGACCCCATGAGCAAGGGAAACGCGGGCGGCATGCTCGGCGTCGGCGGCACCCGCAGCAAGCTCTCCCGCGGCGCGCTGCGCGGCGGCCGGGGCGGCGGCGGTGTGGGCGGCGGCACGGACCCGATGGCGCAGCGGCGGGCCCTGCTGCGCAAACTCCAGGAACAACGCGGCGGACAAACCCGTCAGAAGTGAAAATCACCCGATCGGATCACTGCGCAACCGGCTCCTCCCGGTGGACGATTTGAGCGCGTACGTGCCTCGTGCGCATCCCGCGTCCCGTCCACCGTGAGGAGCCGTCCTTGCGTACACCCCGGCGCAGCGCCCGACCCCGGCGCTACTTGATGTGCCCGCCGGCCCACTTCCGGGTCAGCTACTCCATCAACCCCTGGATGGACCCGGACAAACCCGTCGATCTGCCGCTGGCCCTCGCCCAGTGGGAGGTGCTGCGCGACCGCTACCGCGCGCTCGGACACACCGTCGAGGAGCTGCGCCCCCGCCCGGACCTGCCGGACATGGTCTTCGCCGCCAACGGCGCCACCGTCGTGGACGGCCGGGTGCTGGGCGCGCGGTTCGCCTTCGAGGAGCGGCGCGGCGAGGCCGCCGTGCACGCCGCATGGTTCCGCGAGCACGGCTTCACCGAGGTCCGGGAGCCGGAGAACGTCAACGAGGCGGAGGGCGACTTCGCGGTCACCGCCTCCTGGCTGCTGGCCGGGCGCGGCTTCCGCAGCAGCCCGCTCTCGCACGCCGAGGCGCAGGAGTACTTCGGCCGCCCGGTGATCGGCCTCGACCTGGTCGACCCGCGCTACTACCACCTCGACACGGCGCTGTGCGTCCTGGACGACGCGACGGACTCGGAGGTCATGTACTACCCGGGCGCCTTCTCGGCGGGCAGCCGGGCCGTGCTGGCCCGGCTCTTCCCCGACGCCCTGATCGCCTCGCGGGCGGACGCGGAGGCGTTCGGGCTGAACGCGGTCAGCGACGGCCGGCACGTACTGCTGCCGCAGGCCGCGGTGGGGCTGTTCGAGCCGCTGCGGGAGCGCGGGTACGAGCCGGTCGGCATGGACCTGACCGAGCTGCTCAAGGGCGGCGGCAGCGTCAAGTGCTGCACACAGGAGCTGCGCCCGGCCCCCGCGTAGGAGGAGCGGCCGGCCCGCGGCGCGGCCCCGGAGCGGCGGTCAGCCGGCCGGCCGCTCCCAGGCGTCGCCCCACTCGGCGTCGCGGGCGGCCTTGTAGCGGTCGCCGTGCCGCTTGGTGACCGTGTCGCGCCGCAGCCCCTGCTCCGTACAGAGGTCCAGCAGGACCTGTCCCTTGCGGAGCTGGGGCTTGCGGACGATCCGGGACGGGGCAGAACCAGCCGCCGTACCACCCGCGGCCCCCGCGGCCTCGTCGGCCACCTCAGGCCGCACCGCCGCCACGTAGCTGAACTTCTCGTCCTCGTACGGCAGCGATCCCCCCTTGACCTGCCGGTGCAGCGAGGAGCGGGCCACCCGGGCGGACATGTGGCACCAGTCCTCGCCCGGCACGATCGGGCACGCGCCGCTGTGCGGGCACGGGGCGACGATCCGCAGCCCGGCGTCCGTCAGCTGCTCGCGGGCCTCGCGGATGCGCAGGTAGCCGTCCGGGGTGCCGGGCTCGATCAGCACAGCGGCCCGCGCGCCGGCCGCCGCCTCGACGACCGCCCGGCGGTCCTGCGGGCGCAGCTCCCCCAGCACGTACGAGACGGTGACCAGGTCCGTGTCCTCGGGCACGGCCATGCCCGCGCCGATGACCCGGCGCTGCCAGTCGGTCTCCGGCAGCACCCCGGCCGCCAGCTCGCGGCCCAGCTCCAGCGCCGGCTCGGCCCAGTCGTAGACGGTGGTGCGGTGGCCGGTCCAGGTGGCCGCCACCGCCCAGCTCGCGGCGCCGGTGCCGCCGCCGATGTCCACGTGGGTGGCGGGCGACCAGCGCGGCAGCCGCGCCGCGAAGGCGTCCAGGGCGTGCCGAACGGCCTCGAAGGTGGCGGGCATCCGGTAGGCGGCGTACGCGGCGACGTCCGCGCGGTCGCGGAGCACCGGGCTGTCGGTCGGGGTCCGGCCGCGGTAGTTGGCGATCAGCCGGTCGACGGCCCGCGCGGCCTGCGTGGGCGGCAGGCCGTCGAGCAGGCCGGCCAGTGCGGCGCGCAGTTCGTCGTGCATTCCGGCAATTTTACGGGGCGGGGGCGGCGGTTCTGCCGTGCCGTCCGGCCGGCCCCGCCCGTACCGCCCGTGCCAGCCGGGTCGCGGCCGCCGCCCGCGGCGCGCTGTCCGCCGGGCGCCGCCGCGGATGGACCGTGTTGGCCAGCAGCACCAGGAACGTGTCGGTCGCCCGGTCCAGCACCAGGCTCGTGCCGGTGAACCCGGTGTGCCCGGCCGCGCCGCGCCCCGCCAGTTCGCCCATGAAATACGGCTGGTCCACGCCGAAGCCGAGCCCCGGCGGGTCCAGCAGCAGCGCCACCGACTCCGCGCCCAGGATGCGGGCCTTCCCGTACGCGCCCCCGCTCAGCAGCGTCCGGCACAGCACCGCCAGGTCCTGCGCCGTGGAGAACAGGCCCGCGTGCCCGGCGACGCCGCCCAGCGCCCACGCGTTCTCGTCGTGCACCGCGCCGCGCACCAGGCCGCGGTCCGCCTTGGCCCACGGCCGCCGCTGGTCCTCGGTCGCGGCCACACCCGCCGGGGCCAGCGGCCCGTACGCCGTACTGGTCATCCCGAGCGGGCCGGTGATCCCCTCCGCCACGAGGGCGTCCAGCCGCTGCCCGGTGAGCCGCTCCAGGATCAGCTGGAGGGCGATGAGGTTGAGGTCGGAGTAGCGGTACGCGCCGCCGGGCGGCCCGGCGGGCGCCGCGGCCTCCTCCCACAGCAGCGCCAGCTGGGCCGCGCGTCCCCGCCGCTCGTAGAACGGCAGTTCCGGGCGCAGGCCCGAGGTGTGGGTGAGCAGGCTGCGGACGGTGATCCCGGCGGCGAAGCCCGGCAGCCACCGGTCCGCCCCGGCGTCCAGGTCCAGTCGGCCCCGCTCGGCCTGCTGCACCGCCACGATGGCGGTGTACAGCTTGGTCAGCGAGGCCAGGTCGAAGACCGTGCCGACACGCGCCGGCTCCCAGCGGTCCCGGGGCAGTTCCACGCCGCGGTCGCGCTCCGGGTCGTAGCCCGCGTAGCGCAGCGCCCAGCCCGCCGCCTCCTCCGCGGCGACCACCGGGCCGCGCCCGGCCAGCACCACGGCGCCCGCGCACCAGGGCGCGGGGCCCTCGGTCGCCTCCCGCACCCCGCGGACCAGGCGCCCCATCAAGGCGGGGTCCAGCCCCGCCGCGGCGGGGCTGCCGTATCGCAGTCTGGGTGCGTTCAGAGCCTGGTCCTCTCACCGGTCCCGGTGGCGGTCTCCTCCCTACGCTGCCACGGGCGGCACAGTCCCAGGAAGCTCAGCAGCGCCAGAACGCCACAGGAGAGCTGGACCACCGCCATCGGTACGGCGGTGTGCTCGCCCGCGATGCCGACCAGCGGCGAGGCGACGGAGCCCAGGAGGAAGGTGGAGGTGCCCAGCAGGGCCGAGGCGGAGCCCGCGGCGTGCCCGGAGCGCAGCAGCGCCTTGGTGTTCGCCGACGGCATGACCAGGCCCATCGCGGACATCAGGACGAACAGTCCGGCGGCCATCGGCCACAGCCCGACCTCGCCGAAGACGCCGCCCGCCATCAGCAGCAGAGCCGTCGCGGCGCCCGTGATCAGGGCCAGCCCGATGCCCAGCACCACGTCCAGGCTGACCCGGCCGACCAGCACCTTGCCGTTGATCTGGCCGACCAGGACCAGACCCACGGAGTTGACGCCGAACAGCAGGCTGAAGGTCTGCGGGGAGGCGCCGTAGATCTCCTGGATCACGAACGGGGAGGCGGAGATGTACGCGAACAGCGCGGCGAAGGCGAACGCGCCGACGACCAGGTAGCCGGAGAAGGCGCGGTCGGCGAGCAGGGAGCGCATGGTGCGCAGCGCCTCGCCCAGACCGCCGGAGTGCCGCTTCGCGGGCGGCAGCGTCTCGTGCAGCCGGCGCCAGACCAGCAGGGTGAGCAGCACACCGACCACGGTGAGCACGGCGAAGACGCCGCGCCAGTCGGTGATCCGCAGGATCTGTCCGCCGATCAGCGGCGCCACGACGGGCGCGACGCCGGAGATCAGCATCAGGGTGGAGAAGAAGCGGGCCATCGCCACGCCGTCGTACAGGTCGCGCACCACGGCCCGCGCGATGACGATGCCGGCCGCGCCCGCCAGGCCCTGGAGCAGGCGGAAGGCGATGAGCAGTTCGGCGTTGGTGGCCAGGGCGCACAGCGCGGTGGCGATGATGTAGACGACCATGCCCGCAAGCAGCGGCCGGCGGCGCCCCCACTTGTCGCTCATCGGCCCGACCACCATCTGGCCCAGGGCCATGCCCGCGAGGCAGGTGGTCAGGGTGAGCTGGACGGTGGCGGCCGGGCTGCGCAGCGCCTCGGTGACCTCCGGCAGGGCCGGGAGGTACATGTCCATGGAGAGCGGCGGCACCGCGGTCAGGCCGCCGAGGATCAGGGTGACGAGCAGGCTGGTACGGCGGGACGCGGCGGGCGGCGCCGCCACGTCCCGCTCGGCTATCGGAACGCTGTCCTGGGGCTCCGTCGTTCCGGTGCCGGGGTCCGTCATGAGTCTCTCCATGGATGATTGATGTCTTGACCATGGTGTCATGCACGGAACGGACTCCGGCGCGCTTTCGGCCAGGACCTTGGAAGGGGGACCACGGACCTAGGACGCGCATCGAAAGTGTCTGGTGGGGAAACCGGGGCCCGTGTTTCCATTCCGCAGTGAACACCGAGAGCTCCGGAACGCCTGCCGAGAGGCCGGGCCCCCGCGTCCGGCGGAGGACCGATGCCGACGTCGAGGAGTGCGTGCGGGTCCTCGCGGAAGTCCACCGGCGTGATGGCTATCCGGTGAACTGGCCTGCTCGGCCCGGCGCGTGGCTGTCCTGTGGCCCCCTGCTGGGCTCCTGGGTCGCCGAGCTCGAAGGACGCCCCGTCGGACATGTCGGTCTGTCGCGAAGCGGCGAGGGAGACCTGGCCCCGACGCTGTGGAGCGAGCGGAACGGGACGACGCGGGAGGCCACCGCCGTGGTCGGCAGGCTGTTCGTCGCCCCGTGGGCGCGGGGCCGCCGGATCGGCGCACTGCTGATCGGCCGGGCGGTGCGGGAAGCGCGGCACCACGGCCTGCATCCGGTACTCGACGTCGTCGCGTCCGACATCGCCGCGGCGGCCCTGTACGAGCGGCTGGGCTGGGAGCTGATGGCCACGGTCGAGCAGGCGTGGAGCCCGCGCCAGACCGTGGCCGTCCGCTGTTACGCGGCGCCCCGTACGGGCCTCAGGCCGGCTTGAGCCCCGGGCTGCCCGCCTCGGACACGAACGATCCCGCCGTGACCACCGGCGCCCCCGGCCGGGTGACCGCCGACACCGTGCGGAAGTCGGCGCGGGCCTTCTCCCGGTCCAGCGTGACGGTCACGTAGCCACGGCGGCCGTTGTAGAACTTCAGGTGCGGATTGGCCGCCATGTACGTGCCCCAGTTGGCCGGCTTGTCCGCGCCGTCCTCGCCGCTGGCGATCGAGGTGGTCACGAACTCCACGCCCACGGTGCGCGACTTCTCATCCCGGAAGTCCCGCTTGATGTCGAAAGCGTAGTGGACGTGCACATCGCCGGTCAGGACGACGAGGTTGTCCGCACCGGCCGCCTCCGCCCCCTTCAGCACCCGCTCGCGGGAGGCCGGGTAGCCGTCCCAGGAGTCCATGCTGAGCTTGTAGCCGGGGCCGGTGGCGTTGCGGCGCTCGGCGAAGGTGACCTGCTGCGGCAGCACGTTCCACAGCGCGGACGAGGACCGCCAGCCGTCGATCAGCCAGCGCTCCTGCTTCGCGCCGGTCAGGGTGCGCCTCGGGTCGGTGGACTCGGGGCCCGGGGTGCGCCAGCCGTCGCCGTACGCCTGGTCGGAGCGGTACTGGCGGGTGTCGAGGATGTCGAACTGGGCCAGCTGCCCGAAGTGCATACGCCGGTAGAGCTGGGCGTCCGGGCCGTGTGGCTGCTGCGGGCGGCGCAGCGGCTGGTTCTCCCAGTACGCGCGGTAGGCGGCGGCCCGGCGCAGCAGGAACTCGCCCTTGGGGGCGTTGTTCTCGCTCACGTCGTCGGCGTAATTGTTCTCCACCTCGTGGTCGTCCCAGGTGACGATGAACGGGTGCGCGGCGTGCGCGGCCTGGAGGTCGGGGTCGGACTTGTAGAGCGCGTACCGCAGCCGGTAGTCCTCCAGCGTCACCGTCTCGCGGTTGAAGCGCGCGGGCAGCTTGCGGTCGGTGTATTTGCGCGCGCCGCCGACGGCGTCCACCGGGTACTCGTACAGGTAGTCGCCGAGGTGGAAGACGACGTCGAGGTCTTCGGCGGCCAGGTGCCGGTGAGCGGTGTAGTAGCCGTCGTGGTACGCCTGGCAGGAGACGACGCCCAGCCGCAGTTCGGAGTTCTTCGCGCCGCGCGCGGGCGCGGTGCGGGTGCGGCCCACCGGGCTGATCCAGTTGCCCGCCCGGAAGCGGTAGTAGTAGACGCGGTCCGGCGCGAGGCCGGTGGCCTCGATGTGCACCGCGTGGTTGAACTCCGGATGCGCCTCGGCCCGTCCGCGCCCCGCCAGCCGCCGGAACCGCTCGTCGTACGCGACCTCCCAGCGCACCGTGACGCGCGCCTTGGGCATGCCGCTGCCCGGCTCGTACGGCTTGGGGGCGAGCCGGGTCCACAGCACGACGGAACCGGGCAACGGGTCGCCGGAGGCCACCCCGAGCGTGAAGGGGTTCTCGGTGATCTTGCGGGCGTCGGCCTCGGCGGCGGCGTACGCGACGCCGGTGCCCGGCAGGTTGACCGCGAAGGCGAGCGCCGCGGCGGCCCCGGTGCCGGTGAGGAAGCGGCGCCGGGCGAGCTGTGCGGCGGCGGCCCGCAGCTCCGGGCCGTGCGGCACCTCGTGGGGCCCCTGTGCGGGCCGCGCGTCCTGCTCGTAGTGACCTTGACGGGCCATCTGCCCCTCCCTGGGCCGGTGTTGTCACCAGCGATTGGAGGGGCGGAGGACGGCGTACCGCTGTCCCGCGTTCGACGCACACATGACAAGCCGGTGATCTCTGCGCCCGGTTCGGACGGCGCCGGACATTCCCCACGGAACCGCATGAGCCCTACCGTCCCCCGCCCGGCCGGCCGCTCCGTAGGATTCGGGGCATGGCTGAGCTGATGGGGCGGGACGGCACGTGGTCCTTCGACGGCGAGCAGGTGCGGATCGTGCCGGGGCGGGACCGCGGCGTGCACCGGCTGCGGCAGGACCTCGGCGAGATCTCCGTACCGCTCACGGCGCTGGCCGGCATCGCGTACGAACCGGCGCGCAAGGGCGGCCGGTTGCGCCTGCGGCTGCGGGACGGCGCCGATCCGCTGCTGTACGTCACCGGCGGCGGCCTGCCGGACGACGCGAACCCCTACCAGGTGGCCGTGGACCCGGACCGCACCGGCGTCGCCGAGTACTTCGCCGACGAGGTGCGCCGGTCCCTGCTGCTCGACCAGGTGGACACCGGGCCCGCCGACCGCTACCTGCTGCCGGGGCCCGCCGTGCCGCTGTCCGCCGCGGGGGTGGACGGGACGGCGACCTTCGACGGGCAGGTGGTGCACCTCGAATGGCGCTGGAACACCACCGAGAGCAAGAAGCAGGCGGGCACCCGCAGCTTCGCCCTCACCGAACTGGAGGCGGTCGAGTGGCGCCCCGCCGTCGGCCTGGAATCCGGCTATCTGCGCTTCCGGCCGAAGGGCCACACGCCGACGCTGAAGCCGGAGTACGACCCGAACGCCATCGAACTGTGGGGCTTCAAGAAGGAGAGCGGCCAGACGGCGCTGCTCGCGGCGGCGGTCGCGGCACGGCTGCCGCATCCGTCGGGCGGGGGCAGGGCGGGTGTGGGGACGGGCAGGGGCCCTGGCGTGGGCTCGGACGCGGCTCCGGCTGCGGCTGCGGCTCTGGAGAAGGGGGCCGGCGGTACGGGCGGCGGGGAGGACGCCGACGTCCTCCTGCGCCGGCTGCGGGAGCTGGGCGAACTCCACCAGAGCGGCATCCTGACCGCCGAGGAGTTCGCCGCGGCCAAGGCCGCGGTGCTCAAGAGCTTCCACGGGGCGGGGTGAGCGAGGCGTCAACGGCTCGCTCGGGGGCGGGGTGAGCGAGCGTCCGCCGCCCGGCCGGGGCGGAGGGAGCCGAGGCGTCCGCCGCCCGGCCTGGGCAAGGTGAACGCGGTCTCCGCTACCCGGCCGAGGCGAGGGGAACGCGGCCTCCGCTGCCCGGCCGGGCGCCGGCCGCCCTACCCTGCCGCCATGACGACACCCGACACCCGCGCCTCCTCCGGCACCACCCCCACCCCGATCGCCCTGGTCACCGGCGCCGGTTCCGGCATCGGCCGCGCCGTAGCCCTGGCCCTGGCCGGGGCCGGCTGGTCGGTGGTGCTCGCCGGGCGGCGCGCCGACGCCCTCCAGGAGACCGCCCGCCTGGCGGCACCCGCCGCGGACACCGCCGGGCCCGCCGGCACCGGCACGCCCGCCACCCTGTGCGTACCGGCCGACGTGACCCGTCCCGACCAGGTGGACGCCCTGTTCGCCGCCGTACGCGAGCGCTTCGGCCGGCTGGACCTGCTGTTCAACAACGCCGGTACGTTCGGCCCGCCGGTACCGCTCGACGAGCTGTCGTACGCCGACTGGTCCAAGGTCGTCGACGTCAACCTCACCGGCGCCTTCCTGTGCGCCCAGGCGGCTTTCCGCATGATGAAGGAACAGCACCCGCGCGGCGGCCGCATCATCAACAACGGCTCGGTCTCCGCGCACGTGCCGCGCCCGCACTCGATCGCCTACACCGCCACCAAGCACGCGATGACCGGCCTGACCAAGTCGCTGTCCCTGGACGGGCGCCCGTACGACATCGCCTGCGGACAGCTCGACATCGGCAACGCGGCGACCGAGATGACCGGCCGGATGCAGACCGGAATCCTCCAGGCCAACGGCACCACCGCGGTCGAGCCGGTGATGGACGCGGCGGACGTGGCCCGCACGGTCCTGCACATGGCGCAGCTGCCCCTGGGGGCGAACGTGCAGTTCGCGACGGTGATGGCGACGGCCATGCCGTACATCGGCCGCGGCTGACACCGGTCGGCCGCCCGCCGGCCCACCGCGCCGGACCGCCTCGCCGGCCACCGGCCGCCTTCCGGACTTCCCCGCGCCGTGCTCCTGACAGACGGCGCGTCCGGTGGGACTCTTCCTGACGCACGTCCATCCGCACCGCTCATCTGCCGGGCCGCGGAATCCGCGGCCACGTAGTCGACGGCCGCGCGGTTCGCCACGCGGCCCCGCAGAAGGAGTCACGCGTGAGACGAATCGTCAGCACCTCCCACGGCGCCCGCCGGCGCGGCGCGTCCCGTGTCGTCGCCGGTGCCCTGACCGCCGCCGGCGCCCTGCTCGTCTCGGCCCTCCAGACCGGCCCGGCCGGCGCGGCCGGTACGTCCGGCACGGGTACGGCGCCCGAGCGGACCGGAACCACCGCGTCAGCGCCCGCCGCCTCGGGGTCCTCGGCGTCCTCCGTGGCCGGCTTCTGGACGGCCGAGCGGATGCGCGAAGCCACCCCGCTCGACCTGCTGACCACCGGGGCCGAGGCGGCGCCGGGCTCCGGCACGGCGGCGGACACCGCCGCCCCGTCCGTACGGCGCGGCCCGGAGCGCACCGTACGTCCCACCCTCCCCACCACCACCGCGGCCGCCCCCGTCCCCAAGTCCTTCCCGCAGGCGGGCGCCCCGTGGACCGGTGGCGGCGCCGTCACGAACACCGCGGGCCGGGTGTTCTTCACCTACCAGGGCCGGACCGCCTCCTGCTCGGGCAACGCCGTCACCAGCGCGAACAAGAGCACGGTGATCACCGCCGGGCACTGTGTGAAGCTCAACGGCGCCTGGCACAGCGACTGGATCTTCGTGCCGGGCTACCACGACGGCCAGGCCCCGTACGGCAAGTGGGCCGCGTCCAAGACGCTCGCCACACCGCAGTGGACGGCGAGCGAGGACATCAACTACGACGTGGGCGCCGCGGTCGTCGCCCCGCTGAACGGGCAGCGGCTGACCGACGTCGTCGGCGGACAGGGCCTGGCCTTCAACACCGGCTACAACAAGCCGATGTACGCCTTCGGCTATCCGGCCGCCGCGCCGTACGACGGCAGCAAGCTCATCTACTGCAGCGGCAACACCATCAAGGACCCGCTGTTCTCCACGGACCACGGCATGTCCTGCAACATGACCGGCGGCTCCAGCGGCGGCCCGTGGTTCACCCGCTTCGACGAGGCCACGGGCACCGGCCTCCAGTCCTCCGTGAACAGCTTCGGCTACACCTTCCTGCCCAACAGGATGTTCGGGCCGTACTTCGGCGCCGACGCCGAGAACCTCTACAACCAGGCGCAGTCCAGCTGATCCGCCCGCATCCGGGCCGGAGCCGGGCCCGGCGGCACGCGTCGTCCGGAGGTGGGGCCGTCGCCCGCCCCTCCGGACGGCGGCTACCGCACGGGGGTTGATCCCCGGAGCTCTCGTTCCCGGGGACGGCCCCACCATTGACGCACGGATTATGCGGCGCACGATATACGCGGAGCATTGTTCTCACGCTTTTTCATGCGCTTCTCATGGAAAACTCATCGACGCCGCACGGGCGACCGCAATTACCCGAACACCGCCCGCCCGCAGGGATCTTGAATTTCCTGTCCGATTCCTTTCCTTGCGGAATGGAAGACACCCGTTCCGTGCTTTGTGGTGCTAGCGTCCAAGGAGCAGAAGTGCACTCCGTGCTCACTGATTCCCGGTCCGACCACCCGTCGCCGAGGGGACTTCCATGACAGTGGCTGACAACGGCACGAGCAGCGGCCCGGCACCGGCTCCCGAAGAAGTCGGCGCCATGTACGACCGGTTCGGCGACCTGCTCGCCATGCTGCTCGGCAGCAGCGCCCTGCACGTCGGCATGTTCGTACCGCACGGTGAACGGACCTCGGTCGGCTCCCTGCTCGACCTGTCCGACCTCGCCCAGGACCGGCAGACCGAGTACCTCGCCGACGTGCTGACCGGCTGCGGGCTCCCGCCGGACGCCCGCCTGCTCGACATCGGCTGCGGCACCGGCGGCCCGGCGATCCGGCTGGCGCAGCGCTCCGGCGGCCGGGTCACCGGCATCACCGTCAGCCGGGCACAGCTCGCCCGCTGCGCGGAACGGCTGCGCACCGCCGGCCTGGCCGGGCGGGTGGACTTCGCCTACGGCGACGTGATGCGGCTCGGCTTCCCGGACGACTCGTTCGACGCGGCCTGGTCGATCGACTGCTTCCCGCACCTGTCGGACCGGCCCGCCGGGCTGCGCCAGGTGCGGCGCGTCCTGCGCCCCGGCGGCCATCTGCTGCTGACCGAGTTCGCCCGGCGCGGCACGCCCGACGAGGCGGAGGTGGACGCGTTCACCCGGATGTGGGCCTCCCCGGCGCCCACCGCCTTCACGACGCTGCTCGGCGAGATCGAGGAATCCGGTTTCCGCGTCGAGCGGATACAGAACATGACGTCGAACATCGCGCTGTGCGGCGAGCTGATGTCCGTCCTCTACAAGGAGCAGCGGGATGCCATCGAGCAGCGTTTCGGAAAGGAGGCGACCGCCCATATCGATCCGCTGATGGAGCCGTTCCGTACGTTCTGCCAGAAGCACCTGGACTATTACCTGCTGCTGCTCGGCAATCCGGAGGACTGACCCGGTCCCGGCGCCGGTCCCCGCCTTTCGCCCGGCCCGGGCCCGCACCACGCCGTTCGCCTGCACCCCGCGAACCGGCCCGGGCCCGGCCGCCTCTTCCTCTCCCCTTCTCCCCTCCGCTGACTCTCCCCGCACCGATCCGAGAGCTGACTTCCCCCTATGTTCGCCAAACCGGCCTTCGGCCTGCCCCTTTTCTCGGCCTCCCCCGCCTCCGCCTCCCCGTCCGACGCCACACCGCTCCCGCTCCCCGCCCGGCACACTCCCTTACCCGCCGCCCCGGACCAACGGCCGCACCACCGCCGGGAGTTCTGGCGCTCACCCGAGGACCAGCCCCGCTGGGCACGGCCCGCGCTGCTCGGCATCGCCGCGCTGGCGGGGCTGCTGTACGCGTGGAACATCACGAGCAGCGGCCTGGCCCCCTACTACTCGGTCGCCGCCCGCAGCATGACCGAGAGCTGGAAAGCCTTCCTGTTCACGGCCTACGACCCCGCCGCCACCACCACCCTCGACAAGATCGGCGGCTTCCTCTGGCCCCAGGCCCTCTCCGCCCGCCTCTTCGGCTTCCACCCCTGGGCACTGACCCTCCCCCAATGCATCGAAGGCGTCATCTCCGTCCTCGTCATGTACCGCGTCGTACGACGCTGGCAGGGCGCGGCGGCCGGGCTGCTCGCGGCCGGGCTGCTCACGCTCACGCCCGTGACCGCCTCCATGTTCGGTCACGCGATCCCGGACGCCGCCCTGTTCATGTGCCTGCTGCTGGCCGTCGACCGCTACCAGAAGGCAGTCGGCGGCGCCCGGCTGCGCTCCCTGGTATGGGCCGGCGTCTGGGTCGGGCTGGCCTTCCAAGCCAAGATGATGCAGGCCTGGCTCGTCGTGCCCGCACTGGCCGTCGGCTACTTCGTCACCGCACCCGTCACACTGCGCACCCGGCTCGGCCATCTGCTGACCGCGGGGGCGGTGCTGTTCGCGGTGTCCTTCTCGTGGGTGCTGATGATGACGTTCACACCGAAGGACGTCCGCCCGTACGCGGACGGCTCGACGAACAACAGCGCGCTGTCGATGGTCTTCGAGTACAACGGCTTCAGCAGGCCCGCCGACCCCACCGCCCCTGCGGCCCCCGGCAGCAAAGCCGCCCCGCCCCACGGCCACCCCGCCGACCGCACGCACCCGGCCGCCGGGGGTACCGCGCCCTCCACCAAGGGCTCCGCCCCGCCCACCAAGAAGCAGCACCCCGGCGCCCGCAAAATGGTCAGCCTCGGCAGCGAGCCGAACACCTGGTACAAGCTGTTCACCTCCCGCTTCACCCCGCAGATCGGCTGGCTCTACCCACTCGCCCTGATCGGCCTCGTCCACGGCCTGGCGCAGCGCGGCCGGCGCCCCCGTACGGACCGGCTGCGCGGCGGCTGGCTGATGTGGGGCACCTGGCTGCTGACCACGGCCGTCGTACTGAGCGTGGTGGACATCCCGCACACGGCGTACGTGGCCGGGCTGGCCCCCGCGCTGGCCGCCCTGTCCGCCGCCGGAGCCATCACCCTGTGGCGGACGCACCGCGCCGCCGGCCGCCGCCCGGCACGTCTCCTGCTCCCGCTCACCCTCGTCGTGGAGGCGGCCTGGGCCTCCACCATCGCCGCCGGGCACACGGACTTCGCCCCCTGGCTCGTCCCGCTGATCGCCGTGGCGGCCGTCATCGGCGGCCTGGGCCTCCTGTCGTACGGCCGCGCCACCGGCCCCCGCCTGCGGCCCCTCGCCGTGACCTCACTGGCCGCAGCCTGCCTCGCCATGTTCGCCGCGCCGGCCGCCTGGTCGCTGTCCGTCCTGGACACGCGGTACGCGGGCTCGTCGTTCGAGGCACACGCGGGACCGGGAGGCCAGAGCGCCGGCGGGGGCGCGCCGGGCAGCGCGGTGTACGGCGGCGCGGGCGGCGCGTCGTACGACATGTCGCAGGCGCCGCTCACCGCCGCCCAGAAACGCCTGCTCGACTACGTCCGGCGGCACAACGGCAACGCCACGTACACGCTCTCCGCCGACGGCGGCTGGGCGCGTTCCCGGGCGATCACCCACACCGGCCTGCCGATCCTGCCGCTCGGCGGCTTCGCCGGGATGGCCACCTCGGTCACGCTCGCCGAATACCGGCACCTGGTCGCGTCGGGGCAGCTGCGCTTCGCGCTGCTCAACCCCACCGGGGCGGACGGCGGCACGGGCCGCCCCGCCTCCGAGACCGCGAAGATCAACGCCTGGGTCCGCTCGGCCTGCGCCAAGGTCGATCCGAAGGCGTACGCCGCCTCCGCCGCCCCCTCGCTCCCCGAACCCCTCTACGACTGCTCCCCCGCCCGACGCCCCACGCCCTGAACCCGCCCGACCTCCCCGTCTCCCCTCCCCGTCTCCCCTCCTCCCACTCCCTCCCGCCGTGCCCTCCCCACCCCCCACTCGTTCACCGTGATGTGTCTCACGAGACGTGTGGCTATCCGTGAGGCGGGTATCCGGCCCCGGGACCAGGGGGCAGGACACCGGTATGAAATGGTAGAAATGCGGAGGAAAAGCCCCCTGCGGAGAGGAGACGCCATGTCGTCGAAGCGACGCCGTAAGAAGAAGGCCCGCCGTAAGAACGGTGCCAACCACGGCAGCCGTCCCCAGTCCTGAGCGGCACCGCCCGCCGGGCGGCAGGGACGCGCGAACGCATAGGGAAGACCCCCGGGACGGACACCGCCCCGGGGGTCTTCACTCATATGACGCGGCGGACCCGTTACGCGGCCTCCACCACGCCCGAGGACGCCACCTCGATCTTCGCGGAGGTGGCGCCGGAGCGGGAGCCCAGCCCCTCGATCCGCTTCACCAGCTCGGTGCCCTCGACGACCTCGCCGAACACCACGTGCGCGCCGTCCAGCCACGGGGTGGCCACCGTCGTGATGAAGAACTGCGAGCCGTTGGTGTTGCGGCCGGCGTTCGCCATGGACAGCAGGAACGGGCGGTCGTGCTTCAGCTCGAAGTTCTCGTCCGGGAAGCGGTCGCCGTAGATGCTCTTGCCGCCGGTGCCGTTGCGGCGGGTGAAGTCGCCGCCCTGGAGCATGAACTCCGGGATGACCCGGTGGAACGGCGACCCGGCGTAACCGAAGCCGTGCTCGCCGGTGGCCAGCTCACGGAAGTTGCGGGCGGTCTTGGGCACGACGTCGTCGTACAGCTTGAAGACGATGCGGCCCGCGGCCTCGTCGTCGATGGTGATATCGAAAAATACGTTGGAACTCATGGAAGACATCCTTCCATTTCCCCGGCACCCACCTGGCCGCAGGTCGGCGGCACCGCGATCACCCCTCTGAACCGGGCGAAGAACCGCGCCGGCTCCGTCGCTCCGGAGCCGAGGCGGTTCTGAGGCGGTTTCCAGTGATCAGCGTCGGCGTCGGCGTGAACTTCAGCAGGCCGGGTCAGGGCGGGGTCACCGCGATGGCGCGCTGCGGCATCCCCACCCGGCCCACCGCCGGCCGGCGCGGAGCCGCCCGCAGTGAGCCGAGCACGGTGGTGCGCGAGGTGGCCCGGCACGCCACGGCCAACCTCAACGGCGCCAAGCAGAGCACGGCCGCGCAGGCCGCCGACACCGCGAGGCATCTCGCCTTCGTTGGTTGACCCGTGCGGCTCGGACGGCCGTCGGCACCCTTCCACGGGGAAGGGCGCCGACGGGTCCGCGGCCCGACGGTGTCAGTTGGCCGGGGTGGCCTTGAAGTAGCCGAACTCCCGGAAGTTGGGCAGGACGGTGTTGAACATCTGGAGCCATCCCTTGCCGCCGACCGAGTAGGTGGCGTAGTTCTCAGTGCCGTGCCCGCGGAGCGTATAGCTGCCGCCGCCCTGCGAGGAGCGCACGAAGTCGAAGCTGTCGATGCCGCTGGAGCACTCGCCGGGCTTGGAGAGGTAGACCCCGTCGCCGGAGACGCACCAGGTGTTGTAGCCGCCCCAGTTGGAACTGGTCGACTTGATGGTGTAGCTGCCATCATCCTTCTTGTTGAACACCACAGGCGTGCCCTTGCCGGGGCTGTTGGTCAGCAGGACGTAGTCCCAGTTCGCGTACGCCTCGAAGGTGACGCCCCGGTTCACCTTGGTGTCGACGAGGTAGTACGGCTTGCCGGACACGACGGGGTCGGCTGCCGGCGCCGCGGCGCTCGCGGCTGGGGCGGCGAGGGTCATCATCAGGGCGAGACAGCCGGCCCCTGCAACGGCCACGGTACGGGTGGGGCGGCTGAGCAACGCGCGCTTCACGATCTTCCTCCCATAGAGACGGGGTACGCCGATCTTCGGCGCGAAGATCAGGCTGCCGTCGTCACAGGGGCTCTGAACAGGGGGTTTTCAGCCCCGGTAATGCTTCGGACACGAAGAGTGCCGATCGAACGGGCGCCCGGATGGCCGGCCCGGGCAGCCCCGGCCCAGCAGGCAGCGATCTGATCTCGGACGCCGGAGCCTCACAGCGGGCCCCGATGACCGACAGTCCTGGAGCTGGAAAGCCTCAGCGGACTCGCCGCTTGGCTGCATGGGCGAGAGGCGAGGACTCCGACGACGCAGATCATTGAAAAACCGCCTCAGAACCGCCTCAGCTCCGTGTTGGAGGAGCTGTAGCGGTTCTTTGTGCAGCTCAAGGGGAAGTGGGGCGGACGAGTCGGCCTGTACGCCGGGTTCTGTCGCCGAAGGGCCTTGCGGCCCGTCGGGAGACGGCCATCCATCTAGGGCTGCCGTTGCCGGCAGCCTCGTGCGGTCTACCCGCGGACTCGGGCGGGCAGCCCTCGAACGTCCGCGCAGGGCCGTCAGCCGACGGCCCCTCTTGACCTTGCTCCGGGTGGGGTTTACCTAGCCCTCCGAGTCACCTCGGAGGCTGGTGGTCTCTTACACCACCGTTTCACCCTTACCGAGGACCGAGGTCCCCGGCGGTCTGCTTTCTGTGGCACTGTCCCGCGGGTCACCCCGGGTGGGCGTTACCCACCACCCTGCCCTGTGGAGCCCGGACGTTCCTCGGGGGGATGCGGTGCACCCCCACGCGGCCGTCCGGCCGGCTCGTCCGCCGTGCCGACCATGCTACCCGCCGCCCGGCCGAGGCTTGACCTTGCCGTAGCGGCGACGTGTCTACTGGGGGCGGCGAGGGAGAGGGGGCGTTACGTGGGGGACGGGCTTGGCATGGGCAGGGGGCGGCGGCTGCTGGCGTACGAGAGGCGGTGGGTGGCCAGTCTGGGGCTGTGGGTGACGCGGCGGCGGCACGGTGTCGGGCCCGGCCTGCGGCCTCTGGGGTACGCGCGGGCGCAGGCGCCGATGACGTACGGCATCGCGTTCGTGTTCGCGGTGGAGACGGTCGTTGTCGGGTTCCTGCTCGCGCGGTATCCGGTCGTGCACTGGATCATGCTGGTGCTCGACGTCTACATGGTGCTGATGGTGCTGGGCTTCCAGGCCGCCGCCGTCACCCGGCCGCACGTCCTCGGGCCCGACGGGCTGCGGGTGCGTGGCGGTGCCGCGCTGGACGTGTGGATACCGCTGGAGCGGATCGCGTCGGTCCGCTACGACCTGCGCTTCCCGAAGACGGAGGAGGCCGGACGGCGGTCCGCGGAACGGGACGGCGTGCTGGAGCTGGCGGTGGCGGCGCAGACCTGCGTCACCGTGGAACTGACCGAGCCGGTCACCGCCGTGAAGCTGCTGGGGCAACGGGTGGCGGTCCGTACGGTTCGGTTTCATGCGGATGACGGCCGGGGCGCGGTCGTCGCTGTCAGGGGCGCTGTCGAGGAAGCGTGCGTCCGCCGGGGCGGGGAGCAGGGGGAAGGGAGCGGGCGGGGTGTGGTCACGCCGGGGTGAAGCGGACGGGGGCGTGGCCGGGGTCGGCTTCGGTGAGGCGGACGCGTAGCCGGTGGCCCAGTGGCAGGGCCGGCAGCTGATCGCCGCCGTCGACCCGGCCGATCACCGCCGGGTCGTACAGGTGCACCGTGCCCCGGTCCGGCCGCTCCTCCTGGACGTCGACCACGTACCCGTCGAAGACCTCGCCGAGCCGGTCCTGCAACAGGGCCGCCTCGACGAGGTCGACGCACTCCCGCTCGACGCGGTGGGCCCGGCTGCTGCCCTCCGCCATCTCCCCGGGCAGCTCGGGCAGCGCCGCACGGACCCAGTCCGGCGGTTCCTCGCCGGCTGCCGCGGCCAGGCACAGTTCGGCGCCGTAGCGGTCGGCGAGCCGTCGCAGCGGGGCGGTGACGTGGGCGTACGGGGCGGCGACGGCGGCGTGCCGGGCGTGTTCCGGGGCGGGCGGGTCGCCGTCGAAGACGGTGTAGCCCGCGCCGCGCAGCAGGGACGTGCAGTCCTGGAGGAAGGCGGCGTGTGCGGTGCGGGTGGGGTCGAGGGTGCGGACGAGGGCGGCGTACGAGGTGTGCGCGGGCCAGTCGATGCCGAGGGCGCGGGAGGTGCGGCGCAGGCGGGCGACCGCGCCGTCCGGGGCGGTGGGCAGCGTACGGAGCACGCCGGTGCCGGAGGCGAGCATCAGGCCGGCCGCGGCCATGCCGGTGAGCAGGGAGAGCTGGGCGTTCCAGCCGTCGGCGGGGCGGGGCGCGCGGTAGGCGAGGGTGTATCCGTCCGGGCGCTCGATGATCTCCTGCTCGGGGACGTTGAGGGAGATGCCGCCGCGGGCGGCCTCCTGTTCCTCGCGGAGCCGGCCGATCTCGCGCAGGAGGCACAGCGGCTCCTCGGCGGTGCCGGTGTCGAGCGCGCGCTGTACGCCCTCGTAGTCCATTCTTGCGCGCGAGCGGACGAGGGCGCGGCGTACGTCCGTCGAGACCAGCGCGCCGTCCGCGTCGAGGTCGAGCCGCCACAGGACGGCGGGGCGGTCCTCGTCGGGCAGCAGGCTGGCGGCGTCCTCGCCGAGCACGGGCGGGTGCAGGGGGACCCGCCCGTCGGGGAAGTAGAGGGTCAGCACGCGGCGGTGCGCCTCGGCGTCCAGGGCGCCGCCCGGGGTGACGAAGGACGCCACGTCGGCGATGGCGTAGTGGACGCGGTACCCGCCGTTGGGGCGGCGGGAGAGGTACATGGCCTGGTCGAGGTCCATCGAGCCGGGCGGGTCGATGGTGAACAGGGGGATGCCGGTCGCGTCGGTGGCGGCCGTGTCGGCGGGCGGGTGGGGTGCGTGCCCGGCGCTGTCCGCCTCCGCCTGCGCCGAGAGCGGAAAGGTCTGCGGGATGTCCAGCCGTGTCCGCAGCTCACGCAGCGCCGTCCGCAGCGGGGCCTCTGCTGCTGCGGTCACGCGGAGGTGGCGGCGGGGCATGTTTTCGAGCGTAGGGCGGTCGGCGGGCGCCCGCCCCTCGGTGGGCGGATCACCCCTTCCGCGAGCCGTAAAGTGGCGGGGCCAGTGCACCGGAGGTTTAGGAGAAGCGCGTGCTCGTGTTGTTGCCGCCGTCCGAAGGGAAGGCCGCGTCCGGGGGCGGGGAACCGCTGGACGTGGGGGCGCTGTCACTGGCCGGGCTGGGGCCGGCGCGGGAGACGGTGCTCGACGAGCTGGTCGGGCTGTGCGCTGCGGACGAGACGAAGGCGCAGGAGGTCCTGGGGCTGAGCGACGGGCTCCGGGGCGAGATCGCGAAGAACGCCGGGCTGCGCGAGGCGGGGACCCGCCCGGCCGGGGAGATCTACACGGGTGTGCTGTACGACGCGCTGGGGCTCGGCACGCTGTCCCCGGAGGCGCGCCGGCTGGCCGAGTCGTCGCTGCTGGTGTTCTCGGGGCTGTGGGGCGCGGTGCGGATCGGTGACCGGATTCCGTCGTACCGCTGCTCGATGGGGGTGAAGCTGCCGGGGCTGGGCGCCCTGGGCGCGTTCTGGCGCGCGCCGATGGCCGAGGTGCTGCCGCAGGCCGCCGGGGACGGGCTGGTGCTGGACCTGCGGTCGGCGGCGTACGCGACGGCCTGGAAGCCCAAGGGGGAGATCGCGGAGCGTACGGCGACGGTGCGGGTGCTCCAGTCGAAGATCGTCGACGGGGTGGAGAAGCGGTCAGTGGTCAGCCACTTCAACAAGGCGACGAAGGGGCGGCTGGTGCGGGACCTGCTGACGGCGGGGCGCACGCCGGAGGGACCCGCGGAGCTGGTCGAGGCGCTGGGCGATCTCGGGTACGCGGTGGAGGCCGAGGCGCCCGCCAAGGCGGGCAGGGCGTGGGCGATCGACGTGGTGGTCACGGAGCTGTAGAACCCGGACCGCGTTGCATCGTCCGCAACGACCGTTGCGGACGATGGCGCCCCGGCGCACTATGGGCAGCGTGACTACCGCTGCCTCCTCCCCCGCCGCCCCGCCGTCCGTCCTGGGGCTCGCCCCCGTGATCCCGGTCGTGGTCCTCGACGACGCGGCCGACGCCGTGCCGCTCGCCCGCGCGCTCGTGGCGGGCGGACTCCCGGCCATCGAGGTGACGCTGCGTACGGCCGCCGCGCCCGAGGCGATCCGGGCCATCGCCGACGCGGTCCCGGAGGCGGTGGTCGGCGCGGGCACGGTGCTGACCCCCGAACACGTGGACACGGCGGTCGCGGCGGGCTCCCGCTTCCTGGTCAGCCCGGGGTGGTCGCCGCGGCTGCTCGCCGCGATGCGCCGCTCCGGCCTGCCGTTCCTGCCCGGCGTCTCGACGGCGTCGGAGGTGGTGACGCTGCTGGACGAGGGCGTGACCGAGATGAAGTTCTTTCCCGCGGAGGCCGCGGGCGGCACGGCGTATCTGAAGTCGCTGGCCGCGCCGCTCCCCCGCGCCCGGTTCTGCCCGACCGGCGGCATCGGCCTGGCCTCGGCGCCCGCCTACCTGGCGCTGCCGAACGTGGGCTGCGTGGGCGGTACGTGGATGCTCCCGGCGGACGCGCTCCGCGCGAAGGACTGGGCCCGGGTGGAGCAACTGGCACGCGAGGCCGCGTCGTTGCGCTGAGAGCCGGTGGCGACGACGCGGCCGGACGGGTGCTGCGTGCGGGCGCTGCGAACGGGTGCTACGGCGTGACGATCGGGAACACCGGGTCCGGCACCGTCAGGTAGCCGAAGACGGTGTCCGCGGCCGGCTGGTCGTCGACGCGGATGGCGCCCGCCTTGACCGCCGCGTCGAAGTTCCGCTGGAACAGCGGCCCTTCGAGGATGAGCGAGTCGAACGCCGGCCTGGTGAGGGTGATGGTGGCCTGCGGCTTGCCCGCGTACAGGTCCTTGCCCTCGACGTACACCAGGACACCGTTGCGCAGGGTGGTGGTGCACTCCTGCCGGGTGTCCGTGAACTGCCACTGGAGCACGATCGCGGCGCGCTGTTCCCGCGCCGCCGCCGGCCCGTCCACGCTGCGCGCCATGGCCGCGAAGACCTGCTCCAGGCTCATGCTGCGGACCAGGTCCGGCGCTCCCTTGCCGGCGGGCCGCTCCGGGCGGCCGGACCGCAGTTCCTCCGCGCCCGTCAGGAAGAAGTTGCGCCACGGCCCGTTCTCCGCGCCGTAGCCGAGCTGGGCGAAGGTCTTGATCTGGAGGGCCTTGGCGTCCTGGACCGCCTTCTCCGAGACGGTCGCGGGGTCGGCGAAGATGACGTGGTTGAGCAGTTCCACGACCCAGCGGTACGCGTCCGGGTCGGCGTCCCGGCGGTCGTACGCCTCCTGCGCCTGCCGTACGACGGCCTCGGCGCCGCCCATCGCCCCCACGTAGCGGGTGCCGGCCGCGGTCGGGGGCAGGTTCCACAGGTGGGCCGGATTTCCGTCGAACCAGCCCATGTACCGCTGGTAGACGGCCTTGAAGTTGTGGCTGAGCGAGCCGTAGTAGCCCTGGTTGTACCAGTGTTCGGCCAGACCGGCCGGCAGCTGCCGCAGTTCCTCGGCGATCTCGGTTCCGGTGTGGCCCCGGTTGATGAGCCGCAGCGTCTGGTCGTTGAGGTAGGCGTACATGTCCCGCTGATTGCTCAGGAATTCGAGGATGCTCTCCTTGCCCCAGCGCGGCCAGTGGTGCGAGGCGAATTCCACTTCGGTGTGCTCGCCGAAGGTCTGGATCGCGTCGGTGAGGTATTTCGCCCAGGCGTGTGCGTCGCGCACCTGGGCGCCGCGCAGGCTGAGGATGTTGTGCAGGTTGTGGGTGGCGTTCTCCGCCATGCACAGGGCCTGGAGTTCGGGGAGGTAGATGTTCATCTCCGCGGGCGCCTCGGTGCCGGGCGTCAGCTGGAAGAGCAGCCGTACGCCGTCGAGGACGCGGCGGTGCAGCCCCGCCCGCCACGGGATGACGTCGGCGGGCGACCAGTCGTCGCTGGTGACGGCCCGGGTGCCGCCGATGGAGTCGGTCGGCGGCAGCAGGGTGACCTCGCCGGTGGAGACGGTCAGCCCCAGCCCGCACCCGACCTGCGCGTACGGGCTCTTGTCCAGCTTCGCGGCGTACATGTACTCGGCGCGGCGCGCCATTGCCGGGCCCGCGTAGACGTTCTCGCTGACCGCGTGCTCCAGGAACCCCTCGGGTGCGATGACCGGCAGGTCCGCGGGCACCTCGTCGTTCCGTTCCGCGAACAGGCCGCGGGCGCCGCCGAAGTGGTCGACGTGGCTGTGGGTGTAGATCAGCGCACGGACCGGGCCGCTGTTGCCGGTGGTGTCGCGGTACAGCCTGAGCGCGGCCTGCGCGGTCTCGTAGCAGGCCAGCGGGTCGATGACGATGATCCCGCTGTCCCCCTCGATGATCGTCATGTTGGACAGGTCGTAGCCGCGCACCTGGTAGACGGCCCGGCCCGGGCCGGAAGCGACCAGGAAGAGCCCGGCCGTCGCGGTGAGCATCCCCTGGCGCCACAGGCTCGGGTCGACCGTGGGGGGCGCCTGCTCGCCGCCGTCGGTGAGGAAGTCGTACGCGGTGAAGCTCCACACCACCTCATCGCTGTCCGACCGGGAGTGGATCACCGGGACGTCCGGCCGCGCCAGCAGTTGCCGGTTCGCGTCCTCGAAGTCCCGCGAATCGCGCTCCGCGAGGCGCTCCGCGGCCTTCCGGTTGGCTTCCGCGACGGACGGGGAAATCTCGACGGGTTCGGTGTACTCGCTGGCCATACCAACCTCCGTACAGGCATGCGGAATGCACGCATGCGGCGGGAAAAGGACGCCGGCCGCGTCCCGGTCTGCCGGCGACGCTATGAAGACGGTGGGCTCGGATCAAGGAACCGATCAAGCCAGGCGCGGGATCCGGCCCTGAATCAGGGAAAAGCGCGGTATTCACGCCACGTGAAGTGGGCCGGGGAGGGCCGGAGGTTGAGGGGGAAGGGTCCGGAGGGGCAGGAAAATCCGGGTCGGCGGGGGCTGCTGCCGTACGGTGAGGGAAATCCCGGACGGTGACGGAAAACCAGGCCGATGACGGAAACCCACGGCCGGTGGCGAAAAGCACGGAACAGCCCGCCCGCGGCCCGCCGGGGCGTACGGGCGGGCAGTCCGGATTCGGCGCCGGACACGGCACCCGGGTGCAGTGGGCTCACACGGATACGGCGCCGCCCCGGCACCCCGCCTGTGGCGGGCCCGTCCGCCGCGCCCACCCCGTCCTCAGCGCAGGTGCGCCGTCTCGTTCAGCAGCCGTACCGACGCGTTCCCGTCGGCGTAGTACGCGACCGCGGACAGCGACGCCGCGGACAGCTCCATCCGGAACAGCGACTCCGGCGGGGCACCGAGGGCGAGCCGTACCAGGGTCTTGACCGGGGTGACGTGGGTGACCAGCAGCACCGTCCGGCCCGCGTACCGGGCCAGCAGCTTGTCGCGGGAGACCGCGACGCGGCGGGCGACCGCGGCGAAGGACTCGCCGCCGGTGGGGGCCGCCTTGGCGGAGCCGAGCCAGGCGGCCAGGTCCTCGGGGTGGCGCTCCTGCACCTCGGCGAAGGTCAGGCCCTCCCAGGCGCCGAAGTCGGTCTCGCGCAGGCCCTCGTCGACGCGGACGTCCAGGCCGAGGCGGGCCGCGACGGTCTCGGCGGTCTGCCGGCAGCGCTTGAGGGGCGAGCTGACGACGGCCTGGACCGTGCCGCGCGCGGCGAGCGCGGCGGCGACGGCTTCGGCCTGCCGGTGCCCGGCCTCGGACAGTTCGGGGTCGGAGCCGCCGCTGCCGGAGAACCGCTTCTGCGGGGTGAGTGCCGTCTCGCCGTGCCGCAGCAGGACGAGGGTGGTGGGTACGCCGAGGTCGGCGGGCGCCCAGCCGGCCGACGGCGTCTGCGCCCCGGTCACCGGGGCGGCCTCCGCCGCCTCCGCCGCCGCGTCGGCCGCCCGCGCCGCCGCGCTGCGCGCCGGGCCGCCCGCGTCGAGTTCGGTCCGCGAGTCCCGCGGCTCCCACTGCCGCCCCGCCTTGCCCGCGTCCATCGCCTCGTTGGCGAGCCGGTCGGCGTGCTTGTTCCGCTCGCGCGGGATCCACTCGTACGTCACCCGGCCGGGTGGGAAGACGGTCCGCGCCTCGGAGGCCAGCGGCCGCATGTCCGGGTGCTTGATCTTCCAGCGGCCGGACATCTGCTCGACGACGAGCTTGGAGTCCATCCGGACCCGGATCTCCGCCTCCGGGTCCAGCGCGTGCGCGGCACGCAGCCCGGCCAGCAGGCCCCGGTACTCGGCGACGTTGTTGGTGGCCGTGCCGATGTACTCGGCGGCCTCGGCGAGCGGCTGCCCGGACTCCGGGTCGATGACGACGGCGCCGTAGCCCGCGGGCCCCGGGTTGCCCCGGGACCCGCCGTCGGCCTCGACGATGAGCGTACGGGCCACGGCCTACAGGCCCGAGTCGGGCGTGCGCACCAGGATGCGGCTGCAGTTCTCGCAGCGCACGACCTTGTCCGCGGGCGCGCTGCGCACGTCGTTCAGCTCGGTGATGTCCAGCTCCAGGCGGCAGCCCTCGCAGCGGCGCTGGTAGAGGCGGGCGGCGCCGAGGCCGCCGTGCTTCTCGCGCAGCTTGTCGTAGAGCGCCAGCAGGTCGGCCGGGATGTCGGCGACGGTCAGCTCGCGCTCCTTGCGGACCGTGTCGGCCTCGGCGTCGATCTCGGCGTACCGGGCGTCCCGGCGGCCGACCGCGTCGTTGACCTTGGCCTGGACGGACTCCACGCGCCCGGTCAGCTCGGCGACCCGCTCCTGGGCGGACTCGCGGCGCTCCATGACCTCCAGGACGACGTCCTCCAGGTCGCCCTGGCGCTTGGCGAGGGAGGCGATCTCCTTCTGGAGGTTCTCCAGGTCCTTGGGCGAGTTGATGGCACCGGAGTCCAGGCGCTGCTGGTCGCGGGCGGCGCGCTGGCGCACCTGTTCCACGTCCTGCTCCGCCTTGGTCTGCTCGCGGGTGGTGTCGCTCTCCTCGGTCTGCGCGGCGACGAGCAGGTCGCGCTGCTGGGTGAGGTCGCCCTCCAGGGTCTGGATCTCGGCCAGCTCGGGCAGGTTGGCGCGCTTGTGCGCGAGCTGGCTGAGCCTCACGTCCAGGGCCTGGACTTCGAGGAGGCGGATCTGGTCGGCGGGCGCGGCGTTCAGCGGGGGGCTCCTGTGGTAGTGGTCGGGGTCGTGCGGGCGTCGGACGCCGCGTGGGCGGTCCAGGGGTCGGTGACCGTGCGCGAGACGTGGGTGCGCAGGTTCCAGCCGTGCCGGTCGGAAATCTCGTCGAGCTGGGCCGCGGCCTGCTCGCACCAGGGCCACTCGGTGGCCCAGTGGGCGGCGTCGAGCAGCGCCAGCGGGCTCTTCTGGGTCGCCTCGGAGGCGGGGTGGTGACGCAGGTCGGCGGTGAGGAACGCGTCCACGCCCGCCGCCCGTGCGTCGTCGAAGAGGCTGTCGCCGGAGCCGCCGGAGACGGCGACCGTGCGGATCGTGCAGTCCGGGTCGCCGGCGATCCGGACGCCCTGCGCGGTCGCGGGGAGCCGGGCGGCGGCGTACGGGCCGAACTCGGCCAGCGTCATCGGGTGCGGCAGCTCGCAGATCCGGCCCAGGCCGCGGCGGCCGTGGGCGTCGGTGTCGTCCGGCACCAGCGGGCGGAGGACGCGCAGGTCCAGCGCGCCCGCCAGGGCGTCGGAGACACCGGGGTCGGCGGTGTCGGCGTTGGTGTGCGCCACGTGCAGCGCGATGTCGTTCTTGATCAGCGTGTGCACCACGCGGCCCTTGAAGGTGCCGGCCGCGACCGTGGTCGTACCGCGCAGGTAGAGCGGGTGGTGCGTGACGAGCAGGTCGGCGCCGAGCCGGACCGCCTCGTCGGCGATCTCCTGCACGGGGTCGACGGCGAACAGGACCCGGCGCACCTCGGCGTCCGGGTCACCGCAGACCGTGCCGACGGCGTCCCACGATGCGGCCCGCTCGGGGGGCCAGAGGGCGTCGAGCGCGGCGAGGACTTCAGACAGTACGGGCACGGGGGAAGGTTACCTCCCGGCCGGGTCCCCGTGCCGGGCCGCTCGGACGGCCCGGCCCGTGCCGCCCGGCCGGGCGCTCACCGGACCGGCGGCCGGGTCACTTGACCAGGTAGCCGCGCAGGTCGTCCAGGACGCTGTCGGCCGCGGTGACGCCGAGCCCCAGGTACCAGGTCTCGTCCTTGACGTCCTTGGCGTGCCCGGCCTTGACCGCCTTGAGGTTCTTCCACAGCGGGTTGCCCTCGGCGGTGTCGCGTTTGGTGGACTTCGGGTCGCCGTAGACGCCGGTGAAGATCCAGTCGGCGTCGGCCTGGTTGATGTTCTCCGGGCTGACCTCGGTCGCGAGGTCGTTCACCTGCTGGTTCTTCGGCCGCGGCAGGCCGGCGTCCTGGAGGATGGTGCCGATGAACGACTGCTTGGCGTACAGCCGCGTGAACTGCGGCATGTAGCGCAGCATCGTGATCGTCGGCTTGTCCGGGCCGATGTCCGCGCCCAGCTTGCGGGCCTTCTCCTGGTACGCGGCCAGCTTGGCCTTCGCCTCGCCGGTCTTGTCCAGCGCGGCGGCGTTCAGCAGGAAGTTCTGCTTCCAGGTGAATCCGGGCCGGATCGAGAAGACGGTCGGCGCGATCTTCGCGAGGTTCTGGTACTGCTTCTCGGCGCGCAGCTTGCTGCCCAGGATGAGGTCCGGCTTGAGCTGGTTGATCGCCTCCAGGTTGAGGCTGTTGACGGTGCCGACGCTCTTGGGGTCGCCGGCCGCCTTCCTGAGGTAGTCGGGGATGCCGCCGTCGCCCTCGGCGGGCGCGTAGCCGACCGGCTTGACGCCGAGCGAGACGACGTTGTCCAGCTCGCCGACGTCGAGGACGACGACCCGCTTCGGCGCCGCCTTCAGCGTGGTGCGGCCCATGGCGTGCCGGACGGTGCGGGGGAACTGGCCGGGCGCCGCGTCCGTGCCCATCTTCGACGTCTCCTCGGCGGCTTTGCCGAAGTCCTTGCCGCCCTGCGCCACGGCCTTGGAGCCGGCGCCGTGATCGCTGCCGCCGCCGTCCTGCCCGGCGGACCCGCAGGCCGCGAGGGACAGGGCGCCGGTGACGGTGAGGGCCAGTGCGGTGACACCGCGGCGGCGAAGGGACATCACGCGCTCCAGGGCTCGGTTGATGAAGTTAGGTCCGCCTTACTTTAAGCAGTCCCGCTTCATGGAGCACAACCACCTCCCCCGTTTCAGGCGAACCGGACATCGGCCACACTTTTGCGTGAAGTGCCGCAACCTTCACCGATCGTCGAGAGCGCGAAAACTAGCTTCGAGCACATTGACTGGAGGTGAGCACTCGATGACGGCCTGTGTCACCGAGGACGCCGCGCAGCCGGACACCCGGCCGCACCCCGCGGCGCTGACGATCGCCGCCGACGGCTCGTACGCCGCCCGGCTGGCCCGGCACGAGAGCACCGGGGGCTGGTTCCCCGAGCGCTGGACGCTGGCGGGGCCCGAGCCGTACGCGGTCCCGCTGCCCGGCCGCCGGCCCGAGGAGGCCGGCGCCCGGCTGCTGCCGCTGACGGACGGCCGGGTACTGATCCGGCGCCGGGTCGCCGACCGCTTCACGCTCGGCCTGCTGTACCCGACCGGCCCCGGCACCGGCGAACTCCCGCTCGGCTCCGTCGAGGCGGCGGAGCTGCCCCTGCTGCCGGCCTCGCCCTGCGGCGCCCGCGCGTACGCGCTCGCGCCCGGCGCGGGCTCCACCGTGCTGTGGCTGGTGCACGACGGCCGGCAGTCTTCCGTCCCCGGTCAGGCGCGCACGGTCCCCACGTGCGTCGCCGAGATCGAGGGCCGCTGTACGGGCGGCGTCTGGCTGGACCGTACGGGACGGCTGCTGGCCCTGGACCAGGAGCTGGACGGCCGCACCAAGACGGTGGCGGTCGACCTGGAGCGCGGCGGCGAGGTGAGCCCGCTGCTCCAGATCACCGAGGAGAGCAATGACCGGCTGCTGCTGGCCGATCCGGACAGCGGCCTGCTGGTGCTGCGGTCGGACGCGGCGGGGCACGACCGGCTGGGATGGGGCGTGCTGAACAGCGCGCTGCCGGTGCGCTTCCCGGAGTGCCTGCGGCTGGCGGACGCGGCGCTCCAGCCGTTCGCCGTGCAGCCGGGCCAGGCGCTCGCACCGGAGAGCAGCGCGGTGGCGTTCCGCATCGACGCCGCCGGCGGCACGTGGCTGGGCGTCTGGCGGCCCGTGGAACGCAGGCTGCGGCAGCTGCCGCCTCCGCGCGGCTGGCTGGCGGGCACGGGGTTGTGGACGCCGGACGGTGAACTGCGGCTGCCGTTCGTGACGCCGGCGGTGCCGTGCGGGCTGGCCCGGCTGCCGGCCCCGGCCACCGGAGCGCAGTCCGGGGACGAGGCGCCCGGCGGGCCGCCGCCCGCCGACGCCGGGCGGCGCGGGGACACGGCCGAAGACGCCGCCGATCCCGGCCTTCCCTCCGGGGACCTGGTGCCGGCCGGCTTCCCGGTCAGACCAGGACGATGGGTGCGGGTCCCCGCGACTCCCCCGGCCTCGGCGGCGTCCCCGCATCTGCCGCCGCCCCTCGCCTCCACACGATTCACACAAGCGGAGTCCGTGACCCAGGAACCGTACGGCGCGTCCGCGCATCCCTCTCCGTGCAGGCCGGTGCCGTTGCAACAGGCGCCGCTGGCGGCCCGGGAGGCCCGGTAGAGCAAGATCCTTTGCTTCGTTAGGATCGCGGTCGGCCGGCCACCGGCGGCATGGCCGCGGCGCATTCCCGCTGACGCCGGGAGCGCCCGACGCGTACAGCCGTAAGCGATCTGACGGAGTGACTCCTCGCATGTCCGAAGCCCGAACCGACCCGACCCAGGCGCGCCCGCAGGACGCCGCCCAGGCCGCCGCGGCGGCAGGCTCCGGCAAACACCGTGGCCCGGCCGCCTCGGAGGACACCGGCGCGTCCCCGAACGGCCGGCACCGCCGGACCGGGCAGCCGCGGGACATGGATACCGCCAACGCCGCTTGAGCGCCAGCGCCACGTGGGCTCCCGCGGCGCGTGGGCTTCAGCGCCGCTCCGGCTTCGACGCCGCGTGCTCCTCAGCCCCGTGTGAGCGTCAGCGCCGTTTGAGGCCGAGCACCTCCGCCGCCGCGAACGTCTCGTCCGGCGGGCGTTCCGCGTAGTACGGCGTCAGCAGGCCGTCCAGCTCCGCGTACGTGAAGGCGTCCTCGGACGTGTCGAACTGCGCGGCCACCCTGGGCCGTTCGACCACCGCGACCATGCCGCCGTGCACGACGAGCAGCTGCCCGTTGATCCGTGCGGCGGCGGGCGAGGCCAGGTAGCCGACCAGCGGCGCGACGTGCTCGGGGGCCAGCGGGTCCGGCGCCCCGTCCGCCGGCACCGCGAACCCGGCGAACACGTCCTCGGTCATCCGGGTGCGGGCGCGTGGGCAGATGGCGTTGACGGTGACGCCGTACTTGGCCAGCGCGAGCGCCGACGAGGTGGTGAGGCCGACGATGCCGCCCTTGGCCGCCGCGTAGTTGGGCTGGCCCGCGGAGCCCGCGAGGAACGCCTCGGAGGAGGTGTTGACGATCCGCCCGTACACGGCGGAACCAGCGGATTTCGACCGCTCGCGCCAGTGGGCGGCGGCGAACCGGATGGTGTTGAAGTGCCCCTTCAGATGCACCCGGAGCACCGAGTCCCATTCGTCCTCGGACATGGAGAAGACCATCCGGTCGCGCAGGATGCCCGCGTTGTTGACCAGGATGTCCAGCTTCCCCCAGCGTTCGACGGCCTGCTGGACCAGGTCGCGGGCCGTCTCGTGGTCGGCGACGTCGCCGACGTGCGCGACGGCCTCGCCGCCCGCGGCGCGGATCTCGGCGGCGGCCTCCTCGGCCGGGGCCGCCGAGGCCGCGCCGGAACCGTCCCGGCCGGGCTGTCCGTAGTCGTTGACGACGACGGCCGCGCCGAGCCGGGCGAGTTCCCGCGCCTCCGCCCGGCCCAGGCCGCGGCCCGCCCCGGTGACGATCGCGGTCAGTCCGTCGAGCGGCCGTGCGGGCCGTTCCGTGGGAGCGCTCACGTTCTCGGCTTCCTCTCGTGGGTCGGGGCGTCCGTCGGGGCCGGGCCGTTGTGCACCGACGGCCGTCTCAGATCTCGATGCAGGTACGGAGCGCGGTGCCGGTCCGCATCTGCTCCAGCGCCTCGTTGATCTCGGAGAGCCGGACCCGGTGGGTGATCAGCCCGGCCAGGTCGATACGGCCCGCCCGCCACAGGGCGATGGTCTGCTCGTAGGAGCGCAGCACGTCCCCGCCCCCGTACAGCGACGGCAGAATGCGCTTCTCGTCGAAGAACAGCTCGAACATGTTGACCTGGAAGTGGTCGTCCATCGCCCCCGCGCCGACCACGCAGAGCGTGCCGCCGCGCCGCGTCGACTCGTAGGCGGTCCGTGCGGTGGCGGACTTGCCGACGACCTCGAAGACGTAGTCGAAGCCCTCACCGGCGGTGACCCGCTGTTTCGCGTCGGCCAGCTCCTCCGGGGCGACGGCTTCGGTGGCGCCGAAGCGCAGGGCCGCCTCGCGGCGCGCGGCCACCGGGTCCACCGCGACGATCTGCGCGGCGCCGCAGACCCGCGCGCCCTGGACCGCCGAGATGCCGACACCGCCGCAGCCGAGCACCGCGACCGACGCGCCCGGCTCCACCCGCGCGGTGTTGACCGCGGCCCCCAGCCCCGTCGTCACCCCGCAGCCGATCAGCGCCGCGATCTCGTACGGCACGTCGTCCGGGATCGGTACGGCGCAGTTCGCCGCGACCACCACCTCTTCGGCGAAGGTGCCGGTGCCGGCGAAGCCGAAGACGTCGGACGGGTCGGCGCCGGGGCGGCGGAAGTTGGGGGTGCCGGCGTTCATGAACCCGGCCAGGCACAGCCGGGTCTGCCCGCGTTTGCAGGCCGGACACGTGCCGCAGGCGGGCAGCCAGCACATCAGCACCCGGTCGCCCACCGCGAGCCCCTGGACGCCGTCGCCCACCTCCGTGATCTCGCCCGCGCCCTCGTGCCCGGGGACGAACGGCGCGGGCTGCGGCAGCACCCCGCTCATCGCGGAGAGGTCCGAGTGGCACAGCCCGGTCGCCCGGACGCGGATGCGCACCTTCCCCGGCCCGAACCCCACCGCCTCGATGCCGTCGAGGACTTCCAGCTTCTCCTGCCCTGTCTGGTGCTGAATCGCTGCGCGCATGGTGCGCTCCCTTCGCGGGGCGGCGGGGTCGGGTGGTCGTGCGGTCGGGTGGTTCCGTACGCCAGGGCCTTTTCACACGCCGGACGAACCGAGGCCGACGGCGGTGTCCGCCAGGACCGGCGCATCGTCGCGGTCGGCCGCCGTGACCGACACCAGGACCCGCTCGGGCTCCTGCCACATGCGGATACGCAGCGTCTCGCCGGGGAAGACCACCCCCGCGAACCGGGTCGTGTACGCCGCGACGCGCGCCACGTCACCGCCCAGCGCCTCGTCCACCACCGCCTTCAGCGTGATGCCATAGGTGCACAGCCCGTGCAGGATCGGCCGGTCGAAGCCGGCCAGCTTGGCGAACTCGGGGTCGGCGTGCAGCGGGTTCCAGTCGCCGGACAGGCGGTAGAGCAGCGCCTGGTCCTCCCGTACGGGCCGCTCGACGGTACGGTCCGGCGCGCGCTCGGGCAGCGTGAGGCGGCTGGACGGGCCGCGCTCCCCGCCGAACCCGCCCTCCCCCCGGACGAAGATCTGCGTGTCGCACGTCCACAGCGGCCCCTCGTCGTCGGCCGTCTCGGAGCGCAGCACGATGACCGCGGCCTTCCCCTTGTCGTACACGGCGGGCACGGTGGACGTCTGGACGGCCCGTCCCCGTACGGGAAGAGGCCGGTGCACCGTCACGGTCTGCCCGCCGTGCAGCACGGCGGCGAGGTCCACGTCGATGCCGGGCGCGGACAGGCCGCCGGCCAGCGCCATCCCGCCGCCCGCCACGGTCGCGAAGCTGGGCAGCACGTGCAGCTTGCTCTCCAGGGTGTAGCGCAGTTCGCCGGGGTCGGTGGCGGGCACGCCGGCGCCGATGCCGAGGTGGTAGAGCAGGACGTCCTTGGGCTCCCAGACGAGTTCGGTGGTCCGCGGCTCGGCGGCGATGGCCTGGGCGGCGTCGATGGGCATGGGGCTGCTGCTCCTTCACCACGGTGTGAAGACCCCGGCCCGGCCGTCCGCACCGTCGGCCGTGCCGGGGTCGCCTGCGGTCGGCGGTCCGGGCCCGTCATGGCTCGCGGCCGCGCCCGGGCGTCCCGTTCTAGAACGCGTTCTATCCGACGGCTTCCATGTATAGCCGATCCGGCGGGAGCCGGGAACCCCTGACGGGCCGTCAGGTCGGGGCGGCGCTCCGGCCCGCCCGCCTCCGTGACATTTGTCCCCGCCGGCCGCGTACATTCACCACTGCCGGGGCCGGCGGCGGTGCCGGTAGCGTCGTGAGCAGAGCGCGGACACGGCGCGGAACAGGGAAGAGAGCAGTACGGAACGTGCGCGGGAACCGGCAGGCCGAAGAGAACGACCACGACGGGCGGGACGGCGGGCGAGGCGGGCGCGGGCGCCCCGGCCGGCGCCGTACCCGCGAACCGGCCGCGCCGGGCTGGTCCGGCCTGCTCGGCCTGAAGGGCGGACCGCGCGACGACGACGCGGCCGCGGACGGCGGACAGGGGTCCGTCATCCCCGCCAAGGGCGGGGGCCCGCGCGCCGTCAGCTTCCTGCCGTGGCTGCTGATGGGCATGGGCGCCCTGTCCAACATCATCAGCGGCAAGTCCCAGAACACCTGGCTGGCCGGTCTCGGCCTGCTGGCGTTCAACTCCCTCTACATCTCCGTCGTCTTCTCGGCCTTCAACCCGCGCTACCGCGACTCACGGATCCCCGTGTACGGGTTCGCCGCCCTGGCCGCGGTCACCTACACCATCGCGATCTCCTTCGGCCACGCCTGGCTGCTGTTCTTCCCGCTCCTCTCGCTGGCCTCCGGCACGGTCCGCAAGCTCCGCGGAAAACCGCACTTCGTCGTCCTGCTCATCATCAGCGGCTCGGCCGGCGCCATCGCGGGCCACCGCTTCGCCGACCACTGGACGTCCGCCGCCCTCGGCTACGGCACCTTCATCTCCGGCATGGTCGCCGCCACCGTCCTGAGCCTCTTCGAGACCATCAAGCAGCTCGACGCGACCCGGCAGGAACTGGCCCGTACAGCAGTGGAGAAGGAACGCCTGCGCTTCTCCCGCGACCTGCACGACCTGCTCGGCCACACCCTCTCGGTGATCGTCGTCAAGGCCGAGGCGGTACGGCGGCTGGCGCCGCGCAACGTGGACGCGGCGCTCGGCCAGGCCGCCGACATCGAGGCGGTGGGCCGCCAGGCGCTGACCGAGATCCGCGAAGCGGTCACCGGCTACCGCGAGGGCAGCCTGAGCACCGAACTGGACCGCGCCCGCTCCGCCCTCCAGGCCGCCGGCATCGAGCCCGTCGTCCGCCACTCCGGCCCGCCGCTGCCCCCGCAGGCGAGCGCGCTGCTCGGCTGGGTGGTCCGCGAGGGCGTCACCAACACCGTCCGCCACAGCGGCGCCACCCGGTGCGAGATCGAGGTCCGCACCGACACCGCCGCCGACCGCACCCGCCTCACCATCACCGACGACGGCCGCGGTCCCGCCGCGCCGTCCGGGGGGCCCGCCACCTCCGGCGGCACCGGCCTCAAGGGCCTCACGGAGCGCCTGGCCACGGCCGGGGGCACGCTGGACTGGGGGGCGGACGGGCGGCGCGGATTCCGGCTGGTGGTGGAGCTGCCGGTGGGCGGGGAGGAGGCGGAGGCGCGTTAGGACTCGGGGAGCGGCCGGTTTTCCTGTGCCGCTCTGTCCCCGCCCGCGGAACACAACCCTCTGTGCGGCTCAGGGGTCCCTCCATGATGATCAGTGTTTTGTCCTGTGTCCCGACCGGAAGAGAACCCGATGAAGCTTCGCCGCACCCTGGCCATGGCCCTCGCCGCGACCGCCCTGCCGTCGGCCGCCCTGCTGGCCGCCCCCACCGCGCACGCGGCCGGGGCGACCGGAGAGCAGCTGCCCAGCTGCTACGACGTCTCCACCGCGTACGGCGACTACGAGCAGAAGACCCTCAGGCTCGACCAGACCGACGCCGACGGACCGGTCGTCCGGGGCGGCGGCTGGCGGTCGTTCCGGGCGACGGTCACCAACATCGGCACGGTGGACGTGAAGACGCTCGGCATGTCCGTCTACGCCTGGCGGCAGGTGGAGGACGAGGACCCGGTGATCGGCCGGTTCATCGCGTTCGAGTACAAGAACAAGAAGACCGGCGCATGGACCCCGGTGGACGGCAACGCGTCCGGCCGCTTCGTGACCGACGGTGTGCTGAAGGCCGGGAAGTCGGTGACCTACGACCTCCGGCTCCGCGCCACGGCGGACCTGCCGGCGCACATGACCTGGGGGGACGTCAGCGTGAACGCCTCCTTCGTGGACCACTACCGCTTCCCCACCGGCTCCGTGGTCCCCTGCTCGGCCGGCGAAACGGGCCAGAACCTCGTCCACATCGCGGACGCGACCGCCGCCCCTGCCGCGGCGGCACGCGCATAGGGCGAAGCCCGTCCGCCCCGCACCGCCGAGTCGCCCACCAGACCGTCCCGGCACCGCCGGCCGTGGCGATCCTGCGCACCCGGGGCGGCGCCGTGCTTCCGGCCGGTCCCGTCCGTGGGCTCGACGGCCACCGAGGTCGGCCGGGGGCCGGCACGCGCTCTACGCTGGTGCCATGAGCCAAGACGCAGCGTCCAGCCCCGCGGAACAGGACTCCTCGGTACCGTGTGTACGTGTTCTCCTCGCCGAGGACCAGGGGATGATGCGGGGCGCGCTGGCGCTGCTGCTCAACCTGGAGGACGACATGGAGGTCGTCGCCCAGGTGTCGGCGGGGGACGCGATCGTGCCGACGGCGCTGGAGGCGCGGCCGGACATCGCACTGCTGGACATCGAACTGCCGGGGCGCAGCGGGCTGGACGCCGCGGCGGAGCTGCGGGCGGCGCTGCCGTCCTGCAAGGTGCTGATCGTGACGACGTTCGGGCGGCCCGGGTATCTGCGGCGGGCGATGGAGGCGGGGGCGTCCGGGTTCCTCGTCAAGGACGGTCCCGTGGAGGACCTGGCGGCGGCCATCCGGCGGGTGCTGGCCGGGGAGCAGGTGATCGATCCGGGGCTGGCCGCGGCGGCGCTCAGCGCGGGGCCGAATCCGCTGACCCAGCGGGAACGCGATGTGCTGACCGCCGCCGTGGACGGGGCGACCGTCGCCGACATCGCCGGGAAGCTGCACCTGTCCCAGGCGACCGTGCGCAACTACCTGTCGGCGGCCATCGGCAAGACGGGGACGCGCAACCGCATGGAGGCGGTGCGGACGGCCCGGCAGAACGGGTGGCTGTAGGCAGGCGGACGGCGGCGCTCACCCCGCCTCTTCCCGGAGGTAGCTTTCGTAGGCCTTCGCGTCCAGCAGGCCGTCGAGTTCGGCGGGCCGGGTGAGGCGGAGCACGACCAGCCAGCCCCCGTCGTACGGCTCGTCGTTGATCTGTTCCGGCTCGTCGTTGACGGTGTCGTTGACCGCGAGGACCGTACCGGTCAGCGGTACGTAGACCTCGGTGACGGCCTTGACCGACTCCAGCGAGCCGAACGCGTCACCGGCGTCGAACCGCTCGCCCTGTTTGGGCAGTTCGGCGTAGACGATGTCACCGAGCCGGCGCTGCGCGTGGTCGGTGATGCCGACGGTGGCCTGATCGCCTCTGACCCGGACCCACTCGTGGTCCTTGGTGTACGAAAGCTCCGCGGGGATGTTCGCCATGCCGCGGACGCTGCCACCGCGCCCCGGCGGAGGGAAGGCTTCCGGCGGCGGGAAGCCCCCCGGCGGACGGGGCGCGGGGCACGGGGCGCGAGGGCGTGCACGGCGGCCCCGTCACATCCGCCAGTGCACGCCCCCGTCACGTCCGCAGGTACGACGCCCCGTTGAGGTCCAGCACCGCGCCCGAGCTCCACTGCGCCTCGGGGGAGGCCAGCCACCGTACGGCCGCCGCGACCTCCTCCGGCGCCGCCACCCGTCCGAACGGGCTCTGGGCGCGGATCGCCGCCCCCTCGGTGCCGGTCAGGCGGTGGGCCACCCGGTCGGTGTCGATGAAGCCGGGGGCGACGGAGGCCACCGCGATGCCGTGCGGGGCGAGGGCGACGGCGAGCGACTGGCCGAGGGCGTGCACGGCGGCCTTGGTGGCGCCGTAGGCTGGGTGGTCGGGTTCGCCGCGGAAGGCGCCGCGGGAGCCGATGTTGACGATCCGGCCGCCGGTCCCCTGCCCGATCATCGCCTGGGCCGCGCCGTGGCTGAGATGGGCCGTACCGAGCAGGTTGACCGCGACGTGCTGCTGCCAGGCGGCGGTCCACTCCTCGTAGGGGGTGGTCGCGGGCGGGTGCGGGGTGTTGACGGCGGCGTTGTTCACCAGGACGTCGATGCCGCCGAGCGCCGCGACGGCCGCGCCGGTCAGGGCGGCGGCACCGGCCGGGTCGGCCAGGTCCGCGCCGAGCAGCACATGGCCGCTGCCGGGCAGCGCCGCGAGGGTCTCCTCGGCGTCCGCGCGCCGGGAACCGTAGTGCACCGCGACCCGGTCGCCGTTCTCGGCGAAGGCGTGCGCCACGGCCCGGCCGAGGCCGCGCGAGGCGCCGCTGACCAGGACCCGCCGGCCGGTGGCGGGGAACTCCGGGAAGACCGCGGCGCCGGGCGTGGTGGGTGCGGGGTCAGTCATGGTGGGCGTCCTCGGGCCGGCGCGGCAGGGCGAGGACCATCAGCAGCACGCTCGCCAGCAGGATGACCGTACCGACCTGGAAGGCGAGGCCGTAGCCGTCGGCCATCGCGGACGGGCCGCCGTGGCCCGCCGCGATCCGGGTGGCCGCGACCGTGGACAGGACCGACAGGCCGAGCGCACCGCCCATCTGCCGCGAGGTGTTGATCAGTCCGGAGACCAGGCCCTGGTCGGAGGGGGCGGCGCCGGAGGTGGCGATCGAGGCGATCGGGGTGGCGGTCAGGCCCGCGCCGAAGGCCATCAGGATGCCGGGGCCGAGCAGCGTGCCGAGATACGTGCCGTCGGCGCCCATCTGCCCCTGCCAGCACATCCCCGCCGCGGAGACCAGCGAACCGGCGACGGCCAGGCTCTTGGCGCCCACCCGGTTCATCAGGCGCGGCGCGATCTTCGAGCCGAGCACGATGCTCAGCGAGTGCGGGATGAAGGAGAGCCCGGCTTCCAGGGGCGTGTAGCCGAGGACGTTCTGCACGTACAGGGAGAGGAAGTACCACATGGAGAACATCGCGGCGCCGGCCAGCACCATCGCGCTGTTCGCCGCGTACACCGAGCGCAGCCGGAAGAGCGTGAGCGGCATCAGCGGCGCCTTCGTGCGGGCCTCGACGGCCACGAAGGCGAGGAGGGCGAGCAGGCCCGCGGCCAGCGGCAGCAGCGCGCTCGCCGAGGTCCAGCCGTCCGACTCGGTCTGCACGATGCCGTACGCGACCAGTGCGAGGCCGACCGTCACCAGGAGCGCGCCGGGGACGTCCAGGCGCCGTCCCTCCCCGCGCCGGCTCTCGGTGAGCCAGAGCACCGCGCCGGCCAGCACCAGCGCACCGATCGGCACGTTGATCAGCAGCACCCAGCGCCAGGACAGGTACTCGGTGAGCACGCCGCCGACCAGGCCGCCGACGGCGCCGCCGCCCGCGCCGACCGCGGTCCAGGTGGCGATGGCGCGGGTGCGCGCCGGGCCCGCCGGGAACGCGGTGGTCAGGATGGTGAGGGTGGCCGGGGACAGGATGGCCGCGCCGACGCCCTGCACCGTACGGGCCGCGATCAGCTGCCAGGACTCCTGCGCCAGGCCGCCCGCCAGGCTGGCGACGGTGAAGAGGGCGAGCCCCACGACGAATATCCGCTTACGCCCGAATATGTCGGCCACCCGGCCGCCGAGCAGCATGAATCCGGCGAAGGTGATCACATAGGCGTTGACCACCCATTGCAGTCCCAGCTCGCTGAGCCCGAGGCCGGTGCGCATGCTCGGCAGCGCGACGTTGACGACCGAGACGTCGAGGACGACGAGGAACTGTCCGGCGCAGACCAGCAGGGTCACCAGCCAGACGGGCGGCGGTGTGCGGCGGGCGTTTTCGGGCAGCGTGGCGGGGGTGGCTGTCGGGGGCATGGTCTCCATAGTTGCACCTGCCACGCGCCGGCGGCATCGGATTATCGGCCCGGAAGGCGCCCGTCGCAGGTCCTGGGCCGAAGGTCCCACGACGGCGGGCTTCCGGCCCCGGGGGCCGGAAGCCCGGACGCCGGGCCCGCTCACCCCTTCCGCAGCAGCGTCACCACCGCCGCCCCGCCCAGCCCGATGTTGTGCGCCAGCCCGACCCGCGCGCCCGGGACCTGGCGTGCGCCCGCCGTGCCGCGCAGGTGCCACACCAGCTCGGCGGCCTGGGCCAGGCCGGTGGCGCCGAGCGGGTGCCCCTTGGAGATCAGCCCGCCGGAGGGGTTGACCACCCACCGGCCGCCGTGGGTCGTGGCCCCGTCCTCGGCCAGCTTGCCCGACTCCCCCTCCGCGCACATGCCCAGCGCCTCGTATGTCAGCAGTTCGTTGACCGAGAAGCAGTCGTGCAGCTCGATCACGTCCACGTCCTCGATGCCGAGGCCGCTCGCCTCGTACGCCTGCCGGGCCGCCGCCCGGGACATCGGCCGGCCGACGACGTCGATGCAGGACCCGGAGGCGAAGCTGGCCGCGGTGTCCGTCGTCATGGCCTGTGCGGCGATCTCCACCGCCCGGTCCTGGAGCCCGTGTTCACGGACGAAGCGCGCGGAGGCGACGACGGCGGCGGCAGCGCCGTCGGAGGTCGGTGAGCACTGGAGCTTGGTCAGCGGCCGGTGGACGGTCCTGGCGGCGAGGATCTCCTCGACCGTGTAGACGTCCTGGAACTGGGCGTTCGGGTTGTCCGCCGAGTGCCGGTGGTTCTTCGCGCCGACCGCGGCGAGCTGCCGTTCCGTGGTGCCGTACCGGTCCATGTGCTCGCGCGCGGCGTTGCCGAAGATCTGCGCGGTGGGCGGCGTCATCTCGAAGCCGTGCGCGGCGGCCATCACGCCGTAGTGGCGGGCCACGGGCGAGGCCGCGAAGTCACCGCCGTCCGCGCCGCTGCCCAGTGCGCCGCGTTTCATCTTCTCGAAGCCGAGGGCCAGTACGCAGTCGTTGATGCCGGAGGCGACGAACTGCCGGGCCATCATCAGGGCGGTGGCGCCGGTCGCGCAGTTGTTGTTGACGTTGTAGACGGGGATGCCGGTCAGGCCCAGCTCGTAGACGGCGCGCTGTCCGGCCGTGGAAGCCTGGTGGCAGTAGCCGACCGGCACCTGCTCCACCGCGCTGTACGGGACCCCGGCGTCGGCGAGCGCCTTGCCGCCCGCCTCCCCCGCCATGTCCCAGTACTGCCAGTCCCGCGTCTCCGGCTTCTCGAACTTCGTCATGCCGACGCCGATGATGTACGCCTTGCCGACCATGTCCGTCCTCCTCGTTCCGGGCGGTGCCCGGGATCAGATGAGCGGGATCAGACGCCCGGGACCAGGCGCCGGGATCAGATGAGCGGGCGCGGCTCCGGGTCCCTGGGCAGACCGAGCAGCCGTTCCGCGACGACGTTGAGCCGTACCTGCGTCGTACCGCCCGCGATCGTCAGGCAGCGCGACTCCAGGAAGCCGTGCAGGGCGCGTTCCGCGTCCCCCTCCCCCGTCGCGCCCTGCGGCCCGAGGAGTTCGAGCGTCAGCTCGGCCACCTTCTGCTGGTGCGCGGTCTGCACCAGCTTGCGGAGGTCCGCCCCGGCGCCGGGCTCCCGCCCCGACACCTGCTGGAGGGTGGTGCGCAGCCGGATGCACGCCAGCGCGTGCGCCTCGGCGGCCAGCGCGCCCACCCGCTCGCGCACCGCGCCGTCCAGCCCGGCCGACCGCTCGATCAGCGCTTCCAGCTCCGGGTCGAAGGCGGTCTGGTCGACCAGGTGCACCCGCGCGTTGCGGAGCGTGTGCCGGGCCACCCGCCAGCCGTCGCCCACCTCGCCCACCACCGCGTCCTCCGGCAGCAGTACGTCGTCGAAGTACACCTCACCGAAGAGCGAGTCGCCGGTGATGTCCCGCAGCGCCCGCACCTCGACGCCGGGTGCCGACATGTCGACAAGGAAGAAGGTCAGGCCCCGGTGTCCGGGCGCGTCCGGGTCCGTACGGGCGAGCAGGACGCCGTGGTCCGCCGACCGGGCCGCCGAGATCCACACCTTCTGGCCGTTGACGCGCCAGCCATCGGCCACCCGCTCGGCCCGGGTGCGCAGCGCGGCCAGGTCGGACCCGGCCTCCGGCTCGGAGAACAGCTGGCACCACAGCCGTTCGCCGCGGAGCGCCGGCGGCAGGTGACGTTCCTTCTGTTCCGGCGTTCCGTAGGCGATCAGGGGCGGCACCGCACAGGCGGCGATCCCCAGGTCGCCGATCCGGACGCCCGCGTCGCGCAGCTCCTGCTGGACGGCCAGCTGCTGTACGGGACCGGCATCCAGGCCGTACGGGGCGGGCAGGTGCGGTGCCGCGTACCCGGTGGGCGCCAGCTCGCGCCGGACGGCCGCGGGGCCCAGGCCGCGCACCTTCGCGATCACCTCGCGGGCCTGTTCCCGGTACCGGGACGCCTCCCGCGACCGCTCCGCGGGCAGGTCCGTGCGCAGCTCGCGCCGGGCCCCCTCGGCGAGGTGACGGGCCGCCCGCAGCCGGTGTTCGCCGCCGCTGCCCAGCAGCTGGCGGGCCACGGTCGCCCGCCGCAGGTACAGGTGCGCGTCGTGCTCCCAGGTGAAGCCGGTGCCGCCGAGGACCTGGATGCAGTCCTTGGCGCAGCTGTGGGCGGCATCCAGGGCGGTGGCGGCGGCCAGCGCGGCGACCAGGCCGCGGGTCGCCGGGGCCTCGTCCATCGCCCGCGTCGCGTCCCAGGCCAGGGCGCGGGCCTGCTCGACCCGTACGAACATGTCCGCACAGAGGTGCTTGACGGCCTGGAACCGGCCCACCGGCTGTCCGAACTGCTCCCGCACGCCGGCGTGTCCGGCCGCGGTGTGCAGCGCCCACGCCGCGGTGCCGCACGCCTCCGCGGCGAACAGCGTCGCGGCCAGGTCCCGTACGAGGGCGGTGTCGATCTCCAGCACCCGGCCGGCCGGGACCGGCACGCCCTCGGCCGTCACCCGCGCGACCGGCCGCGTCGGGTCGGCACCGGCCTGCACCTGTACGGACAGCGCCTCGGCGTCCACCGCGAGCCAGACGGTCCCGGCCGCGTCCTCGGCCGGCTGCGCGGCCAGGACGACCAGGTCGGCTTCGCCGCCGCCGAGGACGGGCGGCGCCGTTCCGTCCAGTACGTGACCGCCGTCCGTCCGGACCGCGCGGAGGGAGCCTGCATCCAAGGCGACAGCTCCGATGCGGTGCCCCGCGGCCAGGGCGCGCGCCAGGTCCGGGGCGCCGCCGCGCCGCAGCAGTTCGGACGCGAGCACGCTGGGCAGGTACGGGCCGGGCAGCGCGGCGCGGCCGGTCTCCTCCAACACGACGGCGAGGTCCGTGAGTTCGCCGCCCCCACCGCCGCACTGCGCCGGCAGGTGCGGTCCGAGCAGCCCCATGGCGGCGAGCCCGTCCCAGTACGCGGGACGGCCGCGGTGGCCGGGCCCGGCGTCGAGCAGCTTGCGCACCTCCTCCGGCGGTACGGCCCGGGCCACCCAGCCCCGTACCGCTCCGGCCAGCTCGCTCTGCTCCGGCGTGCTGCCGATGCCCGTGCCTGCTCCCGTACCCGTATGCGTGCCCTTGCCCATGGCGGGCAGACTAGAACACGTTCCAAACTGACGGTAGGTCAGGTGGGGCCGTCCTCCGGGCCGGACGGGGCAGGGCGGGCCGGAGACCGGCCCGGCGGAATGCGTACAGGCCGGGCGGAATGCCTACAGCCCGGCCGGAATCCGCACGAGCAAGCCGGAATCCGTACCGGCCGGAAGGAACCCGCACGGGGCGGAAAGCATCCGTACGCGCCGGACGGAACCGTAAACCGCCCCCGCCCGAATCCGTAAGCCGCCCCCGCCCCGGGCCGTAATCCGCCCTCGCCCCCGGCTCTAATCCGGCCTCGCCCCGGACCGTAAACCGCCTCCGCCCCGGAACCGGAATTGACGGCGCATTCCCCGCCGCTCATCACCGTACGGCGCCACCCGCCGTCCCCCGCAATACCGGCACGTACGATCCGTCGTTATGAGTCGCCGCCGCACCGCCCGGCGACCGTACGACTAGGAGGAATCCCCATGGCCGCCGCGAACGCCCCCAAGCCGGAGATACTCGCCGCATTCGAGGCGGCAAAGGGCTTCATGCCCCTCGACGAGGGACTGGCCCTTTACGAGGCCGCCGGAGAAGCGGCGGCGCTGGGGCTGCCGCTCCTGGAGGTCGGCACGTACTGCGGCCGTTCCACGATCCTGCTCGCCGACGCCGCGCGGGCCGCGGGCGTGCCGGCCGTCACCGTCGACCACCACCGCGGCAGCGAGGAACAGCAGCCCGGCTGGGAGTACCACGACCCGGCCGTGGTCGACCCGGCGGTCGGTCTGATGGACACCCTGCCCACCTTCCGCCGCACCCTGCACGCGGCGGGCCTGGAGGACCACGTCATCGCGCTGGTGGGCCGCTCACCGCAGGTCGCCGCGCTCTGGAACACGCCCGTCGGGCTGGTCTTCATCGACGGCGGGCACACCGACGAGCACGCCACCGCCGACTACGAGGGCTGGGCGCCGCACGTCGCGCCCGGCGGACTGCTCGTCATCCACGACGTCTTCGCCGACCCGGCGGACGGCGGACAGGCCCCGTACCGCGTCTACCGCCGCGCCCTGGATTCCGGTGCCTTCACCGAAATGTCGGCACACGGATCCCTGCACGTGCTGCGTCGCACCGGGGAAGGGCACTGATCGCACCACTACGATCGCGATGTGTCGAACGGCAGTACATTCCCCCCGCGCCGCCGCTTCGGCGGCGCCCTCGTCGTCCTGGCCGCGCTGCTGGCCGCCTGCGCGGCGGGCTGGCTGATCTGGCGGTCCACGAGCGGCCACGGCGGCGACAGACCGCCGAAGGCCCTGCCCGCGTCGAGCCCGGCGTCCCCCGGCGGCGCGCCCGGCCAGGACGGCGCGGGCGGCGGCAAGGGCGGCGGCGACCGGGGCGGCAAGGACGGCAAGGGAGACCAGGCCGGGGCGGGCGACCGGGCCGGGAGCCGCCTCAAGGGCAAGGTCGTCCTCCTCGACCCCGGACACAACCCCCGCAACCGCGACCACACCCGCGAGATCGCGCGCCAGGTGGACGTCGGCAACGCGCGCAAGGAGTGCGACACCACCGGCACCTCCACCAACGACGGATACGCCGAGGCGTCCTTCACCCTCGACGTGGCGCGGCGCGCCCGTACGCTCCTCCGGGCCGAGGGCGCGAAGGTGGTCTTCACCCAGGACGACGACCGTCCGTACGGCCCGTGCGTGGACGAGCGCGCCCGCGCCGGCAACGCGGCGAAGGCCGACGCGGCCGTGTCCGTGCACGCCGACGGCGCGGGCGCCGGCAACCGGGGCTTCCACGTGATCCTGCCCGCGCGCGTCACCGCGGGCGCGGCGGACACCACCGCCATCGTCGGCCCCTCGCGGCGGCTCGGCGAGCACCTGGCGGGCCGGTTCGTGGCGGTGACCGGGAGCGCCCCGGCCAATTACCTGGGCGACGGGACCGGGCTGGTCGTCCGGTCCGACCTGGGCGGCCTCAACCTCTCCGCCATTCCCAAGGTGTTCCTGGAGTGCGGCAATATGCGGGACGCGCAGGACGCCGCGCAATTGACCGATCCGCAATGGCGGGAAAAGGCCGCCCGCGGGATCGCCGAGGGCATTGCGGACTTCCTGACCGAGTAGCGGACGGCGTCGATACCGACTCGATACCTGACCGATACCGACAAGACGGCCCACAGGATCCGGCGGTAGGTTCCCCCTTACGATGGGGGGCCACCCCGTGCCTCGCCACGCGCCCACCAGCGCATACGGCCGCGACAGCGAAGACCAGACACCGGAACCGACAAAGGACCCTTACGTGAACATCCGCTCCCTCACTAGAGGCGACGGCGTGGTGATCGGAGCAGCGGTGTTGCTGTTCATCGCCTCGTTTCTCGACATCAGCTCGTACGACGGCTCCGACTGCACCGGCAGCTTCTGCCCGCCGGTCACCTCCACGAACGCCTGGGACGCGCTGCCCCTGCTGATGGGCCTGTACCTGGCCGGCGTCATCGCGGCCGCCCTGATCGTCGTGGCGCGGGCCCTGCCGCGGCCGCTGAAGGTCGCCGGTCTCGACCTCGGCCAGGCCGGCGTCGCGTGGACCGTGTTCGTCGCGTGGTTCGCCTTCTGGACGATCGTCAACAGCGGCAGCGCGGGCGCCGGTCTGATCCTCGGCCTGATCGCCGCGCTGGTGCTGGCCGCCGCGGCCGTGGCCACGCCGCTGGTCCCGGCCCTGAAGGCCGGACTGATCCCGGCCCCGAGCCCGCAGACGCCGTCCCCGTACGGCGCGGCACCGGGCCAGGGTTACGGCTACCCGGGCGCCCACCAGCAGCAGCCCGGCCACGGCGGGTACGGCTACCCGGGCGCCCCGCAGCCCGGCCAGGGCCAGCCGGGGCCGGGCCAGCCCGGTCCGCAGTCGTACGGCGGCCAGCAGCCCTCGCCGGCCGCCGCGCAGCAGCCGGCGCCCGCGGCGGACTTCGCGCCGTTCTGGTTCGCGGTGCCGGTCGCGCGCCCGCTGTACGGCGAGGACGGCGCGCCGACGCCGATCGCCGAGCTGGCGCCCGGCACGTGGTACCTGGCGGTGGACCAGCGCGGCCAGGCGCTGGTCGCGCAGACGCAGGACGGGCGCCGCGGCGTCCTCCAGGACACCACCGGCATCCAGCGCGGCTGACACCCGGCCGCCCCCGCGCGCACGGCCCCTCGTCCACCCGGGCGAGGGGCCGTCGCCGTACCCGGCCTTCCCCCGCCCGCCGCCGGCTCGTACCCTGCGCACCTGACGCCACGTCAGCACGCGCTGCGTGCGCCGCCGGACACGGACCGGAACGGAGGGCCTTCCCCATGCGACTCGGCCTGGCACTCGGCTACTGGGGGCGCGGCCCCGACCCCCGGCACCTCGAACTCGCCCAGGAGGCCGAGCGGCTGGGCTACGCCTCCGTGTGGACCGCGGAGGCATGGGGGTCGGACGCCTTCACCACGCTCACCTGGATCGCCGCCCACACCACCCGCATCCGGCTGGGCACCGCCGTCGCCCAGATGGCGGCCCGTACGCCCACCGCCACCGCGATGCAGGCCCTCACCCTCGACCACCTCTCCGGCGGCCGGATGCTGCTCGGGCTCGGCCTGTCCGGGCCGCAGGTCGTCGAGGGCTGGTACGGCCGCCCGTTCCCGGCGAGCCCGCTCACCGCCACCCGCGAGTACGTGGACATCGTCCGCCAGGTGCTGCGCCGCGAAGCCCCGGTGACGCTGGACGGCCGCTTCCACCCGCTCCCCTACCGCGGCCCCGACGGCACCGGCCTCGGCAAACCCCTCAAGCCCATCGCCCACCCCCTGCGCTCCAACCTCCCCGTCCTCCTCGGCGCCGAGGGCCCCAAGAACATCGCCCAGACCACCCGCATCGCCGACGGCTGGCTCCCGCTCTACTGGTCCCCGTACCGCACCGACGTCTACGAGGCGTCCCTCGCCGCCGCCCCCGAAGGCTTCCTGATCGCCCCGATGGCCCGCGCCCAGGTCTGCGACGACGTGGCCGAGGGCCTGCTCCCGGTTAAGGCCATGCTCGCCTTCTACATCGGCGGCATGGGCCACGCCACCCGCAACTTCCACGCCGGCCTGATGTCCCGCATGGGTCACGCCGACGCGGCCCAGCGCGTCCAGGACCTCTTCCTCCAGGGCCGCCGCGACGAGGCCGTACACGCCGTCCCCGACACCTTCGCCGACGACATCTCCCTCATCGGCCCCCGCCCCCGCCTCGCCGACCGCCTGAAAGCCTGGCGCCAGGGCCCGGTGACCGACCTCCTCGTCACCGCCCCGGACCCGCGAACCCTCCGGGTACTGGCGGAGCTGAACACCTGAGGCCCGCGCGGGCCCCAGGTGCCGCACCGGACGGCGGCAGGTCCGCTCAGAACTTCGCCGCCTCCAGCCACTCGTCCAGGAACGCCCGGTCGCCGGTGATCTCCACGTTCGGGGTGTCGGCCGGGAGGCGGCGGTAGTAGACGCGGAGGAGGTCGGTGGCGGGGCCCTGGAGGGTGACGGTGGCCTCTCGGCGGGTGTGGTGGTAGGCGGGGGCGGGGGCGGTGAGGTCGAGGAACCAGTCGGCGGGGGCGCCCGGTGGGGTGTCGGTGGCGTGCAGGCGGAGGGAGCGGCCGGCGCCGAGGAGGCGGACGGCCGGGTGGTCGGGGCGGAGGGTGGGGACCAGGCAGATCACCTGGGTCCACTCCTCGATGGCGTCGGCGGCCACCTCGGGGGCCACCTCGTAGGCGGCGCCCGTCGCGGACGCCGCGTCCGCCCGGTGGACCAGCGTCTCGTGGGTCATCCGCCGGGCCCAGAAGCCGGACGGCTGTCCCGGCGCCCAGGCCCAGACCGGGGTGTCGGGGCCCGCCTCGCGCAGCGCCCCGGCGACCAGCCGCGCGCCTTCGGCCAGCCAGGCGTCGAGGGCGGCCGGGTCGCCGTCCGCGGGCCCCTGGTGCTCCGGAACCGCGTCGAACGGCACCATCTCGGTGGCCCGGGTCCGTACCGTCTCGTGCACCCAGCGGTGCGCGCCGCCGACGTGGCGCAGGAGGGCTTCGAGTGTCCACTCCGGACAGGTCGGCACCGTCGTCTTCAGGTCGGCGCCGCGTACGGTCTGCCGCAACCGGTCGCTCTCGGCGAGGACTTCGGCGCAGTAGCGTTCGTGGTCGAGGGTGCCGCTCATGATCGTGGTCATGGGGGCACAGTAATGGGTGGGGCGGCCGGCCGGCGGCCGGGTGCGCGCGGTGAACGGGCCGCCGCGGACCGGGAGTTGTTTATGCCGGGCTTATGCGGCAACCCGCCCGTCATGCCCAGGAGACACCGCTACGGAAGCAGCCACGCGGCCACGGCCGTCGCCGTCATCGCCGACCTCACGGCCCTGATCCTCGGCCTGTGGATCGTGATGTACCTGCTCGACGCCAACCGCGCCAACGACCTGGTGCACTTCGTCCAGGGCGCGGCGCGGTGGCTGGCGGGCTGGTCCCACGACCTGTTCACCTTCGACACGGACTGGCTGCGGACGCTGCTGAACTACGGGCTGCCCGCGCTCGTGTACCTGGTGGTGGGGCACGCCCTGGCGGCCCGTATCCGGCGGATCGAGCGCTGAGCGGGGGCGGCTCCCGGGCGCCGCCCCCGCGTGTCCGTCAGCGGCAGCAGTCCGGGTCCAGCCCCGTCGGCAGGCGCTCGCCCCCGAAGACGGCCGTGGTCGCCTCGTCCCCGCCCAGCGCGGCCACCGCGAGCAGCATCGAGCCGGCCGTCCAGGACGTCTGCTCCTCGGGCCAGACCGCATCGTCGTCGAAGACGTAGCCGGTCCAGTACATGCCGTTCTCGGCGCGCAGGTGCTGGACCCACTTGAGGATCTGCACGGCGTGGTCCGACTCGCCCATCGCCCAGAGCGCCAGGGCCAGTTCGGCGCTCTCGCCGCCGGTCACCCACGGGTTGGGCAGGACGCAGCGCACGCCGAGGCCGGGCACCACGAAGTCCTCCCAGGCGGACTCGATGCGCTCCTTGGCGGCGGCGTCGCGCAGGGCACCACCCAGGACCGGGTAGTACCAGTCCATCGAGTAGCGGGACTTGTCGAGGAAGCGCTCGGGGTGGTGCCGGATGGCGTGGCCGAGCCGTCCGAGGGCCAGTTCCCAGTCGGGCTGCGGCTCCTCGCGCTGCTCGGCCAGCGCGAGGGCGCAGCGCAGCGCCTGGTAGATGGAGGAGGAGCCGGTCAGCAGCGCCTCGGTGACGGGGGTGCCGTCGTCCTCGCGCTTCCAGCCGATCTCGCCACCGGGCTGCTGGAGTTCCAGGACGAATTCCATGGCCGCGTAGACGGCGGGCCACATGCGGTCCACGAAGGTGTCGTCGCCGGTGGACAGGTAGTGGTGCCAGACGCCGACGGCGATGTACGCGCAGAAGTTGGTCTCCCGGCCCCGGTCGGTGGGAGCCGCGGCGTCCCCGTCGGCGTAGGCCGCGTACCAGGAGCCGTCCGGGTTCTGGTGCCGCGCGAGCCAGTCGTACGCGGCCTCGGCGCGCTCGTGCTCGCCGGCCGCGTCCAGGGCCATGGCGGCCTCGGTGTGGTCCCACGGGTCGAGGTGGTGGCCGCGGAACCAGGGGATCGCGCCGTCCGCGCGCTGCGTCGCCAGGATGCCGGAGACGGTGCGGGCCGCCTGTTCGGCCGTCAGGACTCCGGGCAGGACCAGGCGTTCCGTACGCCCCGGCGTCGTCACTTGGCGGCCCCGGCGGTGGCCGCGGAGTCGGCGGTGGCGTCGGCGGTCGCGGCGGCGTCCGCCGGCAGGTGCGGCTTGGTGGCGTACGCGACGAAGCTCTTGCCGATCACCGGGTTGAGCACCTGCTCGGCCAGCCGCGTGGCCAGCGGCTTCTTCATGATGTCCCAGACCAGCAGCTTGTGGTACGCCTTGACCGGCAGCGCCTGGTCGTTGTCGACGCCGAAGGCGCACTTGAGCCACCAGTACGGGCTGTGCAGCCCGTGCGCGTGGTGGGTGCCGTACGGCTTCAGGCCCGCCTCGCGCATCCTGCCGAGCAGTTCGTCGGCCTTGTAGATGCGGATGTGCCCGCCCTCGACCTCGTGGTACTCGTCGCTGAGCGCCCAGCAGAGCTTCTCCGGCCCGTAGCGCGGCACGGTCACCGCGATCCGCCCGCCGGGCCGCAGCACCCGCACCATCTCGGCGAGCACGCCCTTGTCGTCCGGGATGTGCTCCATGACCTCGGAGATGATGACGACGTCGAAGCTGGCGTCCGGGAAGGGCAGGGCCAGCGCGTCGCCCTCCATGGCGGTGGCGGTGGCGCCCGCGGGCGCCTCCCCGGCCTCCTTCATGGCGGCGAACCACTTGGCGACCTCGCGGATCTCCTCGGCGTTCCGGTCGAGCGCCACGACCTGCGCGCCGCGCCGGTAGCACTCGAAGGCGTGCCGGCCCGCGCCGCAGCCCAGGTCGAGGACGCGGTCGCCCGGGGCCAGCGGGAATCGGGAAAAGTCGACGGTCAGCAAGGGCTCTCTGCTTTCGTCCTGGGGGTCCGCGGGCAGCTAGGGCCGACGGCGGCGGGTCATGGCGGTGGTGGTCGGTGCCCGGCCGGGCCGCATCAGGCGCGGCCGGCGGGGGTCTGGGCGGTCGCGGTGCCGCGGCGGGCGCGTCCGGCGCGCCCGCGCGGGGTCTGCAGGGCGATGGCCTCCCGGTAGCGTTCGGCGGTGCCGATGGCGGCCTGGCGCCAGGTGAAGCGGGCCAGGACGCGTTCCCGTCCGGCGGCGCCGAGGCGGCGGCGCAGCGCGTCGTCGCCCAGCAGCCGGAGCAGCCCGGCGGCCAGCGCGCCCGCGTCGCCGGGCGGTACGGACAGGCAGGTCTCGCCGTCCGGCCCGGAGACCTCGGGGATGGCGCCGCCGGTGGTGGCCAGCAGCGGTGTACCGGTGGCCATGGCTTCGGCGGCGGGCAGCGAGAAGCCCTCGTAGAGGGAGGGCACACAGGCGACCTGGGCGCCGCGGACCAGATCGACGAGTTCGGCGTCGCTGATGCCCTTGACGAACTCCACCGCCGTACCGAGTCCGTGCCGCTCGATGGCGGCGGCCACCGGGCCGTCGTCGGCCCGCTTGCCGACGACCACCAGATGGGCCCGCGGGTTCTCGGTACGCACCTTGGCCAGCGCCTCGACCAGGTGGATCAGGCCCTTGAGGGGCACGTCCGCGCTGGAGGTGGTGACGATGCGGCCGGGGATCTCGGGGACCGACGGGTCGGGCGAGAAGAGGTCGGTGTCGGCGCCGATGTGCACGACGTGGATCCGGCCGTCCCGTACGCCGAGGTGGTCCACGATCTCCTGGCGGGAGGAGCCGGAGACGGTCAGCACCGACGGCAGGCGGCGGGCGACCCGCTTCTGCATCCGGGTGAAGCCGTACCAGCGGCGCACCGAGGCGCGGCGCTGCCAGCCGGTGGCAGCGTCGAGGTCGAGTTGCCGGTCGACGGTGATGGGGTGGTGGATGGTGGTGACCAGCGGCGCGCCGAGGTCGCCCAGCAGGCCGTAGCCGAGGGTCTGGTTGTCGTGCACCACGTCGAAGTCGCCGCGCCGGGCGGCGAGGTGGCGGCGGGCGCGCAGCGAGAAGGTGAGCGGCTCGGGGAAGCCGCCGGTCCACATCGTGCCGACCTCCAGGGCGTCGATCCAGTCCCGGTACTCGCCGCGCTTCGGCGTGCGGAACGGGTCGGGCTGCCGGTAGAGGTCGAGGCTGGGCAGCTCGGTGAGGGTGACTCCCTCGTCGAGGACCGGGTAGGGCTGGGCGCCGATCACCTCGACGGTGTGGCCGAGGCGGGCCAGTTCGCGCGAGAGGTGGCGGACGTAGACGCCCTGGCCGCCGCAGAACGGGTTGCCCTTGTACGTCAGCAGGGCGATGCGCAGGGGGCGGTCGCCGCCCGGGCCCGTGGAGGCGGCGGGGGCCTCGGCGGGGTGCGGCGCGGCTGCCTGGACGGCCTCGGCGGACACTCTCGGCCCCCTTCTCGCTGGACTTTCGCCGGAGCGTAACCGCTGGCGCTAATCTAGAACAAGTTTCAGTACGGTTCGGCCGTGGCCGGCCCGCGACGGGCCGGCGGCACCCGCGGGCCACGGCGGCCGACGGGCTACTGATCAGTTCAAGGAGCTTCGAATCTACCGGCCGGGAACCGGTCGAAAAGAGCCGCACCAGGTGATTCGCGCCACCACCCGCGCCCCTGCCATGCTGTGCCGATCGCAGGACCGGTACGCGCCGCACCGCGGACGGACCGTCACGGAATGGGACATATGACTACGGACTCCACAGCGGCCGGAGCGGCGCTTCCCGCCGGTCCGCCCCTGACCGCGCGTCAGGAGGCCCGTCGCCGCCGCATCCTGCACGCCAGCGCGCAGCTGGCCGGCCGCGGCGGGTTCGACGCCGTACAGATGCGCGAGGTCGCCGAGGCGTCCGATGTCGCGCTCGGCACCCTCTACCGGTACTTCCCGTCCAAGGTGCACCTGCTCGTGGCGACCATGCAGGACCAGTTGCAGCACCTGCACGAGACCCTGCGCAAGCGCCCGCCGACGGAGCGGGAGCCGGGCGCGCGGGTGGCGCAGACGCTGATGCGGGCCTTCCGGGCGCTCCAGCGCGAACCGCACCTGGCGGACGCGATGGTGCGCGCACTGACGTTCGCCGACCGGTCGGTGAGCCCGGAGGTGGACACCGTCTCCCGGCTGACCACGGCGATCATCCTGGACGCGATGGGACTGGACGGCGCGCCGACGCCCGAGCAGCTCTCCGCCGTCCGGGTCATCGAGCACACCTGGCACTCGGCGCTGATCACCTGGCTGTCCGGACGCGCCTCGATCGCCCAGGTGAAGATCGACATCGAGACGGTGTGCCGGCTCATCGATCTCACCACCCCGCGCGGCGCGACGGCTACGAACGGGTAACCCCTAAGGCGGCGCATTCGGGGCGCGCACAACCCCAATGCGCGCCCCCTCGCATCCGCTTGGCCAGTTCTCCGGGTCCATGACAGGGGCATTGCCGGTATGAATTCCGGGTACTCGCAACGGTGCCGGTACACGGGGGTCTGGAGGGGGACTGCAGTGATCCGGGTGCTACTCGTCCATGACATATGTCTGTTCCGATGGGCGTTGACGGAAGTGCTCGACCGGGAGAACGACATCGAGGTCGCCGCCGCCACCACCAAGGACGCGGTGGAACGCATGCGGGCCCTGCGGCCCGACGTCTGCGTCGTGGACGCGGAGAGCCCCGAGCCGAGCGGGCCGGGCATCTTACGCAGAATGTCGAGGCTCGCGAAGGCGAAAGGCCCGGGGAAATCCCCGGCCCTTCTGGTCCTGGGGACGGCGCGCCGGCCCGGACCGCTGCGCCGGGCCTTCGAGGCGGACGCCTTGGGCTATGTCGACAAGGAGGCCTCGCCGGTGCAGCTGACCACCGGCATACGGCAGGTCGCGGCGGGAAAACGATTCGTCGACGGATCGCTGGGGTTCGGCTTCCTCCAGGCCGCGGACATTCCGCTCACCCGCCGGGAACTGAGCGTACTGTCACTGGCCGCCGAGGGCTCCTCGGTCTCCGAGATCGCCGGTGTCCTGCATCTGTCGACCGGGACCGTACGCAACTACATGTCCGCCATCACCCGCAAGACGGGGGCCCGCAACCGCGTCGACGCCATCCGCATCTCGCGCGGGGAGGGCTGGCTGTAGCGGCGGGGCGGTCCGGGGCGCGGCGCCATCCGGCTCCTCGTGCGCCCAGCCCCCGGTGAGTTCGCGGTACAGCGCCGACCGCCGCAGCAGTTCGCCGTGCCGGCCCGTCCGGGCGTGCGTGCCGTCCATCACCAGCACCCGGTCCGCCCGCAGCGCGGAGCTGATGCGGTGCGCGACGACGATCAGCGTGCCGCCGGGCCGGGCCGCGAAGGCACGTTCGGCACGGGCCTCGGCCGCCGGGTCGAGGTGGCAGGTCGCCTCGTCCAGGACGATCAGCGGCGCGGGCGCGAGGTAGGCGCGGACCAGGGCGATCAGCTGGCGCTCGCCCGCGGACAGCTCCGCGGGGGCGAGCGTGCCGTCCGGGCCGCCCAGCCGGGCCAGCAGCGCGCCCGCGCCGACCGCCTCCGCGGCGGCCAGCAGGTCCGCGTCCCCGTCGGCGCGCGGGTCGCCGGGACACAGGTAGCGCACGTTGTCCCGTACGGTGCCGGAGAAGACGTACGCCTCCTGCGGCACCAGTACCCGGTCCGCGGCGGCGGGCCGGCGGATCTCGCCGCCGCCGGGCTCCAGCAGGCCCGCGATCAGCCCGGCCAGGGTGGACTTGCCGATGCCGCTCGGGCCGACGACGGCCAGGTGCCCGCCGGCCGGCACGGTCAGGTCGAGGCCGCGCACGACCGGGTCGGCGTGCGGGCCGTACGCGAAGGTCACGCCGCTGAGTTCGACGGCGGTCCCCTTGCGGGGCGGACGGTGCGGCCCGGCGCCGTCCGGTCCGGTCACCGGCTCGGCGGTGAGGCGGCGCAGCACCACACCGAGCCGGGTGCCGGCCGTGCCCAGTCCGTGCATCAGGTTCTGAAGCGCGGGCAGCAGCGACTGTGTGAGGTACGCGAGGGCGCCCACCAGCGCGCCGGGTGTCACGCCCCGGCCGAGCAGCCAGGGCGCGCCGAGCAGCAGCAGGACGATCGGCAGCCGGCCGCTGATGCCGAGGGCGAGCACCCGGCACACGCTCCACCGGGCCAGGGCGCACGACGCCCGCAACTCGGCATCGAACCGCTCGTCCGCCGTCTGTGCCACGGTCCGCTCCGCACCGGCCGCGGTGATGTCGCGCAGCCCGCCGACCGCCGCGGCCGTCTCCTCGGCGATGGCCTCGTCCGCCACCAGGAACGTCTCCTGACGGCGGGCCATCGGCCGCAGCGCCCAGCCGAACAGCGCCAGCCCGAGCAGCAGCGGCGGCAGCACCAGCAGCAGGAGCACGGGCGCGAGCGAGCAGAGGCCGGCCAGCGCCCCGGCGGTCACGAAGACGAACGAGCGGGAGACCAGCACCAGTCCGGCGAAGGTGTCGCGGGCGATCTCCACCTGGTGGGTGAGCCGGGAGACCGCGGCGCCGTCGGGGGCGTACAGGGCGCGCCGGACGACCTTGCGCACCAGGGTGTCGCGCAGCGGTTCCACCAGGTCGGCCACGGCCCGGTAGACCCGCGCGGTCCCGTACGCGCCGGCGCCGACGCACACCGCGGCGGCGGCCAGCCAGGCGACGCCGACCGCCGGGGCGCCGTCCAGGAACCCGTCGTCGAGGGCGCGGGCGAGCGCGAACCCGAACAGGAAGGTCTGCGCGGACTCGACCAGGGACCAGCCCGCGAGCCGGCCCAGGACCCGGCGCCGCCGCTTGAGGAAGCGCGGCCCGGACCGCCGCAGCGGTTCGCCGGGAACGGTCCCGCGCCGCTCGGCCGGAACGGCTTCAGGCATGCGCGGCCTCCTTCGGGGCCGTGGCGAACAGGGCCCGGTACTCGGGCAGCTGCCACAGCTCGGCGTGCGGCGCAAGGGCGCGAATGCGCCCGTCGTCGAGCCAGGCCACCAGGTCGGCGCGGGCGGCGGTGGCGGCGCGGTGCGCGACGACGATGCGGGTGGCGGCCCGCACGTCGCGCAGCAGGGCGCGGGTGACGTGCAGTTCGGTGACGGTGTCCAGGCTGGACGTGGCGTCGTCCAGGATGAGCAGCCGCTCGGCGTGCGCGAAGGCCCGGGCCAGGCCCAGGCGCTGGGCCTCGCCACCGGACAGCGGCGCGTCCGCGCACCGGGTCGCGTAGCCGTCGGGCAGGCGGTGGATGAAGGGGGCGGCGCAGGCGGCCCGGGCGGCGGACTCCAGCTCCGGCTGCCCGGGCTCGTACGAGCCCAGCGCGAGCGTGTCGCGGAGCGTCGCGCCGAGGACCGCGGGGCGCTCGAAGGCGTAGCCGACCGCGCGGCGCAGCGCGTCGTGCGACAGGTCGGGCAGCGGTACGTCGTCCAGGACGACGCTGCCGGAGTCCGGGTCGGCCAGCCGGCCGGCGACCGCGGCCAGGACGGACTTGCCGGTGCCGGAGCGGCCGACGACGGCGACCGAGGTGCCGCCGGGCACGGTCAGGTCCAGGCCGCGCAGCACGGTGCGGTCGCCGCGCCGCACGGTGACGCCGTGCAGCTTCAGCGTGCCGTTCCCCGCCCCCGGCCGGCGCCTCCCGTAGGGCATCGCCGGGACCTCCAGGGCCTCCGTGACCCGCCGGGCGGCGGCGCGGGCGTGCACGAGGGTGTTCAGCTGTCCGACGATCTGGCCGATCCCGGTGGCCAGCGCCGCGTACCGGGACGCGGCGAGCAGCCCGCCGACGCTCACCTCGCCCTGCGCCAGCCGGACGCCGGCCACGCACAGCACGGCGATCTGGAGCAGCGGTACGAGCATGGCGGCCTGGGCCGTGGACCGCCCCAGGACGTGCCACATGCGGTGGCCGTGGCGGCCGAGCCCGGGCAGCGGGGCGAGGATGCGCGCGGCCTCCCGGCGCCGGGTGCCGGCGGCGGCGATGGTACGGGCGCCGCCGACCGCTTCGACCAGCCGCTTCGCCAGTTCGCCCTGGTGTTCCTGGTAGCGCACGACGCAGTCGCCGGTGGCCCGCGCGAAGGTCCGCAGCAGCAGGGCCAGCAAGGGCATGCCCAGGACGAAGACGGCGGCGGTCCACAGGTCCACGTACGCGAGGGCGACCAGCGCGCCGACCGGGGTGACGACGGCGGCGAGCGAGGCCGCCAGGGCGGTGGGCGCGGTACCGGCGTGGGCGGCGTTGCCGACGACTCGGGTGACCAGGTCGCCGGTGCCGTACCGCTCGGTGGCGCGCGGCCCGGCGGCGAGCAGATGGCGGGTCAGGCGCCGCCGTACCCACGCGGTGCCGCGGGCGTCGGTGGTGCCGGTGAGCAACCCGTCGAGGGCGTCCAGCAGGACGATCAGGCAGGTCAGGACCGCGCACAGCAGCAGCCACCGGCCGGCCGGGCGGTGTTCGAGCAGCAGGTCGAGGGTGTGGCCGAGGGCGCCGGGAAGGGCCAGGCCGAGGCCGGCCGAGGCGACGGTGAGCAGCAGGAGCGTGGTGGCGCGCAGGGCGCTGTGGCGCAGGGCGCCGGCCAGCAGCCGGTCGGCGGGGGTGACGGTCACAGGCTCTCCCACGGGGTGTGCGTGCGGCCCACGCACGGGCCGCACGCACTCCGGATCACAACTCCCGGACCGGACCTACCGGTTCAGGCGTTCCGGTACGGTGCGCGGTCCTGTCAGAGACACAGCAGGACGCTGGCCTGGCTCGCGCAGAGCGTCAGGCTGATGGTGCTGCCGCCACCACCGCCGTGCTCGGGAGCGTCCATCGCCTGAAGGTCGAGAAGCGCCATGACACTTTCCTTTCACTATGGGGACGATTTGTGCTGGTGGTACCGATGGTGCTGGTGGTACCGGTCTTGCTGGTTGTGCTGGTGTTGCTGCGGTTCCGGGTGGGCGGGTCGCCCCGCGTCACCCGGCGGTACGACTCCGGCACGGCGGCCGGAGCCGGCTTCAGGGCCGCCGTCGCTCCGAGGAGGGCGGCGGCGGGAGGAAGGGCAGCTGGACGGGCCGGTCGTGCAGGGCCGCGCCCAGGCCCAGGAGGCAGCCCGCCGAACCGGTGGCCAGGTCCATCGACAGGCGCATCATCTGATCGCCGGGGAAGGCCAGGTGTGTCCGGTAGGGCAGGGCGTACCAGCTCAGGCAGGAGATCTGTGCGGCCAGCGCCCCGTCGAGGTCGGGGGCCGGCGTGGTCGTCCGCGCGAGGTGCAGGATGCATCCGGCACGGCCGCGGAAGAGGCCGGGCTGCACGTAGAAGCGGGCCGTCGCGGCGGGGAGGACGGCGGCGCGCGCCTCCTCGAACTCCTCGTCCGCGCGGTGCGCCAGGTACGCGTCGAGGACCATGGCGATGCCGACGCTGCCGCCGCCGAGGTACGGCATGGTCCGCCAGCCCTCGTCCACCACCAGGGCGCCGTCCTTGTCCCGTACGCAGCGCGCCAGGTCGCGGCGGAGCGCCTCGGCCGCGAGGTCGAGGAGCCCCGCATCGCCGGTGCTCTCGTACAGCCGCAGGAACAGCAGCGCGGGTCCGGTGGCGCCGCGCATCAGGCCGGCCCGCTTGCCGCAGGCGTCGAGCCGGTCGGCGGCGTGCCCGGCGGCCTCCAGGGCCCGTTCGCGCAGCTCCCGTTCGCCGTGGGTGCGGGCCAGGTCGTCGAGCGCCAGCCCGAGACCGGCCAGGCCGCCGTGCAGGTCGGGGGCGAGGCGGTGCCACTTCTCGGCGAGGACCTGCTCCACCAGGTCCGTGGCGCGGCCGCGGTGGCCGAGCCGGTCCAGCACCCAGGCGACCCCGGACAGCCCGTCGTAGAAGCCCAGCGGGGTGCCAGGAGGAGGCGGAGCGGTCTGCCGCAACAACCACTCCTCGCCTTCCCCGTACCTCCCGGCACCGGTCTCGGCGAGGGCGTGCAGCACGCCCGCGGCGCCGTGCGCGATCCCCAGGCCGCCGCCGTCCGAGAACTGGGCGATGTCGCCGGGGAAGAGCCGGTCGGTGCGCTCGGGCGTGGCCGAGGCGAGGATGCCGCGGACGATCGAGTCGCGGCTGTGCGGCCAGTCGGCGGGTTCGGCGGGGAGGTAGGGCGCGGCTCCGGTTCGGCGCTGCGCGGGCGCGGCCTTCCGGCCGGCGTCCGCCGCCGGGCCGGGTGCGTCCGGCGCGCCCTGGATCACCTCCACCGCCCCGGCCAGGAAATCCGCCGGTACGTCGGGGAACTCGTGCGCCACGACCTCGGCGAGGTGGGCGGCCTTGTCCCGGTCGAGCACCAGCAGCGAGGTCATCGGCAGGAACAGGGCGAGCCGCAGACAGGCCAGCGCGTAGCGGTCCACCTCGGTGCCGGCGCGGTCGCCCGGCGCCATGAAGCCCGGGTGGGCCAGCGTCTGCCGCAGCTTCTCGCCGTCCACCGCCGCCGCCTCGAAGTCCAGCAGCCGTACGCTGCGTTCGTCGGGCGCGACCATGATGTTGAACAGGTGCAGGTCGTTGAAGACGACGCCGTGGCGGTGCAGCACGGCCACCGTCTCCTCGACCGCGGCGTGGATGTCCAGCGCCCACCGGGTGTAGTCGGCGAGGGCGGCCGGGCTCGGGGCGGCCGTCGTCAGCGGGTGCCGCTCGGCGAAGAAGGCGTTGAGGGTGCGCCCCTCCAGGAAGTCCATGACCAGGAAGCGGTGGTCGTCCAGCGTGAACCAGTCGCGGACCTCCGGCGCGACGCCGAGCCCGGACAGCTTCTCCAGGGCCTTGCGTTCACGCTCCAGGCGGGTGACGGCGTCGGCGCCGTCGGCGGCCAGGCCGGCGTGCGGACGCGCCTCCTTGAGCACCACCTTGTCGCCGGTGCGCCGGTCGCGGCCCAGGTAGACGCCGCCGCCGTTGGAGAAGTGCAGCGCCGATTCGATCTGGTACGGCAGGTCGGTGACGGTGGTGGAGTTGCGGGCGGCGAGCTGCGGGGCGAGGAAGCCCGGCAGCGTCACCCACTCCGGCGGCTTGAACGCGGGCCCGCGGCGGTCGGGGACCAGCTTGCCCTCGGGGTTCTCGATGGCGCCGACGAGGTTGCCGTGCTCGTCGACGCAGAAGCGCCGGGCGAAGCCGCCGTACCGGACGTACAGCGGCCCGTCGTGCCACCGCAGGTCGCTGAGGATGTACGGGCCCGGCTCGCCGTCCAGCAGCGCGCCCAGCTCCCGCAGGACGGTGTGCAGCTGCTGCTCGTCCGCCGGGTAGATGGTGGCGAACTTGCCGCTCGAACCGCGTTCGGCGTACTTGGAGTTGCGCATGTGCATCGGGCGCGGCCCGGGGACGAACTTGAACGGGATCAGCCGGGCGACGCAGTAGTCCCACACCTGGGCGGCCGTCTTCTCGGCGTTGTCCGTACAGGCCGAGACGTGGATCTTCCAGCCCTGCGCGGGCAGTCCGGGACGCGGCTGCCCGTCGGCGTCGACGGGGGTCACGTGGAGCCAGTCCCCGGAGAGGAAACACCGCCACCCTTCGGGGACTGCGCGCTGGGCCGCTTCGTAACGGGGGCCCGTGCCCGATGCGGCTCCGTTCCCGACGGACAGCCGGTCCGGGGTCTCGTAGAACGTTCTGTCGGCGAGACAGTAAACCTCGTACCGCTTGTCCATCGTCTCCCCCCTCGGCGGCGTGGCACTGAGATTTCCACGCCGCCGGGGAGCGTTAACAGTCACAGATGTCACGAGGTAACCGTGAGAAGTTCACGGGTTACTGACGGTACGCACCGGTCGGCGCGGGCCGTACGCCCGCGCCGCCCAGTGGGAACGCCCATGGGCCGAAGGCTCACTCCTCCGGCGGGAAGACGGCCTCCCCCGTACCGGCGTCGGTCACGGTGATCGCTTCGACGGGGCAGCCCTCGGCCGCCGCCAGCACCTCGTCGGACGCGGCGCACTCGGGCCGTACGGGGTGCGACTGGCGGGCCGCGTCCAGGACGAAGCCGCCGGGCGCGGTGGCCGCGCACAGGCCGGAGCCGATGCACACCCCCCGGTCCACCTCCACGTGCCAGCGGGGTCCGGACTCCTGCCCCCGCCCGTCCTCGCCGCCCCCGGTCACGTCGTCCGTGCCGCTCATGCCTCGCGTCACCCTTCCGCCGGCAGGTGGATCGTCTTGTGCTCCAGGTACGCGCCGAAGCCCTCGGGCCCGAACTCCCGGCCGATGCCGGAGTTCTTGTAACCGCCGAAGGGGCCGAGCATGTCGATGCTGAAGGTGTTCACGGAGTAGGTGCCGGTGCGCACCCGGCGCGCGATGTCGATGCCGTGTTCGGTGTCCGCGGTCCACACCGAGCCGGACAGCCCGTACTCGGAGTCGTTGGCGATGCGCACCGCCTCCGCCTCGTCCTCGTACGGCAGCAAACACAGCACCGGGCCGAAGATCTCCTCGCGGGCGATCCGCATCGCGTTGGACACCTCGCCGAACACCGTCGGCTCCACGTACCAGCCGGTCTCCAGACCCTTCGGCCGTCCGCCGCCGGCGAGGACCTTGGCGCCCTCCCGCTGCCCGACGGCGATGTAGTCCAGCGAGCGCTGCTGCTGGCGCCGGGCGACCAGCGGGCCGATCTCGGTCGCCGGGTCCAGCGGGTCGCCGATGCGCAGGGCGGACGCGGCGGCGGCGAACCGCTCGGCGGTCTCGGCGTAGCGCTCGCGGGGCACCAGGACGCGCGACTGCGCCACGCACGCCTGCCCGTTGACCAGCCACGCGAAGGGCGCGATGCCCGCCACCGCGGCGTCCAGGTCGGCGTCCGGCAGGATGACGGCGGCCGACTTGCCGCCCAGCTCCAGCGTCACCCGGGTCAGGTGGCGCGCCGCGACCTCCATGACCCGCCTGCCCGCGGCGACCGAGCCGGTGAAGGCCACCTTGTCCACGTCCGGGTGCCCGACCAGGTACTCGCTCACCTCCCGGTCCGCCGGGAGGATGGACAGCACCCCGGGGGGCAGCCCGGCCTCGCTCGCGATCTCCGCCAGGAGGTAGGCGTCCAGCGGTGTTTCGGGCGACACCTTCAGGACCACCGAGCAGCCGGCCAGCAGCGCCGGGGCCAGCTTGGCCGCCGCGGTGAACTGCGGCACGTTCCACGGCACCACGGCCGCCACCACGCCGACCGGCTCCCGCCGCACCAGCAGCGGCCCGAGCGCCCCGGCCCGGCGCTCCTCGTACGGGAAGTCGCGGGCGACGGTGATCGCCGCGTCCCAGACCAGCATCGCGGCCAGCGCCTGCACCATGACGGCGGAGGTGTACGGGGTGCCGTTCTCGGCGCTGATGACCTTGGCGATCTCCTCGCTGCGCGCCGCGAAGGCGTCCTTGATCCGGGTGACCACCGCGATCCGCTCGTCGAGCGGCGTGTCCGCCCACACCCCGGAGTCGAAGGAGGCGCGGGCCGCGGAGACGGCGCGGTCCACGTCGGTGCGCGAGGCGTGCGGCACCCGGCCGATGACCTGCTCGGTGTGCGGCGAGACCACCTCGATGGTCCCGCCGCCGGCCGGGTCGGCGAACTCGCCGCCTATGTAGAGCCGTTGGTGCTCGACGAGTGCGCTCATGACTGCCGCCTCCTGCGGGTCGACCGACCGGTGGGCACGTGCGCTGCCGTTCCTGATGCGGGTTCCTGACACGGATTCCTGGCACAGGCCCCTGAGGCGGGTTCCTGCCGCCAGTTTCTGACACTGCATCAGGACTGATACCAGTTCTAGTTATGCTGGGCAATGCTCGGCACGGGGTGCGGCCCGGCCGCGCGGGAGCGGAGGGGCGGCGGATGACACCAGCGGCGGAGGGCGACGGGACGGCGGGGGCCCGGACGACACGAGCACCGGCGGCGGGCGCGGCGCGGCCCCGGGTGACCGACCACCGGGGCGGCGTATGGTCGATCGCCGTCCCCATTCCGGACAATCCGCTCGGCCACACCCTCGTCCACCTCCTGGAGACCGACCGTGGCCCGGTCCTCGTCGACACCGGATGGGACGACCCGGCCGCCTGGAACACCCTGACCGCCGGCATCGCCGCCTGCGGCTTCCGGGTCGCCGATCTGCACGGCGTGCTGATCACCCACCACCACCCGGACCACCACGGTCTGTCCGCGCGCGTCCGGGAGGCGTCCGGCGCGTGGATCGCGATGCACGCCGCGGACGCCGACGTCGTCCGCCGTACCCGCGAGGCCGAACCGGGCCGGTGGCTGGACTACCTGATCGCCAAGCTGGCCGCGGCGGGCGCGCCCGACAGCCACCTCGCGCCCCTGCGGGCGGCCCGCGCCGACGGCCGGGTACGCGGCCTGCCCGGCCGGCGGGCCGCGCTGCCGGACCGCGAGATCGCTCCCGGCGCCCTCCTCGACCTGCCCGGCCGCCGGCTGCGGGCCGTCTGGACCCCCGGCCACACGCCGGGCCATGTGTGCCTGCACCTGGAGGAGGACCACCCGGCGCAGCGGCCGGGCCACGGCCGGCTCTTCTCCGGCGACCACCTGCTGCCCGGCATCAGCCCGCACATCGGGCTGTACGAGGACCCGGACGACGCCACGGTCACCGACCCCCTCGGCGACTACCTGGCCTCCCTGGAAAGCGTCGCCCGGCTCGCCCCCGCCGAGGTGCTGCCCGCGCACCAGCACGCCTTCACGGACGCGGCCGGCCGGGTGCGCGAGCTGCTCGCCCACCACGAGGAGCGGCTCGCCGGCCTGCGCGCGCTGCTCGCCGCGCCGCGCACGCCCTGGCAGCTCGCCGAGGCCATGGAGTGGAACCGGCCGTGGGCCGAGATCCCGTCCGGCTCGCGGAACATCGCGGTCTCGGAGGCCGAGGCGCATCTGCGCCGTCTGGTCCGGCTGGGGCTGGCCGAGCCGGTGCCGGGCACGGAGCCGGTGGCGTACCGGGCGGTGTGAGGGCTGCCGGCGGTGTGCGGGCCCCGCCCCCGCGGCGGCCCCGCCCCCGCCCCGCCCCCCGCCGCGGCCCGCCGGGCCGTCCCCGGGGCCCCGCGCCCCGCCGGTTAAGGTGTGCGGGACAATTTCATCCCGTGCCCGATCGGGGGAAGCCGGTGGAAATCCGGCGCTGACCCGCAACCGTGATCCGGGACGTACGGCACCGGCACCGGCCGGCCGCCGGGACCGCGCACCGGCCCCGCGCCGCCCGGCCGTCCGCGGGCCACCCGTACGCCCGGCGAGCCGGAGCACCCGCTGGGGCACGACCAAGGCTCCCGCCACCGCAAGGCCGCGCCTCCTCGCGCGACCGCCCGGTGCGCGGCACCGTCGAGGTATGCGGAGCTGAGCCCGGTGCCACCGCGGCCGATCGCCGATCGGCGGGCGGCTGGGCGTCCGAGTGCGGCTGCGCACCCCACGCAGCACCCACCGCGGCCCCCACCGCGCCGAACCGACCCGAGAGGCACCGACCCGATGGCCACCACGGCTTCCCCGGCCCCCCTGGCTCCCAGGGCTTCCACGGCCCCCACCCGCGCCGCCCTGGCGCGCCGCGCCGCCGCGGTACTGGCCACCGCCGCCGTGCTGTGCGCGGCCGGTGCCCCGGTGGCGGCCGCCGACTCCGCCGCTCCGGCCGCCCGGGCGTCGAAGCTCCCGGACGGGCTGTACGGCACCAAGGACCCGCAGTACGACGGCGTCTGGCGGCAGTCGCTCGCCCTCCTCGCCCAGCGCACCGTCGGGGTGCGCCCGTCGGTGACGGGCGTCGACTGGCTCGCCGGGCAGCAGTGCGCCGACGGCGCCTTCACCGCCTTCCGCGCCGACCCGGCCAAGGCGTGCGACGACAAGACGATGCGGGACACCAACCAGACGGGCGCGGCGGTGCAGGCGCTGGCCGCGCTCGGCGGGCACGACGACGCCGTACAGAAGGCCGTGAAGTGGCTGAAGTCGGTGCAGAACGACGACGGCGGCTGGCCCTCGATGAGCGGCTCGCCCAGCGACGCCAACTCCACCTCGGTGGTGATCGGCGCGCTGAAGGCGGCGGGCGAGAAGCCGGAGTCGGTGCGCAAGGGCGGCAAGTCCCCGTACGACGCGCTGGTCTCCTTCCAGCTGGGCTGTGACGCGAAGCAGGGCGAGCGCGGCGCGTTCGCCTTCCAGCCCAAGGACGGCAAGCTGGCCCCGAACGCGGACGCCACGGCCGCGGCCGTGCTCGGCGGGCTGGGCGAGGGCTTCGCCGTCACCCCGGCCGGCAAGGACGTCGACGAGCCGGTCGAGCCCTTGAAGTGCGGCGGAGGCGCGGACCAGAAGCGGGACGCGAGGCAGGCCGCCGAGGGCGGCGCCGCGTACCTGGTCTCGACGCTGGGGGCCAACGGGCAGCACCTGAAGTCCGCGATGCCCGGCGCCGGGGACCAGCCCGACGTCGGCAACACCGCGGACGCCGTCGTGGCACTCGCCGCGGGCGGCCACGGTGCCGCCGCGCAGAAGCCGTTGCAGTGGCTGGAGAAGAACTCCGCGAACTGGGCCAAGGAGGCCGGTCCGGCCGCGTACGCGCAGCTGGTGCTGGCCGCGCACGCCGCGGGCGCCGACCCGCGCGCCTTCGGCGGCGCCGACCTGGTCGCGCAGCTGAACGCCACCGGCCCCAAGCCGGCCGGCAGCGCCAAGCCGTCCGCCGCCCCCGAGAAGGACGCCCAGGACCAGGACGAGCAGGGCTCCGGTGTGTGGTGGATCTTCGGCATCGTGTTCGTGGCGAGCGTCGGCGCCGGGTTCCTGATCAGCGGCCGCCGGAAGAAGAGCGGCGTCTGATGCGCCTGCCGCGGCCCCGCTCCGCCCGTCTCCTCGGCACCCTGGTCCTGGCCGGTACGGTCACGGGCCTGGGCGCCGCTCCCGCCCAGGCGCAGGAGTACCGCTACTGGTCCTTCTGGAACGGGCCGGCGGCGGGTGCTCCGGCGCCCTCCGGCGACGGCGGCTGGTCGTACGCGACCGAGGGACCGGCCACCACCCGGCCCCAGGACGGTGCCGTGGCGGGCTTCCGCTTCACCGTCAGCGCCGGCTCGGCAGCGGCGGGCAGGCCGCGCCGGGCGGCGGACTTCGCCGCGATCTGCGCGCGGACGCCCGCCCAGGACGGCCGCAAGCGGGTCGGCCTGGTACTCGACTTCGGTACGAAGGCGGACGCGCCGCGGGGCGAGACGCCGCCGGCGGTCCGTACGGAGTGCGCGCGACTGCCGGAGGACGGCACGGTCGGTGACGCGCTGGCCGCGGTCGCCGGGCCGCTGCGGTACGACGCGAACGCGCTGCTGTGTGCGATCGCGGGGTATCCGGAGGCGGGGTGCGCGGAGAAGGCGGGCCCGGGGTCCGGGGCAGGGACCGATCCGGGTTCCGGTTCGGGTTCGGGTTCTCAGGAGCCCGGCGCCTCCGGCAGCGCGTCCGCCGCCGGGAAGCAGAGGGACGGTGACGACTCGGGCGGCCCCTCCGCCGGACTGATCGGCGGCATCGCGGCCGTGGTCGTCCTGGGCGCGGCGGCCGGGTGGCAGGCGCGCCGCCGCCGCGGATGAGCGCCCGCGCTCCCCGGGCCACCCGCTCCACCGCGCTGCACGCCGGCGCCTGGTGGCTGTGGGCGCTGGGCCTGGCCGCCGCCGCGTCCCGGACCACCAACCCGCTGCTGCTCGGCCTGCTGATCGGGGTCGCGGGGTACGTCGTCGCGGCGCGCCGCACCGACGCGCCGTGGGCCCGCTCGTACGGCGCCTTCCTCAAGCTGGGCCTGCTGGTGATCGGCATCCGCCTGGTCTTCGCGTTCTTCCTCGGCTCCCCCATCCCCGGCACGCACGTCCTGGTCACGCTTCCGGAGGTGCCGCTGCCCGAGTGGGCGCGCGGGGTGCGCATCGGCGGCCGGGTCACCGCCGAGGGCATGCTGTTCGCCTTCTACGACGGGCTGAAGCTGGGCGCCCTGCTCATCTGCGTCGGCGCCGCGAACGCGCTCGCCAGTCCGGCGCGCCTGCTGAAGTCGCTGCCGGGCGCGCTGTACGAGGCGGGGGTGGCGGTCGTCGTCGCGATGACGTTCGCGCCCAACCTCGTCGCCGACGTCCAGCGGCTGCGGGCCGCGCGCCGGCTGCGCGGGCGCCCCGACCGGGGCGTCAAGGCGCTCCTCCAGGTCGGGCTGCCGGTCCTGGAGGGCGCGCTGGAACGTTCGGTGTCGCTGGCGGCGGCGATGGACGCGCGCGGCTACGGCCGTACCGCCCAGGTCCCGCCCGCCGTACGGCACACCACCACCGCGCTCACCCTCGGCGGCCTGCTCGGGGTCTGCGCCGGTACGTACGGGCTGCTGGCCGACACGGGAACGGCGTACGGCCTGCCGGTGCTGCTCGCCGGGCTCGTCGCGGCCCTCGGCGGGCTGTGGCTGGGCGGGCGCCGGTCCGTGCGCAGCCGCTACCGCCCCGACCGGTGGGGCGTGCGCGCCTGGCTGGTGGCGGGCTCCGGCGTCGCGGTGGCCGCCCTGATGATCTGGGCGAACTCCGCCGACCCGGCCGCCCTGCACCCGCCCGCCGTCCCGCTCACCGCGCCCGTACTCCCCCTGTGGCCCGCGGCCGGTGTCCTGGTGGGGCTGCTGCCGGCCTTCGTGGCACCACTGCCGCCGCGGGCGGCGGGAGCCGAACCGGGGCAGGAGGCAGGTGAACGGGCACGGGCAAGGAAGACACCGGCGCCGGGCGCGCCGCACACGGAGCCGTACACGAAGGAGTCCCCGCAGTGATCCGCTTCGACCAGGTGTCGGTCACCTACGGGGACGCGGCGGAACCCGCCGTCCAGGGCATCGACCTGACCGTGCCGGAAGGCGAACTGTGCCTGCTCGTCGGCCCGTCCGGCGTCGGCAAGTCCACCGTCCTGAACGCCGTCTGCGGCCTCGTCCCGCACTTCACCGGCGGCACCCTGCACGGCCGCGTCACCGTGGCCGGGCGGGACACCCGTACCCACCGGCCGCGCGAACTCGCCGACGTCGTCGGCACCGTGGGCCAGGACCCGCTGGCGCACTTCGTCACCGACACCGTCGAGGACGAACTCGCCTACGGCATGGAGTCGCTGGGCCTGGCCCCGGACGTGATGCGGCGCCGCGTCGAGGAGACCCTGGACCTCCTCGGCCTCGCCGACCTGCGCGACCGCGCCATCACCACCCTCTCCGGCGGCCAGCAGCAGCGCGTCGCCATCGGCTCGGTGCTGACCACCCACCCCAAGGTGCTGGTCCTGGACGAGCCGACGTCCGCCCTCGACCCGGCCGCCGCCGAGGAGGTGCTCGCCGTGCTGCAACGCCTGGTGCACGACCTCGGTACGACGGTCCTCCTGGCGGAACACCGGCTGGAGCGCGTCGTGCAGTACGCGGACCAGGTCATTCTGCTGCCCGCCCCCGGCGCGCCGCCGATCGTCGGCGCACCCGCCGACATCATGGCCGTCTCCCCCGTCCACCCGCCCGTGGTGGCCCTGGGCCGGCTCGCCCACTGGTCCCCGCTCCCGCTGTCCGTACGCGACGCCCGCCGCAAGGCGACGCCGCTGCGCGAACGGCTCAGGGGGGTGGAGCCTGGGGGGACGGGTGGGGTGGCCGGCGTGGCCGACGTGAATGGCGCGGGCGTTGCGGGTGGCGTGGGTGTTGATGCTGGGGGAGCTGGTGCCGGGGTGGGTTCCGGGCCGGGCGGGGCGGATTCCGGGACCGGTTCCGCTGCGGATACCGGGACCGGTTCCGGTGACGGTTCCGGAACCGGCGGGCGCAAGCGTCCGGGCTGGTGGCGCCGCCGTGCCGGCCGTACCGGTGCCGACGCCGGTCCTTCCGGCGGGCGGTCCGCGCCGGAACCAACGCCGCTGCCGGGTGCCGCCGGTGCCCCGCCCGCCGCCGAGGCCGTCGGCCTCTCCGTACGGCGCGGCCGGACCGATGCCCTGCACCGCGTCGGCCTGGCCGTACGCGCCGGCGAGACGATCGCCCTCATGGGCCGCAACGGCGCCGGGAAGTCCACCCTGCTCGGCACCCTCGTCGGCCTGCACGAGCCCGCCGCCGGAACGGTGCGCGTCGGGGGCGCGGCGCCGCACCGCACCGGCCCGCGCACGCTGCTGCGGCACGTCGGCCTCGTACCGCAGGAGCCCCGCGACCTCCTGTACGCGGACACCGTCGCCGCCGAGTGCGCCGCCGCCGACGAGGACGCGGCCGCCGCCCCCGGCACCTGCCGTGACCTGGTCACCAGGCTGCTGCCGGACGTGGCGGACGGCACCCACCCGCGCGACCTCTCCGAGGGCCAGCGGCTCGCGCTGGCGCTGGCCGTGGTGCTCACCGCCCGCCCGCCGCTGCTCCTGCTCGACGAGCCGACCCGTGGCCTGGACTACGCGGCCAAGAGCCGCCTCGTGGCCCTGCTGCGCGCGCTGGCCGCCGAGGGGCACGCGATCGTGCTGGCCACCCACGATGTCGAGCTGGCCGCCGAACTCGCCCACCGCGTCGTCATCCTCGCGGACGGCGAGATCGTCGCGGACGGGCCGACCGCCGAGGTCGTCGTCTCCTCGCCCGCCTTCGCACCGCAGGTCGCCAAGGTGCTCGCCCCGCTGCCGTGGCTCACCGTGCCCCAGGTCGCGCACGCGCTGGAGGCCACGGCATGATCCATCGCGACGGAACCGGGGACCGGGACCAAGATCGGGGCCGGGACCACGCAACGCCGCCCGCTGCCCGCACGGCACCGGCGGACCGGCAGGACCGGCAGGACCGGCAGGTGCGGGCGGACCGGCAGGTGCGGGCCGTGCGGCTGGGGCCGCGGGCCGTCGCCGCGCTGGCCCTCATCTCCGTCATCGGCGTGATGGCCTTCGGATGGCCGCTGCTGGCCGACTCCGCCTCCGGCCTCGCGCACTCCAAGGACGCGCCGTGGCTGTTCGCGGCGCTGCTGCCGCTGCTGCTCGCCGTGGTCGTGGCCACGATCGCCGACAGCTCGACGGCCGCCGCCGCGCGCGGTGCGCCCGGCCTGGACGCGAAGGCCATCGCCATGCTCGGCGTCCTGGCGGCGACGGGCGCGGCGATGCGTCCGCTGGGCGCGGGCACCGCCGGCATCGAGCCGATGTTCTTCCTGATGGTGCTGGCCGGGCGGGTGCTGGGGCCGGGCTTCGGCTTCGTGCTCGGCTCGGTGTCGATGTTCGCCTCCGCGCTGCTGACCGGCGGCGTGGGGCCGTGGCTGCCGTTCCAGATGCTGTCCATGGGCTGGGTGGCGATGGGCGCGGGGCTGCTGCCGGGCCCGGACCGGCTGCGCGGGCGCCGCGAACTGGTCATGATCGCGGCGTACGGCGCGGTCTCCGCGGTCCTGTACGGCCTGGTCATGAACCTCCAGGGCTGGCCCTACATCGGCGGCATGACCTCCGGCGTCTCGTTCGTGCCGGGCGATCCGCTGCCCGACAACCTGGCCCGCTTCGTGGCCTACTGCCTGGCCACCTCACTGGGCTGGGATCTGCCCCGGGCCCTGGTCACGGTCGTCCTCACCCTCACCCTCGGCGGCACCCTCCTCAAGGCCCTGCGCCGCGCCACCCGCCGCGCCGCCTTCGACGCACCGGCAACGTTCGGCCCGGGAACGGGGCCGGGGGCGGGAGTGGAGACGGGCGCGGGGCCTGGCGCGGGGCCGGGACCGGGACCGGGACCGGGATCGGAAACACCAGCTCCGCCCCCTCCCAACTGATCTCCAGCAATCACGTAACACCCGCTCGCCAGTCGCGTAACACCCGCTCGCCCAACAAGGCCATTACCCTCTCCCCTCCCAACCCCCGTTTTCCTGTGACCCCACACACAGGACCTCCGTCACATACGACGGCGCTTCGTAGCCCCCGGAACTCCCGCGGCCCGCTCCCCCTCGGGCCGTGACGGACGGGACTTTCCACCCGGCATGCGAGATCCACTAGTACGAGGGGGGATTGCCATGCCTCCCGACCACTTCCCAGGGTGGATGTGTCGCCGAGAGCAGCGCGCCTCTCCTCCCCCCGGGCGCGGCCTCGGCGGCGTTCCCTGCACCCCGACGGAAGGCTTCTCCTCCCGTGAGCGTCACCTCGTCCACGATCACCAGCCGTCTCGCCGCCCACAAGAAGGCCGTCGTCGCAGCCGGTGTCGTCGCCCTGGGTGCTTCGGCAGCCGCCTTCGCCGCCACACCGGCCCAGGCCGCCGCCCCCGCGCAGGCGCCGTCCGCCGCGAGCGCGAGCGACGCCCGGGCCGCAGCGCACAAGCTGATCCCGGACCAGGCGCAGTACCAGTGCTTCAGCAACATCGTCGAGCGGGAGAGCGGCTGGGACCCGACCGCGACCAACCCGTCCAGCGGCGCCTACGGCCTCGTCCAGGCGCAGCCGGGCTCGAAGATGGCCTCGGCCGGGCCGGACTGGAAGACCAACCCGGAGACCCAGATCAAGTGGGGGCTGGACTACATGAACTCCACCTACGGCAGCCCCTGCGCCGCCTGGGACTTCTGGCAGTCCCACAACTGGTACTGAGCCGGCCCGGACCAGCACCGCTTGCACACCGAAGTGGCCGTCGCCCCCGGCGTCGGCCGCTTCGGCGTACCGGGACGAGCCTCAGCCCGCCTCCGCCCGGCGGACACGGAACCACGCCACCCCGAGACCTGGGCCGCGGCGACGCAGCGCCCCGTACGCCTCCTACGTCGGCGGCTGAGACCGCTCCACGGCCATTCCCGTCAGTGCCCGGTGGCCCCGTCCATCCGCTCCCGCAGCAGGTCGGCGTGGCCGTTGTGCTGGGCGTACTCGGCTATCAGGTGGACCAGGACGCGCCGCAGGGAGACCGGTTCCCCCGAGGCCGCGTGGGTGCCCGTCGTGTCCAGGGACGGGGCGGCGGCCACGATGCGGCGGGAGTGCTCGCACTGCTCGCGCCAGACCGCCAGGGCTTCGGCCGGGTCACCCGACAGGTCGTCGAAATCCTGGCCGGGGTCGTCGTCGGAGTAGTGGAGCAGCGGCTTGCGTTCACCCGCGAACTGGATGTGGAGCCACCACCGTTCCACCCCGGCGAGGTGCCGTATGAGCCCGTGCAGACTCATCCCGGACGGTGGCACCGACCGCTCCGAGAGCCGCTCGGCGGGCACTCCCGAGCACTTCAGCCCGAAGGTGGCACGGTGCCATTCCAGATAGCCGGTGAGGATCTCCCGCTCGTCCCCCACCAGCGGCGGACGCTGCCGCGTGTCACCGCCGCCCGCCCACGCCGGCGCGTAGTGCGCGGGCGGTGTCACGGCCGACGCACCCCCTGCCTGAACCCCTGATTCGGTCATGAAGCGAGTGTGACAGGGACCACTGACAACGCCCCGGAACCGGCGGGCCAAGGGCCGCCCGCCCAGCCGCACTTGTGATCGAATTGCGGGATGGGGGACACGAGCCGCAGGGCGTATGAAGCGAGCGCGTCGCTGGGGCCGCTGGAGCGGATCGACGGTCACTGGGTGGTGGGCGACTGCTTCAGACCGGGCGGCCTCTGGCTGGAATTCCGGGCCGACGGGATGTACCAGCACGCCCGGACACCCGCCGACGAGCTGCTGATCCCCTGAGCCAGGATCATGCTGGGCCTCGGCTTCACGCTGGGCGGCAAGTATCCGCACAGGTCGAACGTGAGCATCCTGGGGATGCTCGGAGGGCTGCCGGGCCCCTGGAAGGGGATCGGCCGCGGGTATCTGCACATGACGCTGCGCCATCCGTACGAGGACTGGCAGGCCGTCTTCGACCGCCACCCCCGCCGGTACACCCTGACCGAACTGACGCTGTTCCAGGCACTGCTCGGACATGTCGGCGCCGCCAAGGAGTTCCACCGGTTCGGCGACGCGGAGTGGCTGGGCCGCGCGGTCGACCGGCTGACGCGGCAGCGGCCCCGGACGACGCGCGCCCTGCGCCAGGTGATGACCGAGCTCCTTGAGGCAGCGGACGGTCGAGCCTCTGGAGCGACCATGGGGCCGCGGGCCGCCGCCCTCACAACCGCTGAATGATCGTCCCCGTCGCCAGCCCCCCGCCCGCGCACATCGTGATCAGCGCGAACTCCTTGTCCGTCCGCTCCAGCTCGTGCAGGGCCGTCGTGATCAGCCGGGCGCCCGTGGCGCCGACCGGGTGGCCCAGGGCGATGGCGCCGCCGTTGACGTTGACCTTCTCCAGGTCCTGTTCGAAGACCTGGGCCCAGGACAGGACGACCGACGCGAACGCCTCGTTGATCTCGACCAGGTCGATGTCCCTGAGCGACATCCCCGCCTTGCCCAGGACGGCCCGTGTCGCGTCGATCGGCCCGTCCAGGTGGTAGTGGGGGTCGGCGCCGACCAGGGCCTGGGCGACGATCCGGGCCCGCGGCCTGAGTTTGAGGGCGCGGGCCATCCGCTTGGAGGCCCACATGATCGCGCTCGCGCCGTCCGAGATCTGCGAGCAGTTGCCCGCCGTGTGCACGGCGGACGGCATGACCGGCTTGAGGCCGCCGAGCGCCGCCATGCTCGTGTCCCGTAACCCCTCGTCGCGGTCGACCAGCCGCCACATGCCCTGCCCGGCGGCCTGCTCCTCCTCCGTCGTGGGCACCTGCACCGCGAACGTCTCCCGCTTGAAACGTTCCTCCGCCCAGGCCGCCGCGGCCCGCTCCTGCGAGCGCAGCCCCAGCGCGTCCACGTCCTGCCGGGTCAGCCCCCGGTTGCGGGCGATCCGTTCGGCGGCCTCGAACTGGTTGGGCAGGTCCACGTTCCACTCGTCCGGCCAGGGCTTGCCGGGGCCGTGCTTGGAGCCGCTGCCCAGCGGCACCCGGGACATCGCCTCCACCCCGCACCCGATGCCGATGTCGATGACGCCGCCCGCGACCATGTTGGCGACCATGTGGTTGGCCTGCTGGGAGGAGCCGCACTGGCAGTCCACGGTGGTCGCGGCGGTCTCGTACGGCAGACCCATGGCCAGCCAGGCGGTGCGCGCCGGGTTCATGGACTGTTCGCCGGCGTGGGTGACCGTGCCGCCGACGATCTGTTCCACGCAGTCCGGCTGGATGCCGGTACGGGCGAGCAGTTCGCGGTAGGTCTCGCCGAGGAGGTAGGCGGGGTGGAGATTGGCGAGCGCGCCGCCGCGCTTGCCGATGGGGGTGCGTACGGCTTCGACGATGACGGGTTCCGCGGCCATGACTGACTCGTCCTCTCCTCACGTCCTGCTGGACGTCCCGGCACCCCCGACGACGGAACTGGTACGCGTTCTAGTTCCACGGACAGTCTCTTTGAGCCGCGTCCGGGGGCGCAAGGGTCATGCACGGCCCTTCCGCGCCCAACGGGCGCCGCCGCGCGGGAGTTCGCGGCCCGCACCCCCTTGCCACGTATAGAACTCGTTACTACCTTCACCGCAGTGAGCTGACGGCCCGTCAGGACCGTTCGGACGGAGCGGCGGAGGGCCGGACCAGAGCTGGAGGCGCCGAGATGCCATGCCCCGCGCTGCCCGACGGGTTCGACTTCACCGACCCCGACGTCTACCAGGACCGGGTGCCGCTGCCCGAGTTCGCCCGGCTGCGGCGTACCGCGCCCGTCTGGTGGAACGCGCAGCCGCACGGCATCGCCGGCTTCGAAGACGACGGCTACTGGGTGGTGACCCGCCACGAGGACGTCAAGGAGGTCTCCACCCGGCCGGAGGTCTTCTCGACGAACCTCAACACCGCGATCATCCGCTTCAGGGAGGGGATGACCCGCGACCAGATCGACGTCCAGAAGCTGATCATGATCAACATGGACCCGCCGGAGCACACCCGGGTCCGCCAGATCGTCCAGCGCGGCTTCACGCCCCGCGCCATCAGGGCGCTCGAAGACGCGCTGCGCACCCGGGCGCGGACCATCGTCGCCGAGGCGCGGCGCAGGGAATCCGGCGACTTCGTCACCGACATCGCCTGCGAGCTCCCCCTCCAGGCCATCGCCGAGCTGATCGGCGTACCCCAGGACGACCGGGCCCGCATCTTCGACTGGTCGAACAAGATGATCGCCTACGACGACCCGGAGCTGGCCATCACCGAGGAGGTCGGCAGCACCGCGGCGATGGAGCTGATCTCGTACGCGATGAACCTGGCGGGGGAGCGCAAGCAGTGCCCGGCGCGGGACATCGTCAGCCGGCTCGTCGCGGCGGAGGACGAGGGGAACCTCGCCTCCGACGAGTTCGGGTTCTTCGTCCTGCTGCTGGCCGTCGCGGGCAACGAGACCACCCGCAACGCGATCACGCACGGCATGCACGCGTTCCTGACCCACCCCGACCAGTGGGACCTGTACAAACGGGAGCGGCCCGGCACCGCGGCCGAGGAGATCGTGCGCTGGGCGACGCCCGTCGTCTCGTTCCAGCGGACCGCCACCCAGGACACCACCCTGGGCGGCGCACGGATCGCGAAGGGCCAGCGCGTCGGCCTCTTCTACGCCTCCGCCAACCACGACCCGGAGGTCTTCGAGCACCCCGAGGCGTTCGACATCACCCGCGACCCCAACCCGCACCTGGGCTTCGGCGGCGGGGGCCCGCACTTCTGCCTCGGCAAGTCGCTCGCCGTCCTGGAGATCGACCTGATCTTCAACGCCATCGCCGACGCCATCCCGGACATCGCCCTCGCGGGCACCCCGCGCCGCCTGCGATCGGCGTGGATCAACGGGGTGAAAGAGCTCCGGGTCCGGTACGTGTAGGGCGGGCCCCCTCTCCCCGGCGTCCGGCCAGGCCGGACGTCTCTGTGGGCCGTACCGGAACGTTCCCCGCGGCCCGGCCGGGTCCCGCGTCGCTTTTGCGCCTCCTGCGGTTCCTTCGGTCCTCAACCTTGCCAACGGCTACTGGCAGACTTACATTCAACTCGCCAGTAACACCGGCCAGTTCTCCACACCCTTCACGTGATCACCACGTGCTCCCCACATCCTGGCCCGGTGCCTGAACGTTCCCCCACATCTCTCGGCAGCGCGATCCACCGCACTTCGAAGGGGACCACTCTCATGAAGGACGCACACGGCAGACACGTCACGGGGCGGGTGAGCTGGCGCAAGTTCGCCGTCCTGTCCGTCCCGGCCTTCGCCGGGACCGCCGCGCTGGCCATCGCCCTGGCCAACGGCGCGCTGGCGGCTTCGTTCGCCGTCTCGGGCCAGCAGTTCAAGGTGTCCGCCGCCTCCCTCAAGGGCGAGGGGTTCGCCCAGTACGGCGGCGTCGACCAGAACGCCCGGGGCGACCTGCTGCCGGTGGCCGTGACCGCCATCAAGAAGGCCGACCTGCACAAACTGTGCCAGTCGGTGGTCACCTCGCTGCCGGTCATCGGTGACATCTCGCTCAACCTCACCGCGGGCGGCGGCAGTACGCCGGTCAAGGCGACCGACCTCTTCGTGGACGCCACCCAGCTCTCCGGCAACGCCGCCTTCAACAACATCGAGATCGGCCGGGACGCCTCCACCCTCGACAAGGGTCCGGCGACCGCCCAGGGCATGCAGGACCTGTTCGCCCAGCAGGCCGACGACGTGAACATCACCAACCTCAAGCAGACGGCCTGGGCGACCAACGCCGGGACCTTCCGGCTGTCCGGCCTGAGCATGAAGATCTCCAAGGGCAAGAAGGAATGCTTCTGACCGGGAAGGCCGGGCAAGCCGGGCGGACCGGGCCGGGCGGGCCGGGCACCTGGCGGCGCGGGCGCGCGGCCTGGCGCCGCTGGCGCAAAGGCCGTCCCTTCTGGGGCGGGCTGGCGGCCGTCGTCGCCGGTGCGGAGATCTGCGCCATCCCGCTGGCACCGCTCAAGGTCATGCTCCAGCAGGGCATCGCCGGAATCCCGTCCGTCCTGATGGGGCTGGTGATGATCCTGATGGGCCTGTCCGCGTGGTTCGCGCCGCACTACCGGGGACTGGCCGGCGTCCTCACCGTCCTGGTCGCCACCGCCGCGCTGGTGATGTCCAACCTCGGCGGGTTCCTGTTCGGCACGATCGTCGGCATCCTCGGCGGCGGCCTGATCTTCGCCTGGCAGCCGCGCCCGCTGCCGGAGCCGGCGACGGCATCGGCATCCGACGCGGAGCCGTCCGACAGCGGGCCTCCGCCGTCCCGCCCACAGGCGCAGGGCTGACCGGACCGGCGGGGCGGGCCGGCTGACCGGGCCGGTGGTCCGGGCCGCTACGGAGAGGGCCGCGCCAGGCCGCCCCACGGCCGCGCCCCGGCCGTACGCGTACGTCAGGCGCCGTCGTACGCGTACGGCCGGACCGCGACACCCCTGTACGTGCCGTACCCCGCTATGTGCCGTCCCCAGTACATGCCGCCCCGGTACGCGCCATACCGGTACCTGCCGCACCCGATACGTGCTGTACCCCGCTGCCTCTCACCGCTCCCCCCTCGACCCGCAGCTGCCTTCGCGAAGGCGCCGGCAGCTGCGCAGCCCCATCCCACCGCTCGCAGAAGGAGATTCGCGATGACGCACAGACCCGCACGCTCTCGCGCAGATCGCTCCCGCGCACGGCGGCCGCGTGCCCTGCTCGCCGCCGGTACGGGAATCCTCGCGACCACGTCCCTCACCCTGGCGCTCACCGGCCCGGCCAACGCCCAGCCCGCCGGGGCCCGGTCCGCCGCCGGTTCCACCACCGTCACGCCGGCCGGGCACGCGTACGCCGCCGACCTCAGCGGCAAGGCCACCTTCAAGGCCGGTTCGGTGACGGTGACCTGCACCGTCTCGCACGCCGCCGGCAAGGTCCCGGACGCCCCGGGCAACACCAACGCCTCGGGCCCGGTCAGCAGCACCCTCTCGGCGCCCACCTACAGCTCGTGCACCACCAGCATGCCGGGTGTCAGCGCCACCATCGAGACCTCCGGCGACTGGGGCGTGTCCATGCAGCACGGCGCGCCGATCGCCGCCGGGCTGACCATCCCGACCGGCGGTTTCGTCCTGAGGACCAGCGGTCTGGCCAGCTGTACGGTGACGGCGGCGCCCACCGCCGCGGCGACGGTGACCGGCGCCTGGACCAACGGCGCGCCATCCAGCCTGGTCTTCACCAACGCCTCGGTCCCGGTCAAGGTCGTCGGCGGCTTCGGCTGCCCGACCAGCGCGACGACGTCGCTCTTCAACGCCACCTACCGGGTCTCCGACAGCACGGACCCGGCGTCACAGATCACCGTCACCGGCTGACGGGCAGGCACACCGGCTGACGGCCGGGAGGCGCCCGCCGGCCGCCCCCTCAGCCGCGGACGTCCCCGGCCGTCGTCAGCCCGTTGCCCTCACCCGCCGGTGAGGGCAACGGCGACCGTAACCGCGCCGCCCACCAGCACCACCGCCGCGGCCAGGAAGCCGGTGATCAGCCGGCGCCGCAGTTCCCGGTACACGCCCTCGTACTCCGCGCGCAGTTCTCCGCTGCGGGCCGCGATCCGCCGGAGATACGCACGGGAGAATTCCAGCTGGTCGGCCTGGTACTGCCGCTCGACCTCCGCGCGTTGCGCCCGCGTCAGCCACGGCAGCCGGTCACCGAATTCCCGGGCCCGGGTCCGCGCCCGGTCCTTCTCGGCCTCCCAGAGCAGAAATCCCTCGATCTCGTTGATCGCCTCGGCCGTGCTCACCGGCGTACCTCCGCTCATACCAGGGCACCCCGTTCCTTCTCCCGGTCCAGTTCCGGTGTGCCGACCTCGGGGTGATGCAGGTCGAAGGCCGGGGATTCGGAGCGGATACGGGGCAGGGAGATGAAGTTGTGGCGGGGCGGCGGGCAGGACGTGGCCCATTCCAGCGAGCGTCCCCAGCCCCACGGGTCGTCGGCCGTCACCTTTTCCCCGTACTTCGCGGTCTTCCAGACGTTGTAGAGGAACGGCAGGATCGACAGGCCCAGCAGGAACGAGAAGATGGACGAGACGGTGTTGAGGGTGGTGAACCCGTCGGCGGCCAGATAGTCGGGAATACGGCGCAGCATGCCTTCGGCGCCCAGCCAGTGCTGGACGAGGAAGGTGCCGTGGAAGCCGACGAACAGGGTCCAGAAGGTTATCTTGCCGAGCCGTTCGTCCAGCATCTTGCCGGTGAACTTGGGCCACCAGAAGTGGAAGCCGGCGAACATCGCGAAGACGACGGTGCCGAAGATGACGTAGTGGAAGTGGGCCACGACGAAGTAGGAGTCGGTGACGTGGAAGTCCATCGGCGGAGAGGCGAGGATGACGCCGGTCAGGCCGCCGAAGGTGAAGGTGATCAGGAAGCCGACGGCCCACAGCATCGGGGTCTCGAAGGAGAGGCTGCCCTGCCACATCGTGCCGATCCAGTTGAAGAACTTCACGCCGGTCGGTACGGCGATCAGGAACGTCATGAACGAGAAGAACGGCAGCAGCACCCCGCCCGTCGCGTACATGTGGTGCGCCCAGACCGTCACGGACAGACCGGCGATGGAGATGGTCGCGGCGATGAGGCCGATGTAGCCGAACATCGGCTTCCGGGAGAAGACCGGGATGACCTCGGAAATGATGCCGAAGAACGGCAGCGCGATGATGTAGACCTCGGGGTGGCCGAAGAACCAGAAAAGGTGCTGCCACAGCAGTGCGCCGCCATTGGCCGCGTCGAATATGTGCGCCCCGAATTTACGGTCCGCCTCCAACGCGAAGAGGGCCGCCGCCAGGACCGGGAAGGCCAGCAGGACCAGCACACCGGTCAGCAGCACGTTCCAGGTGAAGATCGGCATACGGAACATCGTCATGCCGGGGGCGCGCATGCAGATGATGGTGGTGATGAAATTGACCGCACCGAGGATCGTGCCGAATCCGGACAGCGCCAGCCCCATGATCCACATGTCACCGCCGATCGCCGGTGAATGCACGGAATCGGTGAGCGGCGTGTAGGCGAACCAGCCGAAATCCGCCGCGCCCTGCGGCGTGAGGAAACCGCCGACCGCGATCAGCGAACCGAAGAGGTAAAGCCAGTACGCGAACATGTTCAGCCGGGGGAAGGCGACATCGGGCGCGCCGATCTGCAACGGCATGATCCAGTTGGCGAAACCGGAGAACAGCGGCGTCGCGAACATCAGCAGCATGATCGTGCCGTGCATCGTGAACGCCTGGTTGAACTGCTCGTTCGACAGGATCTGGTGGCCGGGCCGGGCCAGCTCGGCGCGCATCACCAGCGCCAGCAGCCCGCCGATGCAGAAGAACGCGAACGAGGTGATCAGGTACAGCGTGCCGATGGTCTTGTGGTCGGTGGTCGTCAGCCACTTCACGGGGGACTTGGACTTCATGCCCCGTAGGTGTCCGGGGCCCGCGCAAACTTCACCGCGAGAGGGTGTGAAGATCTCAGGCGTGCCGGACACCAACAGATCATGAGCAAGGACGCAGCCGCCGACGACGCCTCCGGCGGGGACACCGACCAGGGCGTCGGCAAGGGCCTCGACGAAGCCTTCGCCGACGCCTACCGCGCGCACTACTGGGCGGTCAGCCGGTTCGTCGCCCGCCGGCTGGACGACGGCCGGGCGGACGACGTCGAGGAGGTGGTGGCGGAGGTCTTCTCCATAGCCTGGCGGCGCCGCGCCGAACTGCCGGAGTCCCCGCTGCCCTGGCTGTACGGAGTGGCCCGCAACTGCCTGTCCAACACGGTGCGCGGCTTCGGCCGCTACCGGCGCCTGCTGCACCGCCTCGGCAACCACGAGGCCGCGCACCGCCGCCAGACCGTGGACAGCCCCGACGCGGAGCGGCCGGGCTCCTGGGTGCACGAGGCCCTGGACCGCCTCTCCCCCGCCGACCAGGAGGTGCTCCGCCTGACCGCCTGGGAGGAACTGACCCTCCAGGAGCTGGCCGTCACCCTGGACTGCAGCCAGAGCGCCGCGGCGATGCGGCTGCACCGGGCCCGCAACCGGCTCCGTACGCAGATCGAGCGCCTCCGCCGGAAGGAGAAGGCGGCGCCGGAGCCGGGACCGGCCTCGAAGCCGGAACGGCCGGCCGCGGACCCGAAGCCGGTGCCCCCTCCACGCCCGCGCCGTACGACCGCACGACGACCAGCCCTGCCCGCACCCGCGGTGCCGACCCGAACCGGAGGCCGCAGCCTTGACTGACGAACTGGAGCTGCTGCGGCAGGCCGACCCCGCACGGTCCGACGCGGGACCCTGGCGCGACCGCCCGCTGCCGGCGCGCGCCGAACAGCGGCTGGCGGCGCTGATGAGCGGCGACGCGCCGGGTTCCGCGCCGGAGTCCACGCCCGTGCTCAAGCCTGCGCGTGAGCCCGCCCCCACGCCGGTGCTCGCGCGCCCCGCCCGCGCCCCCCGCCCCCGCCGTACCCGCCGTCTCCTCATCGGCGCCACCGCCGCCTCGGCCGCCGTGCTCGCCGTCCTCACCCTCACCTTCTCCGGCGCCGGTACGACACCGGCGGCGGCCTCCCCCACCGCGCTCGTCGTGCAGCGCGACGCGCCCGCCCTCCCGCTGGACGAGGTCGCGCGCAACGCCGAGGCATACGCCCGTGCCCGGCACGACGCACCCAAGCCGCACCGCGGCAGCCACCTCCAAAGCTGGTACCTGAGCATGCAGGCGGGCCCGGACGCCGCGCCGCCGGTCACCGTCCCCGAGGAGCGCATCACCCGCTGGAACCCGGACGGCAGCGGCTCCGAACTCGTCGTCGCCACCGATCCGCAGCGCCCCGGCCGCCCGGTGATCAACGACGCGGACGGCGAGTGGCGCACCGTCAACGACGGCAAGGTGCTGCACCGCAAGACGTACCCGGCGGGCACGCGGCTGGACGACCCGGCCACCGGTGCGGGCACGCTGCCCGCGCGCCCGCCCGCCGACCCCGACGAACTCCGCGCCTACCTGGCCACGTTCTACAGCGGTGCCGGCACCAAGACGCAGCCCCTCCTGATGGCCCTCTCCTCGTTCCTCCAGGAGTGGACCCCGGGCCCGCGCGAGTCGGCGGCCCTGGCCCGGATGCTGTCCCGGGTGGGCGACCTGCGCCCGGCCGGGCAGGTCATCGACCGGCTCGGCCGGCGCGGCCAGGCGTACGCGTACCACGGCGAGGACACGTCGGACGGGTCCATGGACGGCACGCTCCAACTGGTCATCCTCGACCCGGAGACCGGCCAGGTCCTCGGCATGGAGACGACGTTCACGAAGGACCTCCCCGACTTCAAGATCAAGTCGGGCGACGTGCTGTCGTACGAGGCGTGGCTGCCGTGAGACGGCCGCGGAGTCCCGGGCGCCCGGGACTCCGCCGGGGTCCAGTCCTCAGTGGCCGGACCGGTGCTCAGTGGCCGGACCGGTGCTCAGTGGCCGAGCCGGTCGAGCGCCTGCTGCGGGTAGCGGGCGCCCGCCACGGCCTCGGCGGGCACCGCCGCACGCAGCCGGGCCGCCTGCTCGGCGGTGAGCGTCAGGTCGGCCGCGGCGGCGTTCTCCGCCACGTAGCGCGCCCGTTTGGTGCCCGGGATCGGCACGATGTCCTCGCCCTGCGCCAGCAGCCAGGCGAGCGCCGCGCGCGCCGGAGGTACGCCGATCTCGTCGGCGACGCGGCGCACCGCGCGGACGAGCGCGAGGTTGCGCTCGATGTTCTCGTCCGAGAAGCGCGGCCAGCGGCGCCGGTTGTCCGCCTCGCCCAACTCCTCCCGCGAGGCGAGCGCGCCCGCGAGCATGCCGCGCCCGAGCGGCGAGTACGCGACGACGGCGATGCCCAGTTCGCGACAGGTCGCGAGCATTCCACCCTCCACGACGTCCCGCGTGAACAGCGAATACTCCAGCTGCACGGCGCTGATGGGGTGCACGGCGTGGGCCTTGCGCAGCGTCTCGGGGCTGACCTCCGAAAGCCCCAGATGCCGCACCTTCCCCGCCGCCACCAGCTCCGCCATCGCACCGACGGTCTCCTCGACCGGTACGGCCGGGTCGCGGCGGTGGGCGTAATAGAGGTCGACGTACTCGACGCCGAGCCTGCGCAGCGAGGCGTCGCAGGCGACCGGTACGTACGCGGGTGAGGTGTCGACGGCGTCGACCCGCCCGGTCACGGGGTCGTGCCGCAGCCCGAACTTGGTCGCGAGCACGGCATCGCCGCGCGCGCCCCGCCGCCGTAGCCAGTCCCCGACGAACTCCTCGTTCGCCCCACGCCCGTACGCGTCGGCGGTGTCGAGAAACGTCACGCCCAGCGCGGCGGCCTCATCCAGCGCCCGCCGCGCCTCCGCCGGATCGGCGGGACCGTACGCGACGGACATCCCCATGCACCCGAGCCCGACCGCCGAGACGGTGGGCCCTCCGGCCCCGAGCCGCCGGTACCTCACAGCCGCCCGTCCGCAACGGCGCTCACGAAGGCCGCGAACGCGGCCGGGGGCAGCGTGAGCGCCGGCCCGGCGGGGTTCTTGGAGTCGCGGATGGCGATGAGGGTGGGGGTGGAGGCTATCTCGACGCAGGAGCCGCCGGTATCTGCACTGTGGGTGGACTTGCGCCAGCGGGCGGCACCGAGAGGAGCGCACTCGACGCAATCACCACCTGTGTCACTGCTGAAGCTGGACTTGCGCCAACGGATACCCGTCAGCTCAGGGGAGATCTCCATAGCGTTCCTCCAACATGCGCTGGATCAACTCAGCCGAGTCGCGCAAAGACAAGGACGCGGCCTGAAGATGATCGTATCGAAGCGAACGCGCCGCGACCTCGGCCGGGTTGGCGGTCGGATGAGCGATTTCGTAGTCCTCGCTGTAGAGGATGGTCGGGTCATCCAAGAAGCGATACAGGTTGAACGGGCCAGGGAGCCCTGCGTGTGCCCCCGCGGTGAAAGGCAGCACTTGGACGTTGACCCGGGGGTCGTCCAGAAAACTCAACAAGTGGGCCAGTTGGCCGCGCATCACTTCGGCTCCGCCGATGCCACGGTGCAGAACCGCTTCGTCCAAGATCATCCACAGCACCGGCGGGTACTCCTTCTCCAGAATGCGCTGCCGGGCCAGCCGGGCCGCCACCCGGCGGTCCAGGTCCGTCCGGTCCATCACGCCGAGCACGGCGCGCGCGTACCCCTCCGTCTGGAGCAGGCCGTGCACCAGCTGCGCCTGGAACACATAGATCTCCGTCGCCCGCGCCTCCAGCTCCGCGATCTGCCGGAACCAGGCGGGAAGTTCGCTGCGCAGCACCAGCTCGGTCAGCCGGGTCAGGGCTCCGCCCGTGCCCAGCGCGGCGTCCATGATCTCGCTGAAACGGAAGGTCGGCACCTTCCGCGCCGTCTCGATCTGGCCGATGAGCGAACCGGTGTAGCTGGTGATCGCGCCGAGTTGTTTCTGCGTCAGTCCGGCCGCTTCACGAAAGCGTCGCAGCTCGCCACCGTAGTAGTCGAGCGGCGATGCGGCAGGGTCAAGGGTGTTCACCACGGGCCACGCCCCCTTGATCAACTCCGCCAACGGCATGGCGGGTTGCTTTCCGTACGTAGCTCAGCGTAGCCACTCCATCGCACTGTGGACGCATGAAGTGGATGACTTTCACCATCGGTGAGCACTCGGCCCGGCACGTACGACGGATCGTCCGGACGTACCTCACCGACTGGGGCATGGCGGAGCTGACGGACGCGGCCGAGCTGGCCGTCACCGAGTTGCTGTCCAACGTCGTACGGCTGTGCCCGATCGCCGCTGCACGATCCTCATCCTGCGGCGGCCGGGCGGCATGCGCGTCGAGATCAGCGACGGCGCGCCCGGCCTTCCCGTACGGAGCCCGTCGCCCGACGGTCTCGGCGAGCGTGGCCGCGGCCTCGTCCTCCTCGACGCCGTCGTGGACCGCTGGGGCGTCACCCCCGCCCCCGGCCGCGTCGGCAAGACCGTGTGGTTCGAGTGCGAGGACAAAGAGATCCCGAGCACGTCGATCGCGCCGGCGTAGCCGGCCGAGTGGCGGGGTGTGCCCGGATGGCCGATGCTTGATGGGCGCGACGATCCCGCGGCGCGGCAGTGCCATACTGCCGCGCCGCCCGCTTACCGGCGCAGACTCAGGCCAGCGGTACGTTCACGCAGCCCAGCCGCGCACCCGCCGTCCCCGCGTGGCCCGGTTCCGTGTGGGTCTTGTGTTCGTGGACGACGACGGAACGCGCCTCTCCGTAGCGGAAGTGCCAGTCGACCTTGGCGACCGACGCGCCGCGCCCGTCCTCGTCCGTCGTCATGTCGAGCCATACCTCGTTGCGCGGGTTCGCGTAGGCGGGGTCGGTCGACGGCTGCACCGGGTCGGGCACGTTCTGATAGTGCGGGCCGGAGTCGTTCGGCTTCGGGCCGCACGGCTTGGTGTGGACGTGGGCGCCGTACGTACGGTCCGGGACCAGCCCGTACAGGCGCAGGGAGACGACCGTGCGGGCGTCCTTGCCGGATCCATACCGCTTCTCCACGACCGTGACCCGGCTGCCCTCGGGTACCAGCGCCTGGTCGTACGTGACGGCCTCGCCTGTCGGGGACGCCCCGAAGTGGGCGCGGACGGTCACGCCGGTGCACTGCACTCCCATGGCCGGCGCGGCGGCCGGCGCCATTGCCAGTGATGCGGTCAGCACTGCCGTAGCGATAGACATGCGACGCACCCTGGCGTCCCGGTCCGGCGACCGGAACCGGGTATCCGGTCAAGCGGGGTGCACGGGGGAGTTATGAAGGGCGGGTTTGGGGGGCGGCCGGCGGGACACACGGGGAGTCGGACCGGCGGTGGCCCGAAGTGGCCCGGGAGTCGTCCGGGGGTGTCCGGCGACCCCGTGAAAAAACTTTTCGCCTGGGTGGCATACATCCGTGAGGACTGGGCAGGGTCAGGTCCGTGCGCTGCATATGTGGTGCAACACAGGGCAATTCGGTTGCGGTGATCGCCGCGAGATGGATCACATCCATAAAGGCCGGATAAAGACCCTCGGGACGCCGTTTCCCCTGCAAGCAGCAGGGTTGACCACGCTTACGCGATCAACTGTGCACTGTCCGTGATGACCCGCTCTGCACCTATGGTCGAGCTTTGCCCGTCACGCCATGGCGGGCGGGACCCGCCGCGGCGGGTGTTCCATGCAGTCGTCCCAGAGAGCGCAGGCGAGCGAGCACGTGCCGACGCAGTCACCCGTCGCACCGCGGACCCGAAGCGGTGGTCCCCAGCCCGATCCGACCGGCCCGGCCGCCGCGGCCGCGCCGGAGACATTGGAGAAGCGGAGGCGGGGCGGCAACGACGTCACGGTCGTCGACCCGTCCATGGTCAAGCGAGCCGTCTCGGCGGCCGCGGTCGGCAACGCCATGGAGTGGTTCGACTTCGGCGTCTACAGCTACATCGCGGTAACGCTGGGACAGGTCTTCTTCCCGTCCGGCAACCCGACCGCGCAGTTGCTGTCGACGTTCGGCACCTTCGCCGCGGCCTTCCTGGTCCGCCCCATCGGCGGCATGGTCTTCGGACCGCTCGGCGACCGTATCGGCCGGCAGAAGATCCTCGCCATCACCATGATCATGATGGCCGCCGGCACCTTCGCGATCGGCCTGATCCCCTCGTACGCCTCCATCGGCGTCTGGGCGCCGATCCTGCTGCTGGTCGCCCGGCTGGTGCAGGGCTTCTCCACCGGCGGCGAGTACGGCGGCGCCTCGACCTTCATCGCCGAGTACGCGCCCGACAAGAAGCGCGGCTTCATGGGCAGCTGGCTGGAGTTCGGCACCCTGGCCGGTTACGTGGGCGGCGCCGGCCTGGTCACGCTGCTGACCTACTTCTTCCGCCACGACCACGACGCCCTGCTCTCCTGGGGCTGGCGCATCCCGTTCCTGGTCGCCGGCCCGATGGGCATCATCGGCCTCTACCTGCGGATGCGGCTGGAGGAGACCCCGGCGTTCGCGCAGCTGGAGCAGGAGGCGCGGACCAAGGAGAAGGAGCGCCGGGAGGCCGAGAAGAGGATCGGCCTGCGCGAGATGGTCTTCGGCCAGTGGCGCACGATGCTGCTCTGCGTCGGCCTGGTGCTGGTCTTCAACGTCACCGACTACATGCTGCTGTCGTACATGCCGAGCTACCTGACCTCGGAGCTGAAGTACGACGAGACGCACGGACTGCTGGTCGTGCTGGCCGTCATGGTCGTGATGATGTGCGTGCAGCCCTTCGCGGGCCGGCTCACCGACCGCTTCGGGCGCCGCCCGGTCATCGCGACCGGCTGCGTCGGCTTCCTGGTGCTGTCCGTACCGTCGCTGCTGCTGATCCGGCAGGGCTCGCTGGCCGGCATCGCGCTGGGCATGGCCGTACTCGGCCTGCTGCTGGTGTGCTTCACGTCCACCATGCCGTCCACGCTGCCCGCGCTGTTCCCGACGAAGGTGCGCTACGGCTCGCTGTCCATCGGCTTCAACGTCTCGGTGTCGGTCTTCGGCGGTACGACTCCGCTGGTGGTGACCGCGCTGATCGGCGCCACGGGCAACAACATGATGCCGGCGTTCTACATGATGGCCGCCGCCGTGGTCGGCGGGATCGCGGTCCTGATGATGACGGAGAGCGCGCGCAAGCCGCTGCCGGGGTCGCCGCCGGCGGTCGAGACGGAGTCCGAGGCGCGCGCGCTGCGCAAGGCCGCGGCGTCGAAGCCGGCTGCGGGCAAGAAGCGGCGGGTGGCCGCGGAGTCGCCTGCCTGACCCGCCCGGCGGCAGTCGCCTTGAGCAACCCGACGGCACCAGCCTTGAACAACACCTGAACACAACGCCTGTGCGCGGGGACACCATCGTCCCCGCGCACAGGCGTTGTGGTGTCTCCGCCGCGAGTCGCTCCGGTGGGCGGCCAGGCACCGCCCGATGTCTTCGTTACGTGTCGCTCGGGCGGTACGGGCGCTCCCACTCGCCGTTGTCACACGTACGCCCCGACGGGTCCTTCTGGCCGTGCGCGTAGACCCCCTCCCCCGAGGTCGCGCCGGACGGCGAGGGGAAGAAGCTGGTGAACGCAACACGGCAGCTCTCGCCGCGCGCCGCGTGGTCGTGCCCGGGGCAGGCCGACGCGGCGGGGACGGCGGCCAGCACGGTGCCGACGGCGGAGAACGCCACCACCGCGGCGCGGGTCAACTTCCGCATGGGGTACAAGGGCTTCCCTTTCCTTCACCGGCCGCGCCCTCACGCGCCCTGATGAAGGCCATGCTGGCGCGAACCGGGCGCCCCGCCCCGGCCACACTCCGGCGCCCCGGCGGCTGCGACCCCAACAGCGGACACAGCCGTTACCGCAGCGCCGCCACCCCGTTGAGCCTCTTCAGCTCACTGCTCCACGAGCCGTACGAACGGGATGTGCTCCCCCGCCTGCCGGTAGCCCTCCAGCGTGCCGTCGACCTCGAAGCCCATGTACGCCGTCAACGACCTGGCCGCCTTGGGGTGCTTCGGCGCGTATCGCGCCATGATCCGGCCGCCCTCCTCGGCGGAGAGGAAATGCGCGATGACGGCACACCGGCGGCGGCCGACCTGGATGGTGGCCCGGGGCTGCGCTTGGAGATTGCGGTACCACTGCGCGCGCGGACCGAAGCCGGAGGCCAGCGTCCAGGTGCGGGCCTGCTGGTCGTACGACACCACTTCCAGGACGACCCGGCGGGTCTTGCCCGACGTTCGGCCAAGGTGCTCCAGAAGCAGCAGCCGCTTGCCGAAGACGCCGCCGAGACCGAGCCGGTAGAGGTGGATGGGGGCCCGGAAGGCGAACCGTTTCCAGCCGGTCGGCCGCGCCGGACGTCTCACCGGCCGCGCCGCCCGCGGCGTCTCCGACGGCCCCTGTCCCGCTTCTGAGTTCGACATACCCCGACGCTAACCCCGCCCACCGACAACCGGAGTGCACGCAACCGGCCGAGCTGAGACGCTCCGGGCGGACCGCTCCGTCCCGGCGCACCAGCGTTCAAGACGTCCGGCCATGCCCCTCCGACACTGGTCGCATGACTACGGAGACGACCACGACCACGGAGCCGTCCGCAACGACGCCTGCCGGAACGGCCACCGACGCAGCTGCCGAGACCGCCGCACGCTTCCCCACCAAGATCGCCATCGTGGTCCGCGAAGACCTCGCCACCTGGCAGAAACTGAACGTCACGGCCTTCCTGGCGAGCGGCATCGCCCACGCCGCCGACGACATCATGGGCAAGCGTTACGAGGACGCTTCGGGCAACGACTACCTCGCGCTGCTGCGGGAGCCGGTCCTGTGCTTCACCGCCGACCCCGCCGGCCTGTCCCGTACCCGCGCCCGCGCCCTCTCCCGGGAACTGCCCACCGCCGTGTACACGACGGACATGTTCACCACCGGCAACGACGACGACAACCGCGCGACGGTACGCGCCGTCGCCGCCGACGACCTCGACCTGGCCGGCCTGGCGGTCCACGGCCCCCGCAAGCAGGTCGACAAGGTCATCAAGGGCCTGAAACTGCACGCCTGACCCGGACCGCGACGGCGGTCGGCGGCCCGGCCGACACCTGCGGCACGGCATGGGGCACGATGTCCGGTATGAGCATCGTGAAGATCAATGTGCTGACCGTGCCCGCCGAGCAGCGGGAGGTCCTGGAGAAGCGCTTCGGCGCGCGTGCCGGTTCCGTGGAGTCGTCGGACGGGTTCGAGTGGTTCGAGCTGCTGCGCCCGCTGGAGGGCACCGACCAGTACCTCGTCTACACCCGCTGGCGCGACGAGGAGTCCTTCCAGGCGTGGATGGAGGGGCCGATGAAGGCCGCGCACCAGGCTGGTGGCGCGGAGGGCGGCGAGCGGCCCAAGCCCGCTGCTTCCGGGTCCACGCTCTGGTCGTTCGAGGTGGTGCAGCAGGCCGGGCCGAAGGGTCAGGGCTGAGCGGCCGGGTGGCCGGGGCTGCTCAGAAGTCGAGCAGGCGCTGGGCGGTCTCCCGGTAGTGGCGCAGGGCGACGCGGAGCTGTTCGGTGTCGGCGTCGCCCTGCTCCCAGGTCGTGCGCAGGGCACGGCGGCGGGCGGCCAGGGCCTCCGGGAGGAGGGCGGCCAGTTCCTCGTAGAGGCCGTCGACTTCCTGTACGGCCTCGCGGGGGCGGTCGACGAAGCCGTTGACGGCGTGGTCGAGCCGGTGCCGCAGCTTGTCCCGGGCGTCGCCGGGGAGGAGGGGCTCGGTGGGGCCGGTCGCGCCAGGCGTACGGGACGGTTCCGCCGTACCGGACGGGCCGGGCGAAGTGGCCGGGTCGTGGGTGCCGGACCGGCCGGGTGTGCCCGCGGGGTAGTCGGTTTCGGTGCCGGGGAGGCCCGCGTACACACCGGGGGTGCCCTCGGCGGCGCCGGACGTGGTGGTGGGCGGCGGGGCGGTCGGCTGCTGCGCGCTACGGGCGCCCTCGTACGCCGCGGCTCCGCGCTCCGGAGGCGGCATGCCCTCGTTCGCCGCGCGCTCTTCGGGGGTCTCGGCGGGACCGGTCCCGCGTTCCTCGTAGGTACTCATCGCGCACCGCCTTCCGCAGTGTCGTGCCCGTGGCCGCGGCCGTGCGTCCAGGGGGGACGCATCCGGTCGCCGAGCCGTCGGGCGGTGGGCTTGTGGTGCCGGCGGGCCTGGTGGCCGGACGCCGGGTCGTGGCCGTCGTGGGCCGGGTCCGAGTGGCCGTGTCCCGTGGTGCCGCGGCCGTGGTCGCGGGAGCCGTGGTCGCGGGAGCCGTGGTCGCGGGAGCCGTGCGCGCTGGTGGAACGGCCCGTTCCGGCCTTGAGCAGTTCGTCGAACAGCGCCCGCGCGCGCACCACGGCCTCACGCAGTTCCTCGGTCCCGGCGGCGTCCTCCGGGCGGTTGGCCCGGGCGCGTACGGCCGTCTCGTGGGCCTTGCGGTAGCCGTGGACGCCGTGCGCGTGGTGGACGGAGAGGGCGTCGGTCTGCTCGTCGTAGGTGTCGGCCGGGTAGCCGCGCTCGCGGGCGAGCTGGCCGATCAGCAGGTCGGCCTCGACGACGGCCTGTTCGGGCTCGTCGACGAACTGCCGCTGTACGGCCTCCCAGCGCTCCTCGTACTGGAGCCGCAGTTCGGCGGTGAGGGGCCGCGGGCGGAACGCGCCGTGCCGGTCCAGCCGCTGGTTCAGCTCGCGTTCGGCGGCCGCGGTGTCGCCGTCGTGCACGGCTACGGCCCGTTCGTACTCCGGGCCGAAACGCCGCCGCAGCCCTCTGCTGCCGCTGCGGGCGACCTTGGCGCGGGCCATGAGGACCAGAGCGGCGATCACGAGCAGGGCCACGATGGGGACGATGATCAGGGTGATGGACATATGGGCCGGGTAGCCCCGGCCCCGGGCGCCAAACACCGCCTGGTTGCCGGGTGTTCGGGCGCGGCGGTGAGCACCGGGGAATATCCGGGGGCACGGTCCGGCCCGCACCGGCACAATGCCAGCATGACCGACACCGCAATCAGGCGCCTGCCCGGGACCTGGCACCTCTCGGCCGAGCCCGACGACTCCCCCGTCGCCACGGCCCTGTTCCGCGAGTACTACACCGAGGTCGCGGCGCGCTATCACGTGGTGCACGGGTGGCCGCCGATCACGCCCGAGGAGATCGACGAGGGGGTGGCGGAGTACCCGGTGGGCCAACTGGTGAAGCCCGGCGGCGAGTTGCTGATCGTCCGCAGGGGCGGGGAGCCCGCCGGGTGCGGCGGGCTGCTGCTCCTCGACGGCGGGCGTACGGCGGAGCTGAAGCGGGTGTTCATCCGCGCGCCGTGGCGCGGGAAGGGGGCGGCGGGCGTCCTGCTGCGCGCCCTCGAACAGCGCGCGGCGGACCTGGGCGCCGGACGCATCCTGCTGGACACCCGGAGCGACCTGGTGGAGGCCGTCGCGATGTACCGGGCGTACGGGTACGTGGAGGTGCCCGCGTACAAGGAGGATCCGTACTCGGATCTGTTCTTCGAGAAGAGGGTGGCGGAGACGGGGGCGGAGAGCTGAGGCCGGAGGGCCTTCTGGGGCGCCGCCGGGCGGAGGCCCCGGCGCGTCACCGGGCGGATGCCGACTTGGCGCGCCGCCACGCGGAGGCTCCGTTCAGCGCGCCGCCGGTGGGTGCCGGCGCCGGGTTTCGCCGCCTTGCGGGCTCTCCGCGTCCGAGCCGCACAGTTCCGCCGTCAGCTCGTCGACCAGTTCCGTCAGGTCGGTGGGCCGGTCGTCGGTCCACCAGTCCCCGAGCAGTTCGGCCAGCGACGCGTGGCGGGCGGCGGCCAGCCGTTCGGCCACCGCACGGCCCTGGTCGGTGAGGATCAGCGGCAGCCCTTCCCGTACGGCCAGGCCGCGTTCCTCGATCTGCACGGTCGCCTCGGCGATCACGCGGAACGGCACGATGCTGCGCTCGGCGAGCAGGGCGGGCTCCACCGAGCCGTACCGGTTGATGCGCAGCAGCATCCAGCTCGCCGCCGGTTTCAGGTCCAGCCCGGCCTTCTCCGTGATCCGCTCGTACACCGCCTTGCGGCCCTCCAGGCTGCCCAGCTTCGACAGCGCGCGGCAGACCTCCTCGTACGAGGAACGGTGTACGGGGTTCGAGGAGAGCACCTCGGAGGTGTCGGGCGCGGTGACACCGCGGCGCAGTGGTTCCTCGCGCAGGAACCAGGCCAGGACGAAGGCGATCAGCACGACCGGGACCGCGTACAGGAAGACGTCGGTGATGGAGGTCGAGTAGGCGTCGAGCACGCCGGACGCGGCGTCGGGGGGCAGCTGCCGGACCGTGCGCGGATCTTCCGCGATCTTCGACGGGTCGGTGCCGGGCGGCAGCTCCCGGCCGGCCAGGGCGTCGGCGATCCGCGGCCCCAGCTTGTTGGCGAAGACCGTGCCGAAGATCGAGACGCCGAAGGAGGAGCCGATCGAGCGGAAGAAGGTGGCGCCGGAGGTGGCGACGCCGAGGTCCTCGTAGTCGACGGCGTTCTGCACGATGAGGACCAGGACCTGCATGACCAGGCCGAGCCCGAAGCCGAAGACGAAGAAGAACAGGCTCATCACGGCGGTGCCGCTCGCCGGGCCGAGCTGGTGCAGGAGCAGCAGCCCGACGGCCGTGACGGCGGTGCCGGCGATCGGGAAGACCTTGTAGTGCCCGGTACGGCTGACCAGCTGCCCGGAACCGGTCGAGGACAGCAGCATGCCGATGACCATCGGCAGCATGTGCACCCCGGACATGGTCGGCGAGACGCCCTTGACGACCTGGAGGAAGGTCGGCAGATAGGTCATCGAGCCGAACATGGCGAAGCCGATGACGAAGCCGATCACCGCGGTGAGGGTGAAGGAGCGCAGCCGGAACAGGCGCAGCGGGAGGACCGGTTCGGCGGCCCGGCGCTCGACGGCGACGAACACCGCCAGCAGGACCAGACCGAGCACCCCGAGGCCGATGATCTGCCAGGAGCCCCAGCCGAAGCTGACGCCGCCGAGCGAGGTCATCAGGACGAAGCACGCGGCGACCGCGGCGATGAGGAAGGTGCCCGGGTAGTCGATGCGGTGCGGGGTGCGGCGGACCGGGATGTGCAGCACCGCGGCGATGACGGCGAGCGCGACGATCCCGATGGGCAGGTTGATGTAGAAGACCCAGCGCCAGCTGAGGTGGTCCACGAACAGGCCGCCGAGCAGCGGGCCGAGGACGCTGGTCGCGCCGAAGACCGCGCCGAACAGGCCCTGGTACCGGCCGCGGTCGCGGGGCGGCACGATGTCGCCGACGATCGCCATCGACAGCACGATCAGGCCGCCGCCGCCCAGGCCCTGGACCGCGCGGAAGGCGATCAGCTGCGGCATGTCCTGCGCCACGCCGCACAGCGCGGAGCCGATCAGGAAGATCACGATGGCGGTCTGGAACAGCCGCTTGCGCCCGTACTGGTCGCCGAGCTTGCCCCACAGCGGGGTCGCGGCGGTCGAGGCCAGCAGGTACGCGGTGACCACCCAGGACAGGTGGTCCAGGCCGCCGAGGTCGCTGACGATGGTGGGCAGCGCGGTGGCCACGATGGTCTGGTCGAGTGCCGCGATCAGCAGGCCGAGCAGCAGCGCGCCGATCGCGACGAGGACCGTCCGCCGGGACCGGCCCGCACCGGGGACGGCCGGAGCACCGGTGTCCTGCGCCATGAGCGTCTCTCTTCGTCCAAGCGGGGTCGGGCTCCCGCGCGTCGGGCTGCGCGGGGCCGGGCTTGCGCGGGGCCGGGTTCCCGCGCGGGCTTCCTTCCATCCTGATCGTTTTGGTCGGATACGGCCTGCTGAGCGGCGTGTGGCCCGATGGCTCCCGGCTGCTCCCTGTGCAGGGAGGGGCCGGACCCGGATAATCACTGACCGATCGAGGGCTTCAGGAGGGGGAATCGCTCGTGACGGCTGAGACCTGCCCGCACTGCTCGGCACCCGCGCGCGCCGACGGCCGGACGAGGTGCCTGTGCGAGGCGGCCGGTGCCGAGGACTTCGATCCGCTGCGGGTGCGTCCGTACGTGCGACTGCCGGACGGGGCGGACGGCGCGGACGCGGCGCCGGAGGACGCGGCGGAGGCGATGCGGCCCGATCCGCGCCCCGCGCCGCGGTTCGGCTCCCGTACGGTGCCGCCGGCCGGGACCCGGGCGGGGGCGCGTGCCGGGTCCCGCGCGGGGCCGGGCTCCGGGGTGCGGACGGACGCGTACGCCGGGTCGCGTGCCGGAGTGCACGGTGGCCTGCGAGCCGGATCGGGCAGCGGTCCGCACGCCGGTGCCTCCGCCGGTTCCGGGGCGGAGGACGGAACCGAGGAGCGCGGAACCGCGGCGTATGGCGCCGCCCGCCGCCGCAGGAGGCAGGCGGGCCTGGCCGCCATGGCGGTCTCCGCGGCGGCCCTGGCGGCGGGCGCGGTGATGCTCAGCGGCACGCTGCTGTCCGACACGGACCAGGACCGCTCGCTGCCGGACGGCCACCGGAGCATGCCCACCGTCGCACGGACGCCGGGCGGCAGCGCTGGCGCCCCCGGAGGAGGCGGTGCACCGGGGCACCGCGCCGCTCCGCCCTCCGCCACCGCCACACACACGCCGCATCGGGCGACCCCGGCGCAGCCGCCTCCCGGCCCGTCCGGCGCGCCGTCCCCGTCGCGCACCCCGTCGTCGGCCCCGCAGACGCCGGGGACCGCCAAGGCGTCCGGCAGCATCACCAGCGCGCCGGACAGCCGTACGCCGAGCAGCCCGCCCGACGAGCCGATCGTGCTGCGGGAGGGGGCCAGCGGGCCGGAGGTGCTGGAGTTGCAGCGACGGCTGGAGCAGATGGCCATGTACCCGGGGCCGGAGGATGGCCGTTACGGCCGTGCCGTACGCGAATCGGTCGCCGTATTCCAGCGCACTTACGGACTGTGGGAGGACCCGGCAGGCGTCTACGGGGTGCAGACCCGCAGATCGCTGGAGGCCCGGACGGTCGAGCCGTGAGGCGGGCCGGAGGCGGGGCGGGAAGGCGGGTACGAGGGCGGCGCGGGCGGTACGGACCGGGGGGCGGTTGGCCTCGCGCGGAGGCTCTTTGTATCGTGTAGGAACAAAGTGGTTCCGCCCGCACTCCCTGACCGGCGGGCGGAGCCGCTTGTCTCTTTCCTCAGCGCCCAGGAGCCCGCCGATGCCGGCCACCACCACGCTCATAGCCCGCGCCCTGTTGCTGGACATGGACAGCACGATCGTGAACTCCGAGGCCGTCGTCGAGCGCTGCTGGCGCCGCTGGGCCGCCGAGCAGGGGCTCGACGCGGCCGAGGTCCTCAAGGTGGTGCACGGGCGGCAGGGCTGGGCCACGATGGCCGCGCTGCTCCCCGACCGCCCGATGGAGCGCAACCACGAGGACAACCGCCGGATGCTGGAGCAGGAGACCGCCGACGTGGACGGCGTCGTGCCGGTCCCCGGCGCGCCCGCCTTCATGGCGGCCCTCGCCCGGCTCCCGCACGCCCTGGTGACCTCCGCCGACCGCGCCCTGTCCGACGCCCGGATGGGCGCGGCCGGGCTGCCGATGCCGGACGTCCGGATCACCGCGGAATCCGTGAGCGCCAGCAAGCCGGACCCCGAGGGCTTCCTCAAGGGCGCGGCCGAGCTGGGGTACGCGCCCGAGGACTGCGTGGTCTTCGAGGACTCCGAGGCGGGCATCCTGGCGGGGCGCGCCGCGGGCATGCGCGTGGTCGGCGTCGGCGAGCGGGCCGCGGCCTTCGGCCCCGACGCCCACGTACGCGACCTGCGCCAGGTCCGGGTCGAGGCGCTCGCGGACGGGTCGGTCGCGCTGCACATCGACGGCTGACCCGGCAGGACGGGCGGCCACCGGCCGGTGGCCCCGCCCCCGCCCCGGGTCCGCGTTCAGCCCGTGACCGCCTCGTACAGGCTGAACCCCGCCATCAGCAGCATCACGGCCGCCGCGACCTTCGTGATCAGCGCGAGCGGCACGTACTTCATGAGGGTGCGCCCGCCGAGGATGCCCAGGCCCGCCACCGCCCACAGGGCCAGCACCGCGCCGGCGCCCACCGAGACCGGGTCGTCGTAGCGGGCGGCGAGGTTCGCCGTCATGATCTGGGTCAGATCGCCGAACTCGGCGACCAGGATCATCATGAAGCCCGCCCCGGAGACCTTCCAGAAGCTCTGGTCGGCGGGCTTCCTGACCTCCTCCTCGTCCTCGTCCTTCTTGAAGAGCAGGATCGCCGCGCCCGCGAGGAAGAGCACGCCGACGACCGCCTGGACGAGGCGGTGCGGGAGCAGGGACAGCACGCTGCCCGCGGCGATGGCGAGCGCGACGTGCACGGCGAAGGCCGCGGCGACACCGGCGAACACGTACGAAGCGCGGTAGCGGGTGCCGAGCACCAGACCGGCCAGTGCGGTCTTGTCCGGCAGCTCGGCCAGGAAAACGACGCCGAAGACGACGGCGGCGACGGTGAAACTGAACACGGGGTGTCTTACCTCGTTCGGTCGGGCCGCGCCGAGGGGCCCGGAAAAGGGGTCGCTTCGGCACGGCAGCGTCCCTTGCGCGGACGTGTGTCCACGCAAACACTGCGGCCGAAGGTCTCGCTGGCGTGGCAGGGACACCGGTCACCTGCCGCGCTCCGGGCGCCGGCCCACCGCGGGCGGCCTGTCACCTGGGCGGTGGCGGCCGACGGGCGGGCAGTATGTCGACGGTCCGGCGAAGAGCTACTCCCCTTCTGCTGTGGCCAAGGGTACGCGGTGCAGCCGCCCGCGGGCCACCAGCTCCAGCACCACCGCCACGGCCGCCACCTGTACGGCCAGCAGCGCCACCAGGACGAACAACTGCACCGCGCCCGCCTGAACGGGTGAGGCGCCGCCCAGCAGCATGCCCACGAAGGCCCCGGGGAGGGTGACGAGCCCCACGGTGCGGGTCTGGTCCAGGCCCGGCAGCAGCGCGTCGGACGCGGCCGGACGGGCGACCTCCATCCGGGCCTCCCGGTCCAGCAGGCCCAGCGCCAGCCCCGCCTCCACCTCCCCGTGCCGCGTCTCCAGCTCGTCCAGCGCGCGCCGCCCGCCGAGGACGGTGGCGGTCAGGGCACCGCCGATGAGGATGCCGGCGACGGGGATGAGGGTGATGCCGCGCGGCGGGACCAGGCCGGTCAGCAGCAGGGCGCCGACGACCGGCACGACACCGGCGGCGAGCGGGGCCGCCGCCCACCACCAGCTGCGGTTCGGGGTCAGCCGGCGGCCGGCGGTCCGTACGGCGACCGCGAACATCAGTACGAGGAAACAGAGCAGCCAGGGCACGGACCGTACGACCCAGCCGATGAGGTAGGAGACGGCGGCGAGCTGGAGGGCGGCACGCAGCCCGGCGAGGGCGATGGCCCGCGCGTGGTCGAGGCGCGCGAGCGCGGCGACGGCCACGGTGGCGGCCAGCAGGACGGCGAGAACGGCCCCGAGGGTGACGTTGACCGGCAGCAGCACGCGATCACTGTAGGGCCCCGCCGGGGGGCGTATGCGCCCGCGCGGGCCACATCCCGGCCCGCCGGGGGCGGATGACGGCATGTCAACCCCTTGAAGTGACGTGAGCATGTCGCCACTCTGTTACCTGAGGACTGCCCCGCGGTAACCCCACGGCAGCACCATGGGGCGCGTCCCGCACCCGACTTCCCCCCACAGCAAGGGAGTTCCGATGCCCAAGGTCTACGCGCGTCGTGTCTCGGTAGCCGCCGGATCCGCCGCCGCCCTCGTCTGCACGCTGGTCCTCGGCACCCAGCCCGCCCAGGCGGCACCGCCCACCCCGCCGGACGCCGCCACGGCGCGCGCGTACCTCGCGCAGCTCAAGGAACAGGCCGAGGGGCCGCAGGACGGCTACAGCCGCGACAAGTTCCCGCACTGGTCCGACCAGGGCAAGAACTGCAACACACGCGAGGTCGTGCTCAAGCGGGACGGCGAGAACGTGCAGACCGACGGCAAGTGCGCCTCGGTCAGCGGCACCTGGAAGTCGGCCTACGACGACGGCGTGTGGACCAAGGCGTCGGACGTGGACATCGACCACGTCGTACCGCTGTCGGAGGCGTGGAAGTCCGGGGCGCGGCAGTGGACCACCGAGCGCCGCCGGCAGCTGGCCAACGACCTCACCCACGCGCAGCTGATCGCCGTCACCGACAACGTGAACCAGGAGAAGGGCGACAAGGACCCGGCCGAGTGGCTGCCGCCGAAGACGTCGTACCACTGCACCTACGCGCGGATGTGGGTGTCGGTGAAGCACGTGTACGGACTGACCGCCGACCGGGCCGAGAAGGCGGCGCTGAAGAAGATCCTGGACCGCTGCTGAGCCACCCCCGGGGCCGGTTCTGATCACCTGTTGACCGGCATCCGACCGAGTGGCGCAACCGTACGACCGGATGGCTCCGTCTTTCTCCGGTGAGGAGGCCGGAGCCGCCCCGTCGCCCTGCGGCCGGCTCCTATCCTCTGAGCACACACGTACGGGCACCGGCCCCGTACGGGGGAGGATCGCCGATGGCCGTGCTGCGCCTGGGGCCGCTGCTGCGGTACGTGGACGAGATCAGCGCGACGGTGTGGGTGGAGACCGACCGGCCCTGCGAGGTGCACGTGCGGTGCGAGAGCGGCGCCGGCGGCGCCGAGCGCACGTGGCAGGTGGCCGGGCACCACTACGCGCTGGTACCCGTCTCCGGGCTGACGCCGGACAGCGAGACCCCGTACCGGGTCCTGCTGGACGGCGAACAGGTCTGGCCGCCGCCCGGCAGCCGCTTCCCGGAGAGCACGATCCGCACGCCCGCGGCGCCGGGCGGCGACCCGGAAGACCAGCGCCTGCGGGTGGCGTTCGGCTCCTGCCGCTGGGCGGCGCCGCCCACCGACGCGCACGACCCGGTCGGCCCGGACGCCCTGGACACCCTCGCCGCGGCGCTCGCCGCCGACCCGGAGCGCGAACGCCCGGACGTGCTCCTCCTGTTGGGCGACCAGGTGTACGCCGACCAGACCTCGGACGCGACCGCCCGGCTGCTCGCCGCCCGCCGCGACACCTCCGAGCCGCCCTGGCGGCAGGTGGCGGACTACGAGGAGTACACCCACCTGTATGCCGAGTCGTGGCTCGACCCCGAGGTGCGCTGGCTGCTCTCCACCGTCCCCAGCTGCATGATCTTCGACGACCACGACGTCATAGACGACTGGAACACCTCCGCCGCCTGGCTGGCCCGGATGCGCGCCACCTCCTGGTGGCGGGAGCGGGTGCTGGGCGGCCTGATGTCCTACTGGGTGTACCAGCACCTGGGCAACCTCTCCCCCGCGGAGCTGGAGAAGGACGAGCTGTACGGCCGGGTCCGTACGCTGCCGGACGGCACGGACCTGGTGCGCGAGTTCGCCGCCGCGGCCGACGCCGACCCGGCCTGCGCGCGCTGGAGCTACCGCCGCGACTTCGGCCGCGTGCGCCTGGTCATGGTCGACACCCGTGCCAACCGCGTCCTGGCGGAGGGGCACCGGGCGATGCTCGACCCGGCCGAGGCCGACTGGCTGCGCGAGGCGGTGCTGGCCGACCACGGCGCCTACGACCATCTGCTGATCGGCAGTTCGCTGCCGTGGCTGCTGCCGAACCTGATCCACGACGCGGAGGGGTGGAACGCCGCGCTGTGCGCCGGGGCGCGCGGCGCCCGCTGGGCGCGCTGGAGCGAGTCGCTGCGGCAGCGCGCCGATCTGGAGCACTGGGCGGCGTTCCCGGAGTCCTTCACGGCGCTCACCGATCTGCTCGCGGAGGCCGGTTCGGGGGACGCGGCACCGGCGACGGTGTGCGTGCTGTCCGGCGACGTGCACCACGCGTACGTGGCCGAACCGCACTGGTACGACGGCACCCGGCCCGCCGGCCGGGTGCTCCAGCTGACCTGTTCGCCCGTGCACAACAGCATCCCCGCCTCCATGCGGGCGGGCTTCCGCTTCGGGTGGAGCCGGCTCGGCCGCCGGCTGGGGCACGCACTGGCCCGGCACGGCGGGCTGCCCCGGCCCCCGATCGGCTGGCGCCGCACGGGCGGCCCGTGGTTCGGCAACCAGCTGATGACCCTGGCGCTGCACGGGCGCACGGCGCGGCTGCGGCTGGAGCAGGCGGTGCGCGACGAGGCCGGCACCCGGCCGGCCTGTGTGTGGGACGAGCCGCTGACGGGCGGCCAGGACGCCTGAGCCGCCCGGCGGAGGCCGGGACTCCGGCGTCCTCGCGGCCGGGCGGGCGCACTTCGGGCCATGACCACTTTCGGCCAACGGCCGGATATGGCCAAATGTTGAACTTGCAAGTACCGATTAGGTCTCCCTAACCTGTCCCCTTGTCGGTTCCCGTCCCCGAAACCGCAGGAGTCCCGCCATGTCCGCCCAGTCTCCGGTGACCGAGTTCACCGAACGATTCAAGCCGCACGCCCTCTCCTTGTTCCGCGTCGTCGTGGGTCTGCTCTTCGCCTGCCATGGCGCGTCCTCACTGTTCGGCATCCTCGGCGGTGCGATGGGCAAGGGGCTGACCGTGCCCGCGGGCAGCTGGCCCGGCTGGTACGCGGCCGTCATCCAGCTCGTCGGCGGCGTCCTGGTGATGGTCGGCCTCGGCACCCGCAGCGCCGCCTTCATCAGCTCCGGCTCGATGGCGTACGCGTACTTCTCCGCGCACGCCGGCGCGGCCCTGTGGCCGCTCCAGAACGGCGGGGAGCTGTCCGCGCTGTTCTGCTGGGCGTTCCTGCTGCTCGTCTTCACCGGTCCGGGCGTCTGGTCGCTGGACCGCCTGTTCTTCGGCGCCCGGCGCCCGGCGGAGGCCCCGGCCGGCACCCCGCGCGAGCCGAGCGCGGTCTGACGGTCCGGTCCCGGGCCGTGCCACGGCACGGAGCGGCGGCCTCCGGATTCCTTCCGGGGGCCGCCGCTCCTTCGGACGGGCGGTACGTGTCACCGGGTGACACCGGGCCCGCCGTGCCGGCCGTCCGGCCGGGCCGGCACCGGGTCCATCCTGGGGCCGTGCGGCCGGGACGCGGTCAGAAGATCTTCGACAGGGCGCCCGCGACCGCCTTCCCGGCCTCCTTCGAGTTGTTGAACGGCACGGTGTAGCACGCCACCACCCGGCCGGCGGTCCCCGCCACCCCGGGCCCGGTCGCGGTCCGCCGCTCGTGGATCACCACGGACCGCGCCTCGCCGGACCGGAAGTGCCAGGCGTGCCGGGACGAGGCGGAGCCCTCGCCGCGCGCGTCGGTCGTGAAGTCCAGCCACACCTCGTTCTTCGGGTTGGCGTAGGCCGGGTCGACGGACGGCGTGCGCGGGTCCTTGCGGTGCTGGTAGTGCGGGCCCGAGTCCTCCGGCCGGACGCCGCACTTACCGGTGTGCACGTGCGCCCCGTAGGTGCGCTTCGCCCGCAGGTCGGACACCCGCAGACCGACCCGGGTCTGCCGGCTGTCGGAGCGCTCGCTGACCGTCACGCGGGAGCCCACCGGCACCAGCTTGGGGTCGTAGGTGAGCGCGTGGCTCAGCATCGCGCCGTTCGGCCGCGTGAACTGCGCGGCGATCGTCACCGAGTACTCCGGCTCGACGGTGGTCTTCTGGATCTTGTCGCCGTCCGCCGCCACGGCCGCCGGCGCGAGCAGCAGCCCGCCCGCCGTGGCGAGGACCGCCGCACAGGCGCCCGCCGCCTTGGCCGCCGTCCTCGCCCGCACCGTGCCGCCGCCGGCCCGTACGCCCGCCGCGGCCGGTTGCGCCGCACCGCCCGACGCCGTCGATGACTCCCTCAACGTCTGCATCCAAGTCTCCATTCGTGTGCCGTTCCGCTCCGGAGCACCCTGTTTCCGCAATCACAAGGCGCGCGTTTCGGCATATAACATCCCCAATGCCGCGCTCTTTTGCGCCACGGCAGCAGCAGACGGGTGACAGTGGCGTCCGCGCCGGATTCGGGACGGTGTGAACCCAACAACACCGTGCGCCCCGGAACGTCACCGTGGGCACGTCAGGCGTACGCTGTATGGCGGTACAGCCGCCCCAGCCGCCCATGCGACGTCGCGGCAGGGGTTCGGACCGGGAGAAGGACGTTGTTGGAAAGCCTGGGGCCGCTGAGCGGCACCCCTTGGGTCTACGCGATCGTCGGGCTCTCCGTACTCCTCGATGTCTTCGTGCCGATCCTGCCCAGCGGCGTCCTGGTGATCACCGCGGCCACCACGGCGGCGGGCACCGGGACCGCGGCCGGCGCGGTGGGCGTCTCCGGCGCCGTACGCGGGGACGTGCACATCGCCGAGATGCTGGCCCTGGTGCTGTGCGCCGCGACCGCCTCGGTCCTCGGCGACCTGGTCGCCTACCGGCTCGCCTGGCGCGGCGGCGACCGCTTCGACCGCGCCATCGCCCGCTCCCGCCGGCTGACCGCGGCGCAGGAGCGCCTCGGCGCGGCGCTGACCCGGGGTGGCGGCGGCATCGTCGTCCTGGCCCGCTTCGCACCCGCCGGACGCTCGGTGGTCAGCCTGGGCGCCGGGGTCGCGCACCGTACGGTCCGGGAGTTCCTGCCGTGGTCCGCGCTGGCCGGGCTGGCCTGGGCCGCGTACGGGGTGATCCTCGGTTATGTGGGCGGCCAGTGGCTGGGCGCGTCGTGGATCAGCGCCGCCGTCTCGGTGTTCGCACTGTTCGCGGCGGGGTCGGCGGCGGTCTTCCTGATGCGGCGGCCGGAGCGCCGGGCGGCGGCCTTCCCGGCGCCGGGCGCGATGCCGGGCACCGACTGAGCACCGCCGCGGCGGGCGGGTCGCGGCACCGCCGCGGGCGCCGGGCACCGGCCACTTACCGGCCGACCGGATTCCGCCCAGAGCGCGGCGGGGCGGGGTGGAGTGGACTGGTAGGGGTGGGCGCGGGCCCGGCGGGGAAAATCCGGGGCGGATTGTCAGACCCCGGTGCGACCATGGCGGCATGAACATCTGGCAGTGCCGCCCCGAGACCCCCGAGGACGTTCCGGCCGTCCGCCGGGTCAACCTGGCCGCCTTCGAGACCACCGGCGAGGCCGACCTCGTCGACGCGCTGCGGCGTGACCCGGCGGCCTGGCTGCCGGGCCTCTCGTTCGTGGCCGAGCCCGCCGCCGGGGCCACGGCGTCCGGCGCGGCGCCCGCGCCCGTCGCCGCGCACGCACTGCTCACCCGCTGTCACATAGCCACCGAACCGGCCGTCGCGCTGGCGCCCTGCGCCGTACTGCCCGCGTACCAGAAGCAGGGCGCGGGCAGCGCCGTCATCCGGGCGCTGCTGGACGCGGCCCGGGCCGCCGGCGAGCGGACGGCCGTCGTGCTGGGGCACCCGCCCTACTACCCCAGGTTCGGCTTCGAGCCTGCCTCCCGCTTCGGCATCCTGCCGCCCCAGGAGTGGCCGGACGAGGCGTTCCTGGCGCTCTCCCTGGACGGCGGCACGCCCCCGCGCGGCACGGTGCGCTACGCGGAGGCGTTCGGCATCGCCTGAGGCGCCTGTCCGGGCTGCTTCCCGGGCGGGCCTTCGGCCCCGGGGCGCTTCCCTGGGCGCTTCCCGGGTCGGCTCCGGTGCGCGGCCTGCTCGCAGTGCGCCGCCGGCTCAGCCTCGCCGGGGTGCTGCCTGAGACGGCTCTCGTCCTCGGTCGGCTCGCCGTCCGCCGCCTGCCCCGCCTCGCCGGGGCGCTCCCCGGGACGGCTCTCGTCCTCGGTCTACTCGCCGTCCGCCGCCTGCTCCGCTTCCCCGGTCCGCTCCGGCTGGCCGGACCGTGCCGTGTCCTCCGGTACGACCGCGATCGGGCAGACCGCGTGCAGCAGGACGGCGTGGGCGACCGAGCCGAGCCGGCGGCCGACCGGCAGGCGCCTGCGGTGCCGGGCGACCACCACCAGATCGCTGTCCCGGGACGCCTCGACGAGCTGCCCGGCCGCGTCCGCGTTCCGCAGCTCCACCGTCACCGGCACCCCGGGGTGCCGCTCGCGGTACGGCGCGAGCGTCCGCGTCAGCTGCTCGGCCAGCGCGTTCTCGTACTCCCGCTGGGTGCCGTCATAGGCCGCCAGGTATTCGAACGAGGGCGGTGTCAGCATCGGCCAGGCGTAACCGGAGACCACCTTCAGGCGCGCGTCGCGGCGGCTCGCCTCCGCGAAGGCGAAGCCGATCGCGCCGGGTTCGTCGGACGAGGCGTCGACGCCCAGCGTGACCTGCGACGGGGTCGGGCGGACCCGCTCACCGTCCGGGCCGGGCCCGGAGTCGCCGCGGTCCGGGCGCGGTACGACCACGACGGGCCCCTCCGAATGCGCAGCGCAGGCCATGCCGTTGGAGCCGAGCAGCAGGCTGGCGAAGCCGCCGCGCCCGCGCGAGCCGAGCACGAGCAGCTGCGCCTCGGCGCCGAGGGCCGGCAGCAGCGTGTCGGTGAGTCCGCTGAGGCTGCGGAATTCGACGCCCGGCAGACCGGCCGTGTCGGCCCGCCCGTCCAGCGTCTTGCGCAGTTCGTCCAGGACCGGGTCGCCGATACCGGATTCGGCCGCCGCGCGGCCCTCCGTGGTGACATACGGCCAGACGTGCACGACCTGGAGCGGCGCGGAGCGCAGCCGGGCCGCCTCGATCGCCCAGCGGAGCGCCCGTTCGCTGTCGGGGGATCCGTCCACCGCGACGATGACCGGCAGGGTGTCCATGTACGCCTCCATACGACCACCAGCGTGTGCTATGCCCAACTATTTCCATCCTCCTACTCCGCGCGGCCCCGGCGACAGGGGACGAAGGTCCCCGCCGGGCACGGAGTAGAGTCGAACGTCACTTCTCAGCCCCTTACCTGGGACGCAATGAACACACTTCAGGCCCCGCAGGCCGTCACGTGGACCGAGGCCGGCGCGGCCCGCTCCGCCCACTGGCGTTCCGAGAGCGGCACGCCGGCGCCCCGCCGGGTGGCCGTCGCGGACGACCGCACGAAGGCCGACGAGGCCTACAGACTCGCCTGCGAGGGCACCGCCCTGCTGTGGCGCGGCGACTTCCACAACGCCCGCCAGCTGCTGACGGCGCTGGCCCGCCGGATCGACCGCCGGCCGCGCAAACGGCCGCCGGCCGACCCCGCCCAGGCCTTCCACCAGCACCGGGCCGCGCAGAACCACCGCGCCCGCATCCTGGGCATGCTGCTGGTGGCCCTGGAGCCCGGGTACGAACTCGCCCTGCGCCGCGCACCCGACGTACGGGAAGCCTGCCTCCAGGCGTACGGCCCGGAGGAGCACGAGGGCCACACCGGAGCCGCGGAACGCAGCGGGGACGAGGAGCACACCGGGCGGCCCGCCGAGGCGCCCCGGCCCCTTCCCCTGCTCGTCTCGCTGCGCGAACTGCTCGGTGTGATCGGCGCGTACGAATGGCGCAGAAACGGCGTCGGCATACCGGCGCTCGGCGGCGACCGCATCCACCCGTACTACGGCGTCTTCTCGCCGGTGCGCGGCGAGTACGTGGACCTGGTGGCCGAGGCCCCGCTGCCGTCCGTCCCGGGCCCCGCGTTCGACATCGGCACCGGCACCGGTGTCCTGGCCTCGGTGCTGGCCCGCCGCGGCGTGTCCCGGATCGTGGCCACCGACCAGGACCCGCGGGCGCTGGCCTGCGCGCGGGAGAACGTGACCCGGCTGGGCGTGGCGGACCGGGTGAAGGTGGTGGCGGCCGACCTGTTCCCGCCCGGCCGCGCGTCGCTGATCGTCTGCAACCCGCCGTGGGTCCCCGCCAAGCCCACCTCCCCCGTCGAGTACGCGGTCTACGACCCGGGCAGCCGGATGCTCCGCGGCTTCCTGGACGGCCTGGCCGCGCATCTCGTCCCGGGCGGCGAGGGCTGGCTGATCCTCTCCGACCTCGCGGAGCACCTCGGACTGCGCCCCCGCGCCGAGCTGACCGCCGCCTTCGACGCGGCGGGTCTGACGGTGCTGGACCGGCTGGACATCCGGCCGCGCCACGGCCGCTCCCGCGCCACCGACGACCCGCTGCACGCGGCCCGCGCGGCCGAGGTCACCTCGCTGTGGCGGCTGGGCGCGGCGCGCCCCGGCGGCGCCACCCGGCAGGAGCCGTAGGAGGCCGGAGACCGCGCCCGCACCGCCTCCGCGACCGCCCCGCACCCGAAGAAACCAGGAGCCGCGCACCCGCACCCGTGCGCACGGAAACCAGGAACCGCCCCGCCCCCGAGGAGACCAGGAACCGCGATCATGGAACCGCAGCACCTCACCGCACGTGCCCGGCGCCTGGCCGCCACCGCCGGTCCGGCCCGCCGCCGGCTGCTCGGCATCACCGGGCCGCCCGGCGCGGGCAAGTCCACCCTGGCCGCCCATCTGGTGTCCGAACTGGCCGGGGCGGCGGCGCTCGTCCCCATGGACGGCTTCCACCTCGCCGAGGCGGAGCTGCGCCGCCTCGGCCGTGCGGACCGCAAGGGCGCCCCGGACACCTTCGACGCGGCCGGTTACGCGGCCCTGCTCACCCGCCTGCGCTCCCCCGCGCCGGACACCGTCGTCTACGCCCCGGCCTTCGACCGCCGCATCGAGGAGCCGGTGGCCGGCAGCATCCCCGTCCCGCCCGAGGTGCCGCTCGTCGTGACCGAGGGCAACTACCTGCTGCTCGACGACCCCGCGTGGGCGCGGGCCAGGAAGTGCCTCGACGAGGTCTGGTACGTGGACCTGGACGACACGGATCGGGTCCGCCGCCTGATCGACCGGCACGAGCGCTTCGGCAAGCCGCGCGCCCACGCCGAACGGTTCGTGCACGCCTCGGACGAGGCCAACGCCCGTCTGGTGGCAGCGGCGCGGGAGCGCGCCGACCTGATCGTCACGTTCCCTCCGGACGCCGCACCGGTGCCGTACGACGTGGGGTGAGCCCTGGTACCGGGGCCGACCGTCCGGACCCTGGTGCGCGGCGAAGTCCGTCCGCGGACCGCTGTGCAGCCGGCGCCGTCCGCCCTTCGGCAGAGCCGGTCACCGCACCTTCTCGTACACCTCCACCCGGCGGCCGACGCTGTCCGTCCGGCCGGTGAGCTTGAAGTGCCGGGCGAGGACACGGAGTTTCTCGGTCTCGCGTGCGGGGGCGGGCGGTGCGGCGCGGCGCGTGTCGGTGACGACCACGATGCGGTGTTCGGCCAGCATGGCCGTGCGTATGTGCTCGGGGCTGCCCTCGACGCCCTTGATGGTGCCGGAGGACACCGGGTCCTCGGTCAGCGCGAGATCATGCAGGCCGGTGAAGGCCGACGGCGTCACCAGCGCCGTGTCCCGCCGCGCCGCCGGTATGAACAGCACGCCGTCGCCGCCGCGCGCGCTCGCCGCCACCCGGTCCGCCGCCCGCAACACGTCGTCCGCCCGGCTCGTCGGCTCGCGCAGACCGGTCTCCACCGGCAGCAGCGCCACGAATCCCATGGCCGTGACGCCCGTAAGCAGTGCCCAGGTGCGGCCCGGGAGTGCCTGCACGACAGCCGCGGCGCCGACGCCGAGGAGCAGGGCGAAGCCGATGTTCGTGTAGAGGACGTAGCGGTCGAGGTAGAGCGGCTCCACGAGGACCGAGGCCAGCAGCAGACAGCACTGCGGCACGGCGAGCAGCGGCAGCCCGACGGAGGCCGGTGACATGGCCGCGCGCCCGCGGCCCGGGTACGGAACCCGGGCGCACACCAGCGCCACGAGCAGCAGCACGCCGATGCCCAGCAGCGTGGAAACAGCGACCGGTTTGATCCACGACACCTGCCCCGACTGGGCCCGGCTGGCCAGGATCAGCGGCAGCGCGCCCGCCACCACCACAGCGGCGGACACCGACCACGGCAACAACAACCGGCGTGCGCCGCGGCGGCGGGCGACGAGGACCGTGACGGCGTGCGCGGGCAGGACGAACAGCGAGAACCAGTTGAGCAGGGCCGTGAACAGCATGACGGCGGCGTAGCCCGCCCATCGCGGCCAGCCGCGCCGCGCGGTGGACGGCGTACCGCCCGGCGCGCCGAGCAGGAGCCGGGTGGCCACCGCCGTACCGGCCGTGACCAGCGCGTACGCCCGTCCCTCCTGGGCGTAGTGCTGGATGTTGGGGATCAGCGCGAGCACCAGCCCGGCGGCGAGTCCGGCCCATGGACCGGCGAGGCGGCGCCCGGCCGCGGCGGTCGCGGCGGCGGCCACGGCGATGGCCAGTACGGACGGCATGCGCAGTACGGCCGGGCCGGTGCCGAAGACCTCGAACACGCCGTGCATGAGCACGTAGTAGAGGCCGTGCACGACGTCCACCTGGCCGAGCATGTCCCAGATCTCCGCCACCGAACGCCGCCCGACCTGCCAGGTCACCGCCTCGTCCCGCCACAGGCTGTCGCCCCGCCGGATGCCCCACAGGCCGAGCGCCAGCGCCAGCAGCGCGGGGAGGACCGGGACGGCGAGCCGCGCGAGCGCGGGTGCGGTTCCGGAACCGGCGGGCCGGGTGCTGGAAGTGCCGGCGCCACGCTGCGCCGGGAGGACGGCGAGCGGCAGACGGGGGGCGGCTTCGACGGGCATGCCACGGACTCTACACTGCACGTATACATGCCATGTATACACCTGGTGAGCACTTGCCTGTTCGGCTCGATTTCGCAGGTCAGCAGGGTGCTACCGCTACCTCGTACGAACGGAGCCTCCGGAGCCGTGCTCGACCAAGCCAGCACATCGGCCAAGGCGACAGCGGGTGCGCCACCCGGCGCGTCCACCGGCGCCCCGGCCCTCGAACGCGCCCCCGCCCGGGTCCGTGCGGCGGCTCGCGCCCGCGGGATGGCGCCCCTGCTCGCCGTCTGGCTGCTGACCCGGCTCTGGCTGGTGCCGGCCGCACTGAAGATCAGCCCGTTCGTGGGCGGCGGCGGCCTCGACCCGTCCGTGAGCAAGGTCTACACCGGCTGGCATTCGGTCCTGAGCAGCGGCAGCTTCCCGCTGCACGACGTGAGCTGGCAGTACCCGCCCGGTGCGGCGCTGCCGATCCTGGCGCCCGGCCTCGTGCCCGGCCTCGGTTACGGCCACGCGTTCATCGTGCTGGCCGCCCTGTGTGACGCCGCGGTCTTCGCGCTGCTGCTGTGGGCGGCGCGGCGGCGCGGCCGTTCCCTCGCCGCGCCCTGGCTGTGGACCGCGGGCCTGGCCGTGCTCAGCACCATGCCGTGGAACCGGTTCGACCTGCACGTGACCGCCCTCGCGATGCTCGCCCTGGTGGCCGCCTCCGCGCGGCGCGCCTGGGCCGACCGGGCCTTCGGGGCGGTGACGGCGGTCGCCGCGGTGGTCAAGGTCTGGCCCGTACTGCTGCTCGCCGGTACGTCGCGGGGCCGCCGTACCCGTACGGCCTGGACGGCCGCCGCCGTCACCGGTGCGGCGGTGACGGCCGGGTTCGCCCTCGCCATGCCGAACGCGTTCTCCTTCCTCGCCGCGCAGGAGTCCCGCGGCATCCAGATCGAGTCGGTCGGCTCCCTGCCGTTCCACCTGGCGCGGCACCTCGGCTGGAGCGGTACGTGGGCGGCGAAGGACGGTTCGCACGAGTTCGTGGGCCCGTGGGTGCCCACGGTCAGCATCGCCATGCAGGTGTCGACCGTACTGGCCTTCGGCTGGCTGCTGTGGTGGCGGCGCCGTTCGGAGCGCACCGGCGCCCGCGTGCTGCCGGACGCCGCACTGACCGCCACGCTGCTGTTCGTGGTCACCAGCCGCGTCATCAGCCCGCAGTACCTGGTCTGGCTGCTCGGGCTGGCCGCGGTCTGCCTGCTGCGCGGCGACACCACCCAGCGCCCGGTGGCCCTGCTGGTCCTCGCGGTCTGCCTCTTCACCACACTGGACTTCCCGCTGCTGTACCGCGGGCTGCGCGACGACGCGGCCTGGCTGTCCATAGCCAACCTGTACGTACGCAACCTGCTGCTGCTCGCCGCCGCCTGGCTGTCCGCCCGCCGCCTGTGGCGCGGCACGGTACCCGCGCGCCGGGCCACCTGAGACATTCCGCGCGGGACGGGAACTTCGGCACGTCCTCATCCGTACATTTCACGGATTCCGTGCCTGACGGCCGGCGGAAGGGGCGCCCGGGGACCGGACGGCGGGGGCCTTCGGAACGACGCGGCCGCCCCGCCGCGGCAGCGCGACCGGACTGGGCGTGGCGCTCCTTCCGTACCGACACCGTCGATGTCATCATGACACCATGAGTGTCACCGAAGGCGGCGCGGACCCGGTCGAGCACCTCGCGTACGAAGTGATCCGCCGTCTGTGGCCCCTGCACCGGACGGTCGTACGGGCCGTGGAACGCGAGCTGGCCGGTACGGGCCTGACGGCCGGTCAGCACGCGCTGCTCGACGCCCTCCGTATCCAGGGCCCGCGCACCGTACCGGAGCTGGCCCGCGCGCTGGAACTGGACCGGCAGCCGGTGCAGCGCTGGGTGAACCACGCGGCGGAACTGGGCCTGGTCCGGACCGCCCCCAACCCCGCGCACCGGCGCTCCCCCCTGATCCGGCTCACCGCCGAGGGCCTGGACGTCCTCCGCTCCGTCCAGCGGTTCGAGGAGGCCGGGCTGCGCCGCGGGCTGGCCGGACTGCCGGCCGCCGACGTGGCCACCGCCCTGCGCGTACTCGACCGGCTCGGCGCGGAGTTCCGGTCGCTCGCCCGCGACGACCCGCCGGCCCCCGGCCCCTCCCGGACCACCCCAGCCCCCCTTCCGGCACCAGCACCCCACACAGGACGGCACGGAGCATGACGACCCAAGGAATCCAAGGAACCCAGGAACTCGGTGCCTGGCCCGAGACGGAGGTCGAGAACGACACGGTCCCGGTCGAGAACGGCGAGCTGTTCTACGAGGCGGCCGGCGCCGGTACGGAGGGCGACCCCTCGGTGGTGCTGCTGCACGGCGGGATGCTCGACCAGCGCATGTGGGACGAGCAGTTCGCCTGGCTCGCGCGCTCCGGCCTGCGCACCATCCGCTACGACGCGCGCGGCCACGGCCTGTCCTCCACCGTGGACGGCGACTACGCCAACCACGAGGACCTGCGCACCCTCCTGGACCACCTCGGGGTGGCCAAGGCCATCCTCGTCGGCCTCTCGCACGGCGCCCGGATCGCCCTGGACACGGCCCTCGCGCACCCGGACCGCGTCTTCGCGCTGGCCCTGGCCTCCCCCGGGATCAGCGGCCGGGCCTTCACCGACCCGTTCATCCTGGAGCACATCAAGGAGCAGGTGGCCGCCGTCGGCGACGAGGAGGAGGACGGCGCGGAGCGCTATATCGAGCATTTCCTCCGCATGTGGGTGGACGGCCCGCACCGCGACCCGTCCGCCGTGGACCCCGCCCTCCGCGAACGGATGCGGGCCTCGGCGGACGCCAACGTGGTCGTGCACGCGGGCGGCATGGGCGCCGGCATGCCGGTCGAGGTCGGCGCGTACGGGCGGCTGGCGGAGATCCGCGTACCGACCCTGGTCATGGACGGCGACCTCGACTGCTCCGACATCGCCGCCAACGCGCACGCCATCGCCCTCGCCGTCCCCGGCGCCCAGCGGGTACGGATCCCGGGCGCGGGCCACATGGTCAACCTGGAGAACACACCACACTTCGACCACGCCCTGCACGCGTTCCTCTCCGGCCTGCCGTACTGAGCCCTGCCCGCCCGGCGCGCGGGGCGGGGTGCAACGATGAGCGGGTCATGATTGCGGGGCGTGTTCTCAGGGGCTTGCGGGCCGGGGTGTTCGCGGCGGTGTGTGTGCCGCTCGCCGCCCTCGGCCACGCCCTGATGTCCGACACGCCGGTGCCCTGGTGGGTGGTTCTGGCCGCGGTGACGGCGACGGCCTGCGGAGCGTGGTGCCTTGCCGCGCGCGAGCGCGGGCCGCTGTTCGTGACCGCGCTGACGCTGGCGGCACAGGCCGCCCTGCACACCGCGTTCTCCTTCGGGCAGTCGGTGGCGGCCGGGGCGGCCGCCACCGGAACGGGCGGGGCGCAGGCGTCCCTGGCCCAGCGGTGGGCCGCCTCACTGGTGTGTGGCATGGCCGGACGCCCGATCCCGCAGCGGGACGCCGAACGGATGCTGCACGACGCGGGACTCGGGCGGCGGTACGGCGAGGCGATGGGCGGGATGTCCGGGGGCCCCGGGGCGTCCGGAGCACACGCGGCACACGGTGCGCATGGCGCGAGCGGGCCGCACGATGCGTACGGGCTGCACAGTGCTCATGGTTTGCACGGTGCGCACGACATGGCCGCCGCGTCCCACCAGATGCACGACATGGCCGGCATGGGCGGCAGCATGACCGGCATGGTCGCGGCGCACGTACTCGTCGCACTGCTGAGCGCGTGGTGGCTGTGCGGCGGCGAGCGGGCTGCGTTCCGCGTCGTACGGACCGTCTCCGTACGGCTCTTCGTACCGCTGGTGCTCGTCCTGCGCGCGGTGCTGCCCGAACCGCCCCGCCCGGCCCGCCCGGTGCGCCGCGAGCCCCGCCGGCCGCTGCGGCGGCTGCTCCTCGTCCACGTCATCTGGCTCCGCGGCCCGCCCCGGGAGACGGCTGTCTGCTGACAGCACGGTCACACCCAGGACTCCACCCACCGGGCTTCCCGGCCCGGGTTCCCGATCCCGAAGGGTCCTGGTCCCTGTAATCGTCACCGGCCCCGGCCGCCGTTCATGCGGTGCGCGGCGGGGCCGGTTCTCCCGAAGGACCTCTGATGACGACTCCTGTCCGGACGATGACTCCTGTCCGGAAGACGGCGGCGCCGAAGGCGGCATGCCCCGTCCTCACTCCCGCGAGCGGCGGCTTCCGCTCAGGAACGCTCGCCGTCGCCGCGTACGGCAGAGCCGCGCAGCCGGCCGAGCAGCCCGTCCAGCCCCGGCGCGTCACCGCCGTCGCCGGCCGCGTCCCGTGCCGCCCTGGTGAGGCGCTGCAACCGGGCGGCCCCCGCCGACCAGCCACGGCAGTCCGCGCAGCCCGCCAGATGGGCGTCGAGCCGCCCGCCCGTGACGCCCGGCGGCAGCGGTTCGCCGTCCAGGCGGGCGGAGAGGGCGGTTCGTACGCGCGAGCACTGCATGGCCCCATCCTCCCCGAAGTCCGCGGTGCCGGTGCCGGTGCCGCGGCCGGTGACCGGGAGGTGCGGGATGCGCGATGACGGCGCGGTGACGGCCTGGGCCCTCGCGGCCCGGCACGGGGACGAGGCCGCCGTGGAGCGGTTCGTCCGCGCAACGCAGTTGGACGTACGGCGCTACGTCACGCACCTCAGTGGTGACGCCCAGGCGGCGGACGACCTCGTGCAGGACACGTATCTGCGGGCCCTGCGCAGCCTGCCGCGGTTCGAAGGGCGGTCGTCGGCGCGCACCTGGCTGCTGACCATCGCCCGCCGGACGGTCGCCGACCGGCTGCGGTCACTGGCCAGCAGGCCCCGGCTGGCCGGGACCGACGACTGGCAGAGCGCCGCGGAGAAGGCGCAGCCACGCGGCGTGCCCGGTTTCGACGAGGGCATCGTCCTCGCAGAACTGCTGTCGGCACTGCCCGCGCCCCGCCGGGAGGCGTTCGTGCTGACCCAACTGCTGGGCCTGCCGTACGCGGAGGCGGCGGCAATCGCCGACTGCCCGGTGGGGACGGTGCGTTCCCGGGTGGCGCGGGCCCGGGAGACGCTGGTGGCATTGCTGGCGGAGGAGGGTCCGGCCGGTGCGGCCGGGCCGCTCACCCCACCGTCCGCCCGCGCGCTGGCGGGCACCGCCGCCTGAGACGGCCAGGTGCCCCGGGGCTCCCGGGGCACCGGACCATCCGGGGCCCCAGGGCCCGTCCGGGCCGTGCCGTCCGGCCGTGTTACGGCGTGAGCCGTCCCGGCCGGACGGCCACGGCCTCCGCCGTGACGGGCCCGCTGTCGCGGAAGTGCAGTGTGAAGGTGACCCGGTCGCCCGGCGTGAGCCGCGGCGGCGGGCTCACCATGATGTCCAGGTCCGTGGGCGCCATCCGTACTTCCCCGCGCGCCGGTACGGTGACCGCGCCGGCCATCTCCATACGGTGCGCCCCTTCGGCGACCTCCACGTCGCGGCCGACCATGGCCCGGTGCCCGGCCGGGCCGGTGACGCCGGTCAACTCGTCGGCGGTGGTGCCCGTGTTGCCGATGGTGAAGAAAGCAGCGGTGGCTTCCGTGTTGGAGGGGACGAGGATGCGGCCCTCGGTCACCCGCAGCCGCGCCGGAGTGCCTGCGTTCCCGGAGACGGTCCAGACGGTGAGGCAGCCGATCGTGAGCGCGCCCGCGAGGACGGGAGGGACGGCGGACAGCAGGGCGGCACGTACGGCGGCGGGCTTCCTACGCGTTATGCGCGTCAGGTAGGTCATGCGGGTTGTGGGAGCTGTGCGAGTCATGCGAGGTCCCCGGAGGTGGTGAAGGAGGAGGTGCGGGGCCCGGCCTTGCGTCCGCCCGGCCGCCAGGCCCGCAGCCGCAGGCTGTTGCCCACCACCAGCAGCGAACTCACGGACATCGCCGCGGCGGCGATCATCGGGTCCAGCCGGCCGACGGCGGCGAGCGGCACGGTCACCAGGTTGTAGCCGAAGGCCCACACGAGATTGGCGCGGATGGTGCCCAGCGTGCGCCGGGCCAGCCGGACGGCGTCCGGTACGGCCTGGAGATCGGCGCGCAGCACGGTCACGTCGGCGGCGCCGATCGCGGCGTCCGTACCGCTGCCCATGGCGATGCCGAGGTCGGCGCGGGCCAGCGCGGCCGCGTCGTTGATCCCGTCACCGACCACGGCGACCCGGCCGCCGTGCTCCTTCAACGTGGTGACCAGCGCGGCCTTCTCCTCGGGCAGCGCCTCGGCGTGGACCTCCGTGATGCCGAGGTGTCCGGCGACGGCGCGGGCCGTGGCCGCCCGGTCCCCGGTGGCCAGCACCGGCCGCAGGCCCAGACGGCGCAGGTGGTCGACGGCCCGGTAGCAGTCGGGCCGCAGCGTGTCGCCGACGGCGATGACGGCCTGCGGGGTGCGGTCGACCGACACCAGTACGGCGGTGTGCCCGTCGGACTCGGCCGTACGGACCGCGTCCGCGAGCCCGGCAGGCAGTTCCGTCAGGTCGCCGGGCCGCCCCACGGTCACCGTCCGCCCGTCCACCTCGCCGGTCACGCCGTACCCGGCGGTCGCGGCGAAGTGGCGGGCCACGGGCGGCGGCCGGCGGTCGCCGAGGGCCGCGCGGCGCGTGTCGCCGTACGCGGTGATGGCGCGCGCCAGCGGATGCTCGGAGCCGTGCTCGACGGCGGCGGCCAGGAGTACGGCCTCGTCGGCGGTGGTGGGGCCGGGGGCGGGGAGGTGGGCGGTGCCGGCTTCGGCGGAACCGGAGTCCGTACGCCCCGTGACGGCAACCACGCTCATCCGCCCGGTGGTCAGCGTCCCCGTCTTGTCCAGTACGAGGGTGTCGATGCGCCGCAGCCGCTCCAGGGCCCGCGGCCCGCTGACGAGGACGCCCAGCTGCGCGCCCCGGCCGGTCGCGGCCAGCAGGGCCGTGGGCGTGGCCAGCCCGAGCGCGCAGGGGCAGGCGACGACCAGGACGGCCACCGCCGCGGTCACCGCGGCCTGCGGGTCGGCGCCTGCGCCCAGCCAGAAGCCGAGCACGGCCACGGACACCGCCAGCACGGCCGGCACGAAGACCGCGGCCACCGCGTCGGCCAGACGCTGCACCTGGGTCTTGCCGGTCTGCGCCTCCTCCACGAGGCGGGTGATCCGGGCCAGCCGGGTGTCCGCGCCGACCGCGGCGGCGCGTACTTCCAGGAGCCCGCCCGCGTTCACCGCACCACCGACGACCACCGCGCCCGGCCCCACCTCCACCGGGCGGCTCTCCCCGGTGACCAGGGACAGGTCGAGGGCGGAACTGCCCTCCACCACCGTGCCGTCGGTGGCCACCCGCTCCCCGGGACGGACCAGGAACCGGTCGCCGACCTGGAGCCGGGCCACCGGGATACGGCGTTCCACGGTGGCGCGTTCTGCGATGGCGTGTGCCCCGGTGGGGGACGCGCCGTCGGGGCCGCTGCCGGAACCGCCGTCCGGGCCGTTGCGGGCGTTGCCGGCGCCATCCGCACCGTCCGCACCGTCGTCGGCCGGTACGCGTACGGACACGTCCTTGCCGACCAGTTCGGCCAGCGCCCGCAGGGCCGACCCCGTACCGCGGCGCGCCCCGGCCTCCAGCCGCCGCCCCGCCAGGACGAACAGCGGTACGCCGACGGCCGCCTCCAGATAGCTGTGCGCGGTGCCGCCACTGAGGAAGAGCGCGTACGTGGACCAGGCGAACGAGGCGGCCACGCCGAGGGATACCAGCGTGTCCATGGTCGCGGCGCCGTGCCGCAGACCGCGCAGCGCGCGGCGGTGGAAGGGCAGCGCGCCCCACACCGCGACCGGCGCGGTCAGCGCGAAGCAGAGCCACTGCCAGTTGCGGAACTGCCAGGCGGGGACCATGGACAGGACGAGTACGGGGACGGACAGCAGCGCGGTGACCAGGAGGCGGTCGCGGTCGGCACGGGACGGCTCCCCTTCTTCGGGCGCCGCGGGCCCCTGCGCCGACGTCTCCGCCGATGCCGGAGCCGTCGGTTCCGAAGCCGTCGGTCCCGGAGCCGTCGGTTCCGAAGCCGTCGGTCCCGGAGCCGTCGGCTCCGGTGGCCGGGCCGTGAATCCCGCCGCTTCCACCGTCGCCACCAGTTCTGTCACGGGCAGCGTGGCCGGGTGCCGGACGCGGGCCTTGCCGGTGGCGAGGTTCACCGTGGCGGTCACCCCGTCCAGCCTGCCGAGCTTCTTCTCCACCCGGCCCACGCACGCGGCGCAGGTCATGCCGCCCACCGTCAGCACGGTGACGCGCTCGCTCATCCCATCCCGCCCATGCCGCTCATACCGCCCATCCCGCCGTCCTCCGCGGGCTGTTGCGGAGCCCCGGGGGCCTGACCGCCCGGCCGGATACCCGGCGCCACCGGCCCGGCGGCCGACCCGGCCGCGTACGCGCACACGAACAGGACGACGAGCAGCACCGCAAAACCGATCACCGGTTTCGCGGGCAGCACGGATGACAGACGCCGGACGAAAGGCATGGCCGCTCCGATACACAGACGGAAAGAAGGGAGGGAGAAAGGGAGGGGAGGCGGGGAGAGAACGGGGATACGGCGGGCGGCGCGCGCAGCGCGGACCGGCAGCGGCGCCCACGCGCTGCCCGGCGCAGCCATCGTGGCACGGCGAACGGCCCCGGCCCCCTCCTGAACCGCCTCCCGTCGCACGTGAGGTTTGTCCTCCCCGCGCGCCGGAACCAGCCCGCTCGCGGCTCCGACTACCTGGTGATCCACCGCCGTTCCGTAGACCGCCGCACCGCACGTCCCGCCGCCCGCACCGCACGTCCCGCCCGCGATTCCCGTACCGCCGCGGGAACTCGGCGCCCGCTCCGCCCGACCACTGAGTGAAGCGTGCGCACGACCGGCACCGGGCGTGTACGCGGACACCTACCGACCGCCAAGGAGCACGGTCCATGTGTGGCATCACCGGCTGGATCTCGTACCGCGAGGACCCCCGCGCCCGGACATCCGTCATCGAGCGGATGACCGCCGCGCTCGCCCGCCGCGGCCCCGACGCCGCGGGCACCTGGTGCGGCCCGCACGCCGCGCTCGGCCATCGGCGCCTGGCCGTTCTGGACTTGGAGGGCGGTGCGCAGCCCATGGCCGTGCCCGCCGTCCCCGCGCCGCCCCTCCACAGAGGACCGGCGCCCGCGGCCCCCTCATCCGATGTCGTCCTCACCTACAGCGGCGAGGTCTACAACCACCACACGCTGCGCGCCGAACTCCGTTCCCGGGGACACCACTTCGCCACCCGCAGCGACACCGAAGTCGTGCTGCGCGCCTACCTGGAGTGGGGTGACGACCTCACCGCACACCTGGAAGGCATGTACGCCTTCGCCGTCTGGGACGCCCGCGCGGAGCGGCTGCTGCTCGTCCGCGACCGGCTGGGCGTCAAGCCGTTGTACTACGCCGAGGTGCCCGGCGGCCTGGTCTTCGGCTCCGAACCCAAGGCCCTGTTCGCGCACCCCGCCTGCCGCCCGCGCGTCGACGCGCAGGGCATGCGGGAGGCGTACGGGCTGGTCTTCGGCACCGGGGAGACGCTGTGGTCGGGGGTGCGGGAGGTGCCGCCGGGCGGCACGGCCGTCCTCGACCGGAGCGGACTCGCCGAGCACGTCTACTGGCGCCTGGAGGCCCGGCCGCACCCGGACGACGGTGTGGCCGCGACGGTCGGCACCGTCCGCGCCCATCTGGACCGGGCCGCCCGCTCCCAGCTGGAGGCGGACGTGCCGGTGTGCACGCTGCTCTCCGGGGGCCTCGATTCCACCGTCCTGACCGCCCTGCTGGCGGACGAACTCCGGGTACGGGAAGGGCCCGCGGCCCGCCTCCGTTCGTACGCCGTGGACTACAGCGACCAGGTGGAACGCTTCACCGGCGATGTCCTGCGCACCGGCCACGACACCCCCTACGCGGCCGAGGCCGGCGCCTTCATCGGCACCGACCACCACCTCGTCGTCCTCGATCCGCGGGCCCTGCTGGACCCGGCGCACCGGGCGGCCGTGGTGGCGGCCCGCGACTCGCCCATCGGTGTGGGCGACATGGACACCTCCCTGTACCTCCTCTTCGGCGAGATGGCCCGGCACGCGACGGTCGCGCTGTCCGGCGAGGCGGCCGACGAGGTCTTCGGCGGCTACCCCTGGTTCCGCAGCCCGGCCGCGCCGGCCGCGCAGACCTTTCCGTGGCTGCTGGTGACCGGTGACGAGGCCGCCGTGCCGCTGCACCCCGCGCTCGCGGCCACGCTGCGGGTGGGCGAGTTCCGGGCCGACACGTACCGTGCGGCGCTGGCCGCCGTCCCGCACCTGGACGGCGAGACGCCCGCCCAGCACCGCCGGCGCGAGGTGCAGCACCTGTCGCTGACCCGCTGGCTGCGCCAGCTGCTGCACCGCAAGGACCGGCTCAGCATGGCGCAGGGGCTGGAGGTACGGGTGCCGTACTGCGATCACCGGCTCGTCGAGTACGCCTTCAACGCCCCGGCCGACCTCCAGGACTTCGACGGGCGGGAGAAGAGCCTGCTGCGCGCCGCGGGCGCCCGCCTCGCCCCGCACTCCGTGCTCCACCGCCCCAAGAACCACTACCCGGCCACCCACCACCCGGCCTACAACCGCGGCCTCCAGGACATGGCGCGCGACGCGCTCGCGGCCGGCCAGGGCCGCGTCCGCGACCTGGTCGACGAGAGCGTCGTCAAGGCCGTCCTCGACACCCCGCCCGAGCACCTCCGGTGGCACCACCGCCTGCGCCTGGAACGCGTCGTCGACCTGGCGCTGTGGCTGGACCACCACCGTCCCGAGCTCGCCTTCTGCCCCACACCGTGCAACGTCCCGCCTACCGCCGCAGTTCCGCACGCGCTCGACCGCCGTCGTTCCGTACGCGCCCGACGGGCCCTGCGTGTCCGACCGGCCCTGTGTGTCCGACCGGCCCTGTATCCGCTGGACCTCGCGTATCCGACGGATTCTCCGTATCCACCCTCCGAGGAGCCCCGCCCCATGCGTCTGCCCGAACCACTCCCCCTCTTTGGAGAGGACTACAAGCGTGACCCGTACCCCCTCTACGCCGAGCTGCGCGAGCGCGGCCCCGTCCACCGGGTCCGGTTCCCCAGCGGCGTCGCCGCCTGGCTCGTCACCGGGTACGAGGCCGCCCACCGGGCGCTGAACGACCCCCGGCTCGGCAAGCACCACTCCCGTGGCAACGCCGCCTGGCGGGCCCGCGCCTCGATCATGCCCGAGCCCCAGCACTCGCAGCTCCAGGTGCACCTGCTGCACCAGGACCCGCCCCGGCACACCGCCATGCGCCGCCTGATCACCGATGCCTTCGCGCCCAAGCGGATCGCCCGCCTCCGGCCGCGCTTCGAGCGCCTCGCGGACGCCCTGCTGGACGAGCTGCCGCCCGCGCGCCCGGGGCACGGCGGCAGCACCGACCTGGTCGCCACGTTCGCCACGCGCTTCCCCTTCCTCGTACTCGCCGAGGTCATCGGCCTGCCGGCGGAGTTCACCGAACGCTTCGACCGCGACTGGGGCAAGGTCGTCCAGCCCGTCGGCCCGGACGACCCCGGCCGCCCGGCGTACGAGGCGCGGCTGCGCGGCCTCCAGGGGTACATCGCCGAACTGGTACGTCACAAGCGGGAGGAAAGGGGTAGAGACAGCGGCACCGAAAGCAGCGCAGACAGCGGCACCGGAAGCGGCACCGACCTGCTCTCCCGCCTCGTCGCCGCCCGAGACGCAGGGGCGCTGGACGGCGCCGAGCTGGACTCCATGATCTTCCAACTCCTCGTCGCCGGACAGGAACCCGTCACCAACCAGATCACCACGGCGCTGACCGCCCTGTTCCGGCACCCCGCCCACCTCGCGGCACTCCGCGACGACCCCGCGCTCCTGCCGCGCGCGGTCGAGGAACTGCTCCGTTACGACAGCGCCTTCGAGCTGACGACCTGGCGGTTCCTCGCGGCGGACGCGGAGGTGTCGGGGACACGCGTCCCGGCCGGCGACTCCGTGATCGTCTCGCTGTGCGCGGCCAACCGCGACCCGGACCGCTTCCCGGACCCCGACACACTCGACTTCGGCCGCTCCCCCAACCCCCACCTCGCCTTCGGCCACGGCATCCACTTCTGCCCCGGTGCCACGCTGGCCCGCACCGAACTGCACATCGCCCTGGAAACGCTGCTCCGCCGCCTGCCGGGCCTGCGCCTGGCCGTGCCGGACGAGGAGTTGACCTGGATACCGGCGGTGCTCGCGCGGGGCGTCGGCGCACTTCCGGTGACGTACGGCTGCCCCTTCGGCGGCACCGGAGCGGCCGGATGAACAGCACGGCGTCCGACATCCTCGCCACCCTCCTCCCGCACCGCCGCACCCTGGAGACGGCGGCGGATACGGCCACTCCCGAACATTTCCCGCACCAACTGCGCCAGTTGGAGCGCCTGGTGGCCGCGCGCCGACCGGTTCTCCTCACCCTCCCGGGCTTCCCCTGCAAGTCCCCCAACCCGGCCAAGGTCATCAGCCGCCTCCCCGACGAAGGCGAACGCCTCGCCCTGCGCTTCCTCGACGGGCTCTGCGCCCGGATAGGCGAGCGGTACGCGCCGGGCGCGCGGCTCGTCATCTGCTCCGACGGACACATCTTCAGCGATCTGATCGGCGTCCCGGACCCGCACGTCGACGCCTACAACGACGCGCTGCGCACCATGATCCGTACGGCCGGGCTGTCCCATCTGAGCACCTTCGACCTCCGCGACGTCTACGGGGACCTGCCCTGCGAGACCAAACGCGAGCGGGTGCTCCACCGGTACGCCCCGTCCCTGGACGCCCTGCGCGCGGAGACGCGGGGCGCGGTGGACGGGAGCGGGAGCGGCAGCGGGGACGGTGAGACGCTGCGCCTCTACCGGGGCATCACCCGGTTCCTGTTCGAAGACACCACCGGCTTCGAAGGCACCCGCTCCGCCCTGCAACGCGCCTGCCGCGCCCGCGCCTACGGCGTCATCCGGCGCAGCCGTGCCTGGGGCGCGCTGATCGCCGAGCAGCACCCCGACGCGGTACGGCTGTCCATCCACCCGCAGCCGCGCGGCGCGGCCAAGTTCGGCATCCGGCTGCTCGACGCGCCCGACGCCTGGACGACGCCGTGGCACGCGTGCGTACTGCGGCAGGCGGACGGCGGCGTACGGCTGCTGCGCGCGGCGGACGCGGCGCGGCGCGGGCGCCTCGTCCTCCGGGACGGCCGCCCGAGCCATTACGTGGAGGGGGCCGGGCGGGCGGTGTCGGTTCGGGGGTGAGGGGGCGGGGCGGGTCCGACCCGGGGACGAGAGCGGGGTAGGGCCGACTCTCAGTGGGGGGCCGGGGGTAAGGACCGGCTCAGGTGATGGGCCCGGCAGTCCGCCGCTGGTCCATGGCGATCAGCGGGTCCCCCGTCAGCGGGTGCTCGACCACCACCGCCCGCACCCCGAACACCTCGGCCAGCAGACCCGGCGTCAGTACATCGCGCGGCGCGCCGGACGCCACCACCGCCCCCTCGGACAGCACGTGCAGCCGGTCGCAGACCGCGGCCGCCGCGTTCAGGTCGTGCAGCGAGACGAGCGTCGTACAGGCCCGGCCGCGCAACAAGGACAGCAGCTCGACCTGGTGGCGTACGTCGAGGTGGTTCGTCGGCTCGTCCAGTACGAGGACGTCCGGGTCCTGCGCGAAGGCGCGGGCCAGCAGCGCGCGCTGGCGTTCCCCGCCGGACAGTGCCGAGAACCGCCGCCCGCCGTGCCCCGCCAGCCCCACCTCGGCCAAGGCACGGGCCACCGCCTCGTGATCGTCGGGGCCGTCGCCCGCGAACGCCCGCTTGTACGGGGTGCGGCCCATCGCCACCACCTCGCGGACGGTGAGTTCGAAGTCGCCGCCGCGTTCCTGGGGCAGGGCGGCGACGTGCCGGGCGGCGCGCGCCGGCGGCATGGCCCGGATGTCCTCCCCGGCCAGCAGCACCCGGCCCGCCTCCGGCCGCAGGAGCCGGTAGACCGTGCGCAGCACCGTGGACTTGCCGCTGCCGTTCGGGCCGACCACGCCCGCGATCTCGCCCGGCGCGGCCATCAGACGCACACCGGCCACCACGCACCGGCCGGCGTAAGACACCCGCAGGTCCTCGATGTCGATACGGAGACCGGGGCCAGGAGGGACGTCGCAGCGCATTTCCATGGCCGCTCCCGGGAGCCCCGACATGACCTTCCGCCTCATGATCCCGCTCCCAACCGCCGGTCGAGCACGTAGAGCAGCACCGGCGCACCGATCAACGCCGTCACCACACCCACCGGCAGCTCCTGGCCGTCCATGGCGGTACGGCACACGATGTCCACCACGACCAGCAGGAGCGCCCCGGTCAGCGCGGCCACCGGCAGCAGCCGGCGGTGGTCGCCCCCGACGATCAGCCGGCACAGGTGCGGCACCATCAGCCCCACGAACGCGACGGCCCCGGACACCGCGACCAGGACGCCGGTCAGCAGGCTGGTCACCACGAACAGCAGCCGGCGCAGCCGGACGACGTCCACGCCCACACCGGCCGCCGTCTCGTCCCCCATGGTCAGCGCGTTGAGCGCGCGGGCCCGCGCCTGGAGGGCCAGCAGCCCGGCCGGTACGGCGAGGGCCGGCAGCGCGAGCGTGCCCCACGTGGCGCCGCCGAGGCTGCCCATCAGCCAGAACAGCACGCCGCGGGTCTGCTGTTCGTCCCCGGCCTGGAGGACCAGATAGCTGGTGAACCCGGCCAGGAACTGTCCGATACCGACACCCGCGAGCACCAGCCTCAGTGGCGCGAAGCCGCCGCCCCGCCGGGCCAGCGTCCACACCAGCGCGAACGCGGCGAGCGCCCCGGCGAAGGCGGCCAGCGACAGGCCCACGCCCCCGCCCAGGCCGAACACACCGCCCGTCCCGGCCACGGCGCCCGCGCCCAGCACGATCGCGGCCACCGCCCCGAGCGACGCGCCGTTGGAGATGCCCAGCAGGTACGGGTCGGCGAGCGGGTTGCGGACCAGCGCCTGGGTGGCCGTACCGACGAGCCCCAGCCCCGCGCCGACCAGCGCGGCGAGCAGCGCCCTGGGAACCCGCAGCTGCCAGACGATCAGGTCGTCCGTACCGGGCCGGGGCGGCTGCCCGCCCAGCCGCCGCAGCACCACCGACCACACCTCTCCTGGGGCGATGTCGGTGGCGCCGAGCGAGACGGCGGCGGTCAGTGCCACGAGGAGGGCGAGGAGCAGCCCGACGGCGAGCGTGGCCGTACGGGCGGGGCCGGGAGGCGTACGGAACGCAGCCGGGCCCGGGTCCGTTCGAGCTGCGCCGCGCCCTCGCTCAGCCGAAACCGGGGGCGCCATCAGTTGCCCGCCCCGGCGGCCTCGCCCAGGCGGTCCGGATACAGCGTCGCGGCGATCCGCCGTACCGTATCGGCGTTGCCGACCCCGGCGATGGTCGTCTGCTCGGAGCCGATGCGCAGGAATTTCCCTTCCTTGACCGCGCGCAGCCCGGCCGTGGCCGGGAACGTCCGGAGGAAATGTTCGGCGTCGTCGAATGCCTTCTCGTTGGCCGCGGCACTCCCCCGGTTCCGTACGCCGAGCTGAATCCAGTCCGGATTCCTGCCGACCACGTCCTCCCACGACACCGGCCGGAAATCCCCCGCACAGTCCGCGAAGACGTTCCGCGCCCCGGCCTCGGTCAGCACCGCGTTCGCGACCTGCCGGTTGCAGACGGCGACGGGCTGTTTCGTCCCCGCGTCGAAATCGAAGAAGAAATACGACGGCCGCTTCTCCGTAGGCACGTCCGCAACGGCCTTGCGCACCACGGAGACCTTCTTCTCCATCTCCGCGACCAGTTGCACCGCACGCGGCGTCGTGCCCGTGACCTGCCCGAGGCGCCGGATGTCACCCTCCACCGCGGACAGGTCCCGCTGCGGCACCTTCTTGCGCGGCGCGCACGCCGTCGAAGCCAGATAGACGTGCTCGATGCCCGCCGCGGCGAATTCCGCATCGGTCGGCCCGGTCGCCGCCCCGCCCATGTTGCCCATGGACGCGAAGGTGTCGATGTAGAGATCGGCCCCGGAACCGAGCAGTTTCTCCTTCGGGATCACCGTTTTGCCGAGGACCGGCACCCGCTGCGCCTGCGCGTCGAGCCCGGGCGGCAACGTCCCTTTACCGGGCGGGAAGCCGGTACCGACGACCCGGTCGCCGACGCCCAGCCGGAGCAGCATTTCCAGGCTCGACGCATTGCTCGTGACGATTTTCCGCGGCGCCGCGGAGAACGTCGTCCGCCGCCCGTCGCAATCGGTGACGGTGACCGGGAATCCGCCCGCCGCACCGTCCCGGTCGCCCGCTTTCCCGGCCGCCCCTCCGTCGGCACCGCCGCACCCGGTGGCCAGCGCGGCCACCGCCAGCACCGTCACCGCCGAAGTCACCCCCACCGACCGGCCCCTCGGCACCCGTTCCACCCGCTCGACCCGCTTCGCCCGTTCCAGCCGCTTCACGCGAGGACGCATACGTCCGCTCTCCCTGCCTCTCGAACTGCCCGGCGGCCCGCTCGTGCGGCCCCCGGACCAGGTAGTCGAGCGGCCGGCGCCCTGGGTTCCCGCCGTATCGGCATACGGTGCGGCGGCGCATCGGGCCGGTGGCCGGTTCGCCGGCGGGGGTTAGAGTGTCCGGGCCGTGGTGTTCGGGAAGACCGGTGACGACCTTCGGGTCCAGGCCGGAGCGGCCCTCGCCACTGTGATCGGGAAGTTCCCGCCCCTTTCCGTACGCGCCGTCCGCCCGTACGGAGCCACTGGCCGCAGCCCGCGGCCGGGAAGGCCGGGGCGGGCGCGCACACCCGTCAGCCAGGAGACCGGCCACGGCATCTCACGAACTGATCCACGAGGTGCTGGAGCGTGACCACCGGATGCCCCTGTCCGCCGATCCCCCGTCTTCCCCTGCCCCCACCCCTACTACGCCCGTTTCCACCCCGCCCGTCCCATCCACCCCATCCGTCACCGCCGCACCGCTGCCTTCGTTCCACTGGCGGCGGCAGGACACGGTGCGGACCGCGGGACTGATGGCGGTCATCGCCGGGCTGCACGTCGTCGCCTTCGGCGTGCTCTTCCTCCTGGTCGTACCGCACCACTACGCGGTGGGCTCGCAGGTCTTCGGTGTCGGCCTCGGCCTCACCGCCTACACCCTCGGCATGCGGCACGCCTTCGACGCCGACCACATCGCCGCGATCGACAACACCACCCGCAAACTGATGGCCGACGGCAAGCGGCCGGTCTCCGTCGGCTTCTGGTTCGCGCTCGGGCACTCCAGCGTGGTCGTCGCCATGGCCGCCCTGGTCGCCGGCGGCGCGCAGCTCGCGGGCACCCTGCTGGACGACGGTTCGCGCACCCACCAGGTGCTCGGCACCGTCGGCACCACGGTCTCCGGCGGCTTCCTGTACCTGATCGCCGCGCTCAACCTCGTCGCGCTGGCCGGTATCTGGCGGGTGTTCCGCGCGATGCGGCAGGGACGGTACGACGAGACGGAGCTGGAACGGCAGCTCGACTCGCGCGGCTTCATGAACCGTGTACTGGGCCGCTTCACCCGCTCCATCACCCGGCCCGGCCAGATGTATCCGCTCGGCCTGCTCTTCGGCCTCGGCTTCGACACCGCGACCGAGGTGACGCTGATGGTGATGGCGGGCAGCGGCGCGGCGGCCGGTCTGCCCTGGTACGCGATCCTGGTGCTGCCGCTGCTGTTCGCGGCGGGCATGAGCCTGTTCGACACGCTGGACGGTACGTTCATGAACTTCGCGTACCAGTGGGCCTTCTCCAACCCGGTGCGCAAGGTCTACTACAACCTCACGATCACCGGCCTGTCGATCGCCGTGGCGTTCTTCATCGGGACCATCGAACTGGTCACCGTCCTCCACGACAAACTGGACCTGAAGGACGGCGTCACCGACTGGATCTCGTCCATCGACCTGGACAACGTCGGCTTCATCATCGTCGGCCTGTTCGTGGTCGTCTGGGCGGCGGCCCTGGCGTACTGGCGACTGGCCGGCGTGGAGAAACGCTGGTCGGCACGGACGACGGGGGCGGAGGCCGGGGAGACGGGCTGACGGAAGCGGGGGCCGGGGAACGGCCTGACAGGGGCTGGAGGCCGGGAAACGGCATGACGGGGGGAGGCCGGACAGTCGGCGCCTGACCGGGAGGCCGACCACCGACCTCCCGAGCCCCTGCCCTCACGAGCCCCGGGCCCTCAGACTCCCGGCCTCCTGGACCGCCGGGCACCCGGGCTGTCGACCACCCGGCCACCCAGCCCCTACCTCCCCCCTCCCCCCGAACTCCCCTCAATCAGGTCGCCGATCCGGCCGCCGCGCCCGTCTTCAAATCCCGGCCCCAACGGGCCAACTCCGCTTCGAGGTCGAGCGGACGCAGCCGGTCCGGTTCGTCCGGCCCCGGCCAGTTCTCGCGCGGCACACGCCACATGACCTCGAACTCGTTGCCGTCCGGATCCTTGGCGTACACCGACTTGGACACCAGGTGGTCGGTGGCGCCGACCAGCGCGCCCCGCTCCGCCAGCCCCGCCGCCACGTCCGCCAGCTCCCCGAGCGTGCCGACCTCCCAGGCCAGGTGGTAGAGACCCACCCGGCCGTGCTCGGGGCCGGGCGCCTCGGCGCCGACCGCGAACAGCCCGAGGTCGTGGTCGTTGGCCGTCCCCTCGGCCCTGAGGAACGCGGCCCGTCCCGGAATCCCGGTGTCCACCCGGAACCCGAGCGCCCCGGTATAGAAGGCCACCGCGCGCTCCACGTCCCGTACATAGAGCACCGCGTGATTCAGCCGCCGCACCGCCACGTCAACCCCTCGCCTTCCCACTTCTCCACATCATCGCTTCCCGGCATATCCGGCCCCGCTCCACTCCGCTCAGTTACGCAGCAGCAGGAACACGACCGCCACGACCACGGCAAGCACCAAGGCGGCCACGCCGTACACCAGCCGGTGCGCGCGCAGAACCGGGAGCAGCCGGTCGACCGCGTACCGGCCGGGACCGGTCAGCGCGAGAGCCGCGGCGCCCGCCGTGAGCAGCAGCTCGTACTCGACACCGTCGGGTGCGAAGAACCCGCCGCCCCACTTGACCGCCAGCGCGTTCACCATCGTCCCGACGACCGCCGCGCCCGCCAGCGGCGTCAGCAGACCGAGCACCAGCCCGAGACCGCCCAGCGTCTCGCTGAGGCCGGCGACCACGGCCATCGCCTTGCCGGACGGGTAACCGCTGGCCGCGAAGAACTGCCCGGTCGCATCCAGTCCGCCCCCGCCGAACCAGCCGAACAGCTTCTGCGCACCGTGCGCGGCCATGATCAGACCGACCGCGATCCGCAACAGCAGCAGACCGACGTCGTACGCGTGCGGAGTCGCGGCGTGACGGTCACCGGCGCCGCTGCCGTAGTCACGGAGAGGGCTGAGAGGGGAGGACATGTGAACGCTCTTTTCTGTCTGGGCCGGCGGGGCCCCTACGGAGTCCGGGCCGCGACCATCGAAAGTACTTGAAACTTCAAGTCACACTTCGACGATACACATCACTTGAAACCTGAACAACCGCGCCGCACCCCCACCCGTCACTCTTCGGCCACCCCCACGCACACCCGGTAGCGCCTGCCCCGTAGCACCCCGCCCCACGCCTCACTCAGTCCGGCGCCACCCAGCTGTCCTTGTCCCCGCCACGCCACTCGATGAGCCCGGGCGCATCCAGATCGATGTCATCGGCATCCGGCGCCAGACCGGCATGCCGCAGAAACTCGGCCACATCACCCCGCCCATGCGCCAGCCCGACGATCTGCCCATGAACGGTGACCCGACGCCCACCGGACGGCGAGGGCGGGTGAACGATCACCGGCGGATGCACAACCATGTTTTCAGCGTGCACCGTGACCAACCACCCCGCACGTCGACCACCCCAAGCCCCACAACAGCCGGCCAACCCGGCATGGCGCCGACCGCCCGCGGAGTGAGCGGCACTGGCCTCGCCGCGGTCCAGGCCCTGCTCACCGCGATAGCGAGCAGCGGCGGCAGCACGGTCGGGCCCGGCGTAACGGAGACCGCAGTCGACCGCACGCCGAGACTCATACCGTAGGAGGTGCTGATGACGACGCATCCGTCGCCGTCCGACCCGGCCTCCGTGGCGGCGGAATTGGAACGGTTGAGGTCGATCATTGACGTGGGGTTCGCCCGCGTCGACGGCAGCCTCGCCCTACTGGAGAAGCGCTCCGACCAGACCGACCGGCAGCTCGCCGACCACGAAATCCGGGTCGACTCCCTGGAACGCTCCCGCCGGCCCCTGCCCAGCATCGCCCTCCTGGTCGCCATCGTCAGCGTACTGGTCACCCTGTGACAGGCCACCACAGCCCACTGACCTGCACGCGCCGGAGGCGACAGGCGCAGGCGCCGCCCCGCGCCTCGGCCGTGCCTACGCCTGCGCACCACCTGATCACTCCGAAGAGGTAGCGACATCATCCACGCTGACGGTCACGCTGGTATCGACGCACAACCGTGCTGGTACGCCACAGGGGAAGGGAAACACCCATGCAGGAGAACCAGGAAGAGATCGAGTACGAGGCCCCCGAACTGGCCGAGGCCGGCGACTTCGCCGAACTCACGCTCGGCTTCCGCGGCCACAACTGGGACGGCTGGGCGGGGTTCCACCGCTGGTGGTAATGCCCGTTCGCCTGTGGAGCGGCCGCCCCGATCGCCACACCAGCGCCCCCGCTTCGGCCACGCGCCGGGGCGGGGCCTTTTGCTGCGACGTCCGGCGGCCCATCGGTGGTCGGGGCGGCCGTGACGATCTGGACCGCGACCGGCCGCTGACGATGCCCCGCTCGCGCGGGGACCACACCACGCGGCTCAACAGCGGGCGGGCGACGCTGGGGCCATCCCCGCTGCGCGGGGGCCACAGGCAACGAGCTGCGCTAGACGGTACCGAAGAAGACAAGCCACGCCCACATGCGCGCAATCCAGATGCTCGTCATGGGATCGCGCAATCTCCCGCCATCGCCAAGCAGGTCGGCGGCATTCCGCGCATCCTGAAGGGCGCGCCCAACCGCGGGAGGACACATGACGCTCCGCTTCATCGGCACCACCAGCGACAACGGCGACTGCCCCACCCTGTACGAAGTCGAGGGCACGGACGAGATCCTTGTCCAAGGCGACCGCGTCACCGACCCCGCCCATCTCGCCGAACTGCGGGATGTGAAGGAGTCGGAGACCTTCGTGACCGTCCCCCGCGACCTCCTCATCCGTTTCTCCCCACGGACCGCTCCGCGCGACATGGCCCCCTTCGCCGACGTGGCACCCCTCTTCCACGCCTTCAAGCACACGGCATGGCGGCTGGAGACCCGGCACGGCTACGCATCGGACCGCGGCACCCCGAAGTGGGAGCGCTGGCAGCGCGGCGAGGACATCAGCGTGGAGGAGAACGAGTGGCGTGCGAACGTACGCGAGCAGACGAAGCGCGGGAAGCGCTTCGAGCGCGTGCGGTTGGTCGACACCCCGCCCACCGAGGGGCAGCGGTTCCTGCTGGACAGTGGACTCGGGAACGTCGCGGCTGGCGAGGACATTCGCAACCTGCCCCGGGGCGAGGCCGAACAGCTCGGCCTGCCCGACTGGGACTTCTGGCTCTTCGACTCCCGCACCCTCGTCCGGTTCGTCTTCGACGAGCAGGACACCACCCTCGGCGTCATCGTGTCCGAGGACCCGGCCGAAGTGCTGGCCGCCTGCCAGACACGTGACGCGGCATGGCACCACGCCGTCCCTACGGCTGAGTTCCAGAAGCGGGTACGTTCCACCATGTGAGCACCGACTACCTGACTGCCCGTGCCACCCTCGGCGCCCGGCTCCGCGAGCTGCGCAACGAGGGTGGCATGGACGGTAAGGACTTCGCTGCCCGGCTCGGCTGGCAGGCGTCGAAGATCTCGCGCCTGGAACTCGGGAAGCAAATGCCTCCACCCGCTGATCTCCGTGCACGGGCGAAAGCCGCGGGACGCCCCGATCTGGTGGCGGAGCTGATCGGCCGCCTGAACGGCGTGGAGGCGCACTACCGCACGTGGCGCCGGGAACTCGCCGGTGGCCATCGGCCGCGGCAGGAACTCGCCATCGCCGAGACGGCCCGCACACGCACCATCCGGGGCTTCGAAGTGTCCCGAATTCCCGGGCTCTTTCAGACCGCCGAGTACGCGCGGCACGTGTTCACCGCGAACGCAGAGTTCCGGCAGTCCCTGCGGGACACGGAGGACGCAGTCCGCAAACGCATGCAGCGACAGGACGCTCTCTACGAGCCCGGCCGGCGGTTTCGATTCCTGGTCTGGGAGGGCGCCCTCCATGTCCTGGTGTGCCCGCGGGTGGTCATGGCCGCTCAGCTCGACCGACTCATTTCTCTCATCGGCCTCGACACGGTCGAGCTGGGAATCATCCCCTTCTCCGCACAGCTACGACGAACGCCCGCTCACGGCTTCCGGATCTACGACACCCGGCTGGTGATCGTCGAAACGATCAACGCTGAGATGTGGCTCGACGACGCGGACAGCCTCGCTCTGTACGAGCGGGCGTGGGACTGGCTCGACGAGGCGGCGGTATACGACCACCAGGCGCACCGCCTCATCGCCCGTGCGCGGGCATCACTCGACCTGTCCTGAGCAGCAATTCCAGCAATCGCCCAAGAGAATTCGCAATAGCGCGCAATCGCCAAGCAGACGCGCAAACGGCCGTTCTACGGTCAGCTCATTCCGACGAAGCCGACCACGGCCGAGGCCGGAACGGCCTGGCTTGTGCAGTGCAGCACCCAACCTGCGACCGTGCGCGCCCAATGGGCGACCACTACGTTGGCTCCGGTGCGGTCGGCTGCATGGCGCGTCGTCGAAGCTGACTTGATGCGGTCCATCGACGCCATGCGCCCGCTCGGCCGCGCCGGGGCACTGGGCCCTGTCCTTGTCTGTACCGAGACCCGGCGGGCGTGGTGGCTCACTGCCCTTGGTGCCGAGGGCCACCTCGACGATCTACCCGCGCTCACCGTCCGGCCGGCTCAAATGGCCTCTGCTCTGCCCTCAGGTGGGGCGCAGCGCGTACGGCCGCGGCTGGCTGGAGCTACCAGACAGTACCGGGAAACTCACCGACCCTGTCGCGCTCGGCGCCGCGTTCGGCCCCACCAGCGCTCTCTCCGCGGAGGCATTCCGATAACCAACCCGCCGCCCCTCGCGTTCATCTACGACCGCAACGCCACGCGGTCCAGCGCCTACCTCGACATGCGCCTCGACGGCTGCCGCAACTACGCCACGGTGAAGGGCTGGACGATCGCCGACCACTGGGTCGACCGCGGAGACGACGCGCTCACCGACACCCGCCCGCAGCTCTCGGCTCTCCTTCAGATCATGAGCCGGGAGGCTCGCATCCGGCCGGTCTGGGGACTGTCGGCCCGCGGCGGCTGCCCGGCGCCGTCTCGCCGGGCAGCCGTCCCCCTGCTCCCACGCCGAAGCGTTCACCCATGGCGGCGTGGGAAGGCGGGCCGGTCGTGAGTACGCGCGGGCGGCCCGCCCCCCGGAAAAGACCGTTGTACCTCGGCACTTTCCCGGTACGCATAAGGCGACCGCAGCCGCTCGCGCTGCGGTTCACGAAGCGGCGCGGCCGGCGTATGCGTGTCCGCTGGATCGCGCCGCTAGACGCACCGATGCAGTCGAGTGCGTCCCGTCCCGTACCTCTGAGGTGCGGGGCGATCTACGTTTACGTCGAAGGCCCCGCCGATTTCTCCGGCGGGGCCTCGCCTGTGGGTCCGGCCTCCCCGCCAGAGCACCACAGGAGGTGGGAGGTGCGGGTCAGGCGCGGTGGGGGGGGGGAGGCACGCCCGCCCCTCTCTTACATCGCCCTGTACGCGGCTCTCCTGCTCGGCCCACCCCTTATCGAGGGATGATGCTCTTGGGGTTGTGGACTCTTTGCGGACTTTCAAGATCGAAAAGGCCCCCGATCGATCACGATTGGGGGCCTTGACCTAGCCGCTCACCTGCGACTTTTCACTCTGTGGGCACAACAGGATTTGAACCTGTGACATCTGCTTTGTAAGAGCAGCGCTCTACCGCTGAGCTATGCGCCCTGGCTGAGCGGACAGACTACCTTGCTTTGGGCCCTGCACCGCAAACCCGGGTCTCGGGCGACTCTGGACGGAGCTCGCGCTGTCCTGGACGCGGACTGCGGACGGTCCAGACATGGGCTGCACATGGTTCTGGGCGGGGGCTGCGGACGGTGCCGGACGTGGACTGCGTGCGGGCCCGCCCCGGACCGCGCGCGTTCCTCGTCCCGGACTGCACAATGCCCCAGACCCGGACTGCGCGCCGTTCGGTTCCGCTGCCGAATCACGGCCCCGATCGCGAACCAACCGGCCGCTGTGTTCGTTCCCACTGGGTGGGAGAATGGCAGCCGGGCCTGGGGCGATGCGATCGGGAGAGGGATGTGACGGCGACACACACGCAGCCGTACGAGCAGCGAGAACGCCGTGCAGTACGCCGCCGCTCCCGAGGTGGCCCGCTCCGGGACACCGTAGCTCTGCTCCTGCTGCCGCTGCCGTTGCTGGTCGCCGCGGCCCCGGCCGCCTTCGCGGGCGGTGGTACGCGGCGCTGGTTCGGGCGTGGGGAAAGCCAGCGTGCGGATGCCCAGGCCGCGAAGGATGCCGCGGCGGCGGCGTTCTACGAACTGGACACGGCCCAGCGTGACCTGCGGATCTCCATAGAGACGATCACCGCGGTCGACCGTTCCCCGGCGGCCGTGCGGGCCGCGGAGGAGTACGAGCGCTTCGGGCAGCGGATCGACGAGGTCAGCCAGGGCTATATCAGCGCCGTCGACGCCCATGACCTCGACCGTGACGATCTCGACGCCGGCGCCGCATCGCGGGCGCGCACCGACCTGACCCGGGCGAAGGACGAGCTGGAGCGGGTCAAGGCGGACCTCGACCGCTTCGCGCAGGGCCTCGGCCCGCTGTTGCAGACCGCGGAAACGCAGCTCGCGCGGCTCGCACCGGCGGTCGAGCGGGCCCGGCAGGCCCTGCTGGCCGCGAGCAACGCGCTGGACGCCATCCGCGCGCAGGGCTACAAGGCGGACGATCTGGCGGCCCGGCTGGCCGCCCTGTCGCCCGAGCTGACCAAGCTGAACCAGGGCGCCGGGCAGCACGGCGTGCAGGAAACCATCCGGCGCGCCGACGACGTACTGCGCCAGGCCGAGGCCGTGCGGACCGAAGCGGAGCGGCTTCCGGAGAAGGCCGCGGAGCTCGACAAGCGCCTGGTGTCGCTGCGGACCCGCGCGCAGGCCATCACGACGCGGGCGGCCAAGGTCGATCCCGTACTGAGCGAACTGCGACGGCGCTACAGCGCGGCCTGCTGGCAGGACCTCCAGCAGGTGCCGGACCAGGCCGCGGACGCCGTCGCGCAGGCGGAGATCAAGGTGCGCGAGGCCCAGCGGGCGCGGGACGAGCAGCGGTGGGCCGACGCGACGAGCCTGCTGGCGACCGCGCGGGCCCTGCTGAACACGACCGACGAGGCGGTTTCGGCTGCCGGTGACCGGCTGCGGCGGCTGGACGAGGTGTCCTTCGACCACGAGAAGGAGGTCGAGCGTACGCGCTTCGCGGTACGGGACGCGCAGCGGCTGGCGATGGCCGGCCGCAGTACGCCCGACCCGCGGCACGCCCGGCCACTGGACGACGCGGTCGCGCGCTTGGAACGCGCGATCGCCGGCCTGGAGGGCCGTCACCCGGACTGGTGGCACTTTCTGACCGAAACGGAAGCGGTACGACAGACCGCGGCCCGAGTCGTACAGGAAATCCGCGACGAACGGGGTGGCGGTACGTCCGGCTGACCGGACCCCGACCGCTACGCGCAGCATTCGGTAGGGCGGGACCAGCCGTCAGGGGACCGGGGGAGCGCGCGGGACGGCGGAGCAATTGGCCAACGGTCGTGCTGGCCGGAGCGGCCATGTGTTGTCCGGGGTGGCGGGGCGATCAGGGCCGCAGTCCGGCCGCCCCGCCACAACCGGAGGGGCGTCCCAGCGACGAGCCGCCACGAGCGGAGCGCCGAGGCCAGGACAGCGGCACGACAGGCACCGAGCCCCGGACCCCGCTGACCCGGCACGTTGGCATGACACCGCGGACAGGCGGATGCTGGAGTCAGGCACGGTCCAGGCGGCTCATCTGCGTGAAGGAGGCCGGACATGGACGCTGGCCAGGCTCTGCACGGGCCTTCCCGGACGCTGCGCGGCAAAGTGCGGCACACGCGACTCGACGAACACCTGCCCGTCGATCACCGGCTCAGCACGGTTTATCGTTTCGGCGCCGGTCTGATGGGACTGGTACTCGTCGCTTTCGGCATTCTCGGCCTGATCGACAAGATCGGGTTCTTCGACACGGGCGGTGACACCGTCGCCGGCCTGAACACCAACGGCGCCCTGAGCGTGCTGTCGATCATCGTGGGTCTGGTGCTCTTCGGCGGCATGGTGATCGGCGGGAACTTCGCCTCGACGCTCAACATCGTGCTCGGCATCGCCTTCCTGCTCAGCGGCTTCGTCAATCTCGCCATCCTGGAGACCGGCTTCAACTACCTGGCCTTCCGTCTCCAGAACGTCCTGTTCAGCTTCGTCGTCGGCCTGATGCTCCTGGTCTTCGGCATGTACGGACGCGTCTCCGGCGGCCTGGCACATGACAACCCGTACTGGCGCGCCCGGCACCCGGAAGCCGCACAGCGAGCGGCACGTCCCCTGCCGCCTCGGACGGGCGCGCACGCAGCACCTCGCCACGAGGTCCCCGAAAGCAACCGACCCCGCCACCGCGCCCCGAAACACCGCCGCCGGCACGCCATGTAGCCGGCCAACCACCCGTCACGACGCCCCTAACCGCCCCCGCCCGGCCGATTGCTAACCCCCGCCTCCCCATGCCAGCCTCTGCCCAGCGGCAGCCCTCACCAGCAGGCAGCCGCCAGGCATCAGCCAACAACCGATGACCGATCACTGATCACTGATCACTGATCACCGATGACCGGCGTTCCACACCCGACAACCGGCAACGCATCTGGCAACCGATTCCCCTCCCCGGCACCACAGGTTCGACACACGTTCGGCACTCGGCACCCGGCGAAAGGGCAGCGACCAGTGAAGATCAGCCGAGTCGAAACGTTCCTGGCCCCGCCCCGCTGGATGTTCGTCCGCGTGGAAACCGACGCCGGCCTCGTCGGCTGGGGCGAGCCGGTGGTCGAGGGCCGGGCCGAGCCGGTACGTGCCGCCGTCCAGGTCCTGTCCGAATACCTCCTCGGCCAGGACCCGTCCCGTATCGAGGACCACTGGCAGGTGATGACCAAAGGCGGCTTCTACCGCGGCGGACCGGTACTCTCCTCCGCCGTCGCCGGGCTGGACCAGGCCCTGTGGGACATCAAGGGCAAGCAGTACGGCGTACCCGTCCACCAACTCCTCGGCGGCCCCGTACGGGATCGCGTCCGCGCGTACTCCTGGATCGGCGGTGACGAACCGGGCGAGATACGGGACGCGCTGACCGCCCAGATCGAGGCGGGCTTCACCGCCGTCAAGATGAACGGCTGCGGGCCGATGCCCCCGGTCGCCACCCGCGCCGAAGTACGCGACTGCCTGCGCCGCGCCGAGACCGCCCGCGACGTCCTGGGCGACGAGCGGGACTTCGGTCTCGACTTCCACGGCCGCGTCTCCCCCGCCAACGCCCGGCGCCTGCTGCCCCTGCTCGCCGAGTACGCCCCGATGTTCGTCGAGGAACCGGTCCTCGGCGAATACCCGCACACCCTTCCCGACCTGGTCAACGCCTCCAACATCCCCCTTGCCCTCGGCGAACGGCTCTTCACCCGCCAGGAGTTCCTGGCCCCTCTCCAGGCCGGCGTCGCCATCCTCCAGCCGGACATCTCCCACGCGGGCGGCATCTCCGAACTACGCCGGATCGCCTCACTCGCGGAGACCTACGGAGCCCAGCTCGCCCCGCACTGCCCCCTCGGCCCGATCGCGCTCGCCGCCAGTCTCCAAATCGCTTTCACCACCCCCAATTTCCTCATCCAGGAACAGTCCATCGGCATCCACTACAACCAGGACGCCGAAGTGCTCGACTACGTCGCCGACCGCGAACCCTTCCGCTTCCAGGGCGGCTCCCTCACGCGCACCGACCGCCCGGGGCTGGGCGTCACGATCGACGAGCCGGCCGTACGCGCCGCCGACAAGAAGGGCCACACCTGGCGCAACCCCGTCTGGCGCCACGCGGACGGCTCGTTCGCCGAATGGTGAGCCCCACCGCAGGGCCGGGCACCGTCGCGGGTGGCAGCGTGCTCACCTTCGGCGAGACCATGATCGCGCTGCGCGGCAGCGGCCCGCTCAAACTGGGCGGCACGATGAACGTCTCCATCGCGGGCGCCGAGAGCAACGTCGCGATCGGCCTGGCCCGGCTCGGCCACGCCGTCCGCTGGGCGGGCGCGGTCGGTGACGACGAGGCCGGTCGGCTCGTGCTGCGTACCCTGCGAGCCGAAGGCGTGGACGTCTCCGCGGCTTCGGTCGATCCGGACGCCCCGACCGGTCTGATCCTCTTCGAGCCGCGACTGCCGGACGTGACACGCGTGCACTACTACCGCACGGACTCGGCAGGCTCGCGACTGACGCCGGACATACTCGACCGGGCCTTCGCCACCGTCGCACCCCAGGTGCTGCACCTGACCGGCATCACGCCGGCGCTGAGCCCCACGGCCCGCGCCGCATCTGCGCACGCCCTGCGCCTGGCCCGGGACCACGGAACGCTGGTGTGCCTCGATGTGAACCACCGCTCCCGGCTGTGGACGGCCGGCCAGGCATCGGCGGTCCTGCGGGACTGGATCCCGTACGTTGACGTCCTGATCGCCTCGGCCGACGAACTCCTCCTGTGTCTCCCACCGGGTTCCCCGTCTGACATCGCCGCCCAGGCCCGACAGCTGCTGGCCGCCGGGGTCGACGAGGTCGTCGTCAAACTCGGCCCGGACGGCGCCACCTCCTACACGCACCCGAAGCCCCTCTTCGGTGACGGCTCGCTGCACCAGCCCGCCGTACCCGTACGGGCCGTGGACGCGGTGGGCGCCGGTGACGCTTTCGTGGCGGGCTACCTCTCCGCGCTGCTGGACGACGAAGGCGTCGCCGGGCGCCTCGAACGGGCCGTGATCACCGGCTCTTTCGCGGTCGCCTCCTCCGGCGACTGGGAAGGCGCCCCCACCCGGGCCGAACTGCATCTGCTCGGCGCACCTCCCGGCACGGTCGTACGCTGACCCGCACCGTCCGCCCACCATGTGCCACCCCCTTTCTCCCGTTCGCGGGCTAATCTGTGGCCATGCCTCGTTACGAATACCGCTGCCGTTCCTGTGGCTCCACCTTCGAGCTGAACCGTCCGATGGCCGAGTCCTCCGCCCCGGCCACCTGCCCGGACGGGCACGAGGACACGGTCAAGCTGCTGTCCACGGTCGCCGTCGGCGGCACCGCAGCAGCCCCGGCCCCCAGCGGCGGCGGGGGCGGCTGCTGCGGAGGCGGCTGCTGCGGCTAGGTCGTGTCTTTCGGATCAGCCTGGAGCAGCCCGCGGCGTCTGGTGCGGTGCATCGCAAGGCGGAGCATGGCCCTCGGACCGGGTGTCCGTGGGTGATGCGACAACGCCGCGAGGTGCCGTGCCAGGCGCCGCGGGCCCAGGATGATCCGAAAGACACGGCCTAGTAGTGCTTCGTTAGCTCTGCCGATCGTGGCTGACCAGGAGCATGCTGGCAGGTATGAGGCTCGGGGAGGTGGAACGGCTCCGGGGCGAGTTGGCGGAGTTCGTTGCCGAGGTGTTCGGTTCGCTGCCGCGGCGGGATCAGCGGCGGTGGGGTGAGTGTTATCTGCGGGGGCTGATGCTGGACGGGCGGCGCAAGTCGATCCAGCCGATGGCCGCGCGGCTGCCGGACGGGAACATGCAGGCCCTGCAGCAGTTCGTGAACCAGTCGCCGTGGGAGTGGGAGCCGGTGCGGCGGCGGATCGCCCGGCGGTTGTGCGAGGTGGTCCGGCCGGAGGTGTGGGTGGTCGACGATGTCTCCTTTCCCAA